>NZ_JBEYZX010000001.1:0-468288 GCF_040646255.1 Streptomyces sp. NPDC046203 | reverse complement strand
CAAGAGGAATCCCTCCTCGTCGACATCCTCCAGCTCGCCGAACGCTACGAAGGCCTGACCGAACCCTCCCCCCTGCCCGAACAAGCCCAGACCGAGCCCACCCTCACCCCGGCCACCTCGCGCCGGACCTCTGCCGCCCCGCGCCGCACACCCGCGCCGCACACCCCGCGCACCGGCAAAACACCCCGGGCCACCACCCCCAAGGCGACCCGCCAGCCCCTCCTCGGCGACCTCCTCCTCACCCTCCTCGCCGGCCACGACGAACCCCGCCCCGCCAAGGAACTGCGGGACGAACTCATGACCCACCACCCCGACCGCACCCCCACCCCCCAGGTCGTCCGCAACACCCTCGAATCACTCGTCGCCAAGGGCCGCATCCAACGCCACAAGCACGACCGCTCGGTGATGTACACCCTCACCTGACACCACCCACACACCCGGCACACGCTCGATTCCCGCGCCTCGGCGGCACCACTCCGACGCCGAGGTGACGAAGACGCCGCCCGATCGGCGTACGCGGGCCGGTCGCGGACCGGTCGCGCGGAGACCGGTTGGGGTCCGGCCGTCACCACAACACGGCGCCGCGACAGCCCGGTTCCGGCCCGGCCCAGCCTGAACCAGATCGGCCCGGACCGGTCCCGTACTCCCGGACCATCCCCCGCTCCCCGGACCCGTCTCCTGCTCCCCCGGTCACACCTGATGTCACACAAGGCCCGGTCGCAGCACACACATGTGACATACTCCGGGAAACATGTGTCGGTCGGCGCCCCCGGTCGGCCCGCGCCGGATCCACCGAGGTGCGCCATCGACAGGCGCCGATCGCCCCGGTGACGGGCCGACGTTCCGGCCCTTCGGGGAGTGTGCGCGAGGTCCGCCTCCTCCGACCGTCAGCCGCCCCTCTCCGCAGAGCGAGGAAGAGACCGCATGAGCAATCTCGACATGGGCCGCAGGCGTCTGCTCAAGATGTTCGGGCTGAGCGCCACCGCGACGACCGCGGCGATCCTCCAGGCCGACCCGGTGCTCGCGGCGACCCTCGGGTACGACGAGCGGACCGGGGTCTCCCCGGCCACCTACCGGGCCCCGACGGGGCTGGCGCGGAGCACCGCGGCGAAGCGGACCGCGCTCGACTGGATCGGCGCCAACGAGGGCGCGATCACCAAGCTGAGCGACGACATATGGCAGCACGCGGAACTGTCCCTCCGTGAGTGGAAGTCCTCCCTCGCCACCGCCGCGCTCCTGGAGGCGAACGGCTTCACCGTCACCTGGGGCGCGGCGGGCTTCCCGACCGCCTTCGTGGCCACCTACGGCACCGAAGGGCCCGTCATCGGCTTCAACGCCGAGTACGACGCCCTGCCCGGACTCTCCCAGAAGAAGGGCGTGGCCACGCACGACCCGCTGGTGTACCACTACGACGCCTATGGCCCGACCTACGGCGCCGGGCACGGCGACGCGCACAACACCCTGGGCGCGGGCGGCACGGCCGCCGCGATCGCCGTCGCCCAGGCGATCCGCGCCCACGGCCTGAAGGCCACCGTCAAACTGTTCGGCAGCGCGGGCGAGGAACAGCTCGTCGGCAAGGCGTACGCGGCCAAGGAGGGGGTCTACGACGGACTGGACGCCTTCCTCGACTGGCATCCGTTCAACATCACGGTGCCGTTCTGGAACACCACCAGTGCCCTGGTGTCGGCGACCTTCACCTTCCTGGGCGCCTCGGGACACGGCGGCACCCCGCTGGGCAACAAGAGCGGCCTGGACGGCGCCCTGCTGATGGCGACGATGTCGGAGTACCTGCGGGAGAAGAACGTCGCCCCGTCCGGCAGGTTCCACTACGCCATCATCAACGGCGGCGGTGCCCCGAACGTGACCCCCGACATGTGCTCCATCTGGTTCTTCGTCCGGGAGGGGAGCCCGGCGCGCGCCCAGGTGCTCTACGAGAAGATCGTGGACTGCGCGAAGGCCGCCGCCCAGGCGAGCCAGACCCGGCTGGTGCACAAGTTCCACTCCGCCACCTGGAATCTGCTGGCGAACAAGGCCGGCGCGGAGCTGCTCGACGACAACATGCGGCAGATCGGCGCGCCCCGGTTCACCGAGGCGGACCACGCCCTGGCGAAGGCGGTGCAGAAGTCGCTCGGCAAGCCCGAGGTGGGCATGGCGACGGAGCTGACCCCGCTGGCGCCTCCGGCCGCGGCGTACAGCGGCGGTCTGGCCACGGACACCGCCGACATCAGCTGGCAGGCGCCCACCGCGGTGCTGCTGTCCGCCGCCTACCCGCCCGGGCTGCCCAACCACAACTGGGGTGTCACCGCCACGGCGGCCACCAACATCGGCCACCAGGCCCTGCTGTCCGCGGCCCGCTACCTGGCGGCCGGCGCCGTCGACCTCATCGAGCGGCCCGAGCTGCTCGACGGCATGAAGCAGGAGTTCAAGGACCGCACCGAGGGCGTCTCGTGGGCGTCGATGATTCCGGACGGGACCCAGCCGCCGCTGTACGAGCCGCCCGCGGACTTCCTCCGGGCCACCGGCCAGAGCTGGCCGCCGAAGGGGGTGACGTGGCCGGTGCCGCCGGTGATCGCCACCGAACAACTCGGCACCACGGGCCCCAACCTCCCGCCCGTGGCCTGAGGTTCCCCGCACCGCCCCTCGGCGCACGGATCCGTGGCCCGGACCAGGTTTCACGGACCGGTCCGAGCAACTGACCGCCCGTCCGGACGGGCGCGGGACATATCCCGGAACCGGGGTGCCGGTCGGCACCAGGGCGCGTATCGGGCTGAGCTCGATCGGTGAGGTGCGGCCTCGTGGGAACCGATCCGGTGGATCAGCTCGCGTCGCGCGGCGGGGCCGCGGTCGACGGATGCTCCATGGGTTGATCGAGCGAGATCGCTTCCGCGAGACGCGGAGGCCTGCTTCAGGTCTCGGTGAGGCGGGATCTGATCGGCCCGTACTCCAGCCAGACATCCTGCAGGAAGTCCTTCCGGCGGGTCGCATGCGCGCGGTTGCTGATGCGGTAGTAGAGCATGCGTCGGGTCCGGTCGGAGGCGAAGTTGCCGCCGATGTTGTGGCCGAGCAGGTAGTGGGCCAGGAGCAGGTCGCCGGCCCGGCCGGTGATCTGCTCGGGCTCGGGGAGGGGGATCGGCGGGTAGGCGCAGTACGTGCCCGTGCCGTGTTCGCGGAAGTAGGCGGCGTGGGTGCGGTGTGTGCCCGGCCAGACCCACAGGTTGCCGGAATCCTCGGCGAGTTGGTCGGTCAGCAGGACACCGGCCAGCATGGTGAAGGTCCCGAACTCGGGATCGTCGACCGGCTCGGCGTTGGCCGCGTCGATGTGCGGAATGCCCGGGCGGTGCGAGAACGGCGGGATGTTCAGTGCGACCTGAACCTGCCGGGGGACCTCCAAGGTGCCAGGGCCGGCCAGTTCCTCGGTGTACCCGAACGCCGGTCCGCCGGTCAACGGAGCCAGCAGATCCTCTTCCTCCTTGGTCTCCAGGAAGTAGAAATGCGGCCCCGCCTTGCCGGCTTCCGGCGGCTGCCCGGCCACCAGTCCGTCGACCCGGCGGTTCGCCCGATCCAGAAGCTCGCCCGGCACTGCCTGTGGGATCACGACGAAGCCGCGCTCGGTGAACTCGTCCAGGTGCGTCTCGCTCATCACCGGGCGACGGTAGATGCCCACCAGCCCGAGGGCCCAACGGTTTTCGCTCCTTGGACGTGTGTCAAGGCGTGATCGACGGGTACCTGGCGAGGCCCTTGAGCCAGATCATCAAGGCCCGTAGGCGGAGGCCGGCAAGGCCGTCGACGGCGGTTTTGTCGTAGCGGGTCGTAGCGGGTCGTAGCGGGTGGTGATACCCCGCCCACATAAGTAACCGCCTTGACAGGTGATTTCTCGTGCGATCATAATCGTCACACCTCAACAGGTGTGACATCGAAAAACCCACGGAAGAGGAGTACACGGACATGGCAGTCACCTACACCGGCGTCGTCACGGTGACCGGAGAAGGACGCAACGGGGGCCGCGTCGAGGCCGGCGACGGACTCCTCGACATCCGTCTCGCCATCCCGAAGGAGCTCGGCGGCGCCGGGGGCGCCACCAACCCCGAGCAGCTCTTCGCCGCCGGCTGGGGCGCCTGCTTCCTCGGTGCCGTCCGGCGCGCCGCTTCCCAGCGGGGGATCTCCCTCGCGTCGACCGCCATCACCGTCGAGGCGACCCTCACCCACGGCGACGACGGCGAGTTCGGCCTCTCCGCCGTCCTCCATCTCGAACTCGGCGGCGTCGACCAGGCCACCGCCACCGCGCTCGGCGAGGCCGCCCATCAGCTCTGCCCCTATTCCAAGGCCACGCGCGGCAACATCCCCGTGGTCGTCAACGCCACCGCCGTCGCCGCCTGATCCGGGCCGGTCTGAAGACACGGTGGGCGGATCCCGAGCCCCGGGTGGCGGTACGGACCTCGTCCGTCCCGCCACCCGGGGTTCGCGCGCGGGGAGGGGGAGGTCGGCAGACCGCCGCCCGAGGCCGCGGTCGGCAGACCGCCGCCCGAGGCCGTCATCCGCCCGGCTCGGTCAATCGCCGCACTGCTCGCGGTCGTCCAGCAATTCCCCGAGGAAGGCCGCCCAGTCCAGCGCGTCCGCTTCCGCCTCCGCCGGCACGAGTCCGTACGTGGCGTCCAGCCACCCCTCGACCTCGGCCATGGGCAGTTCGAACACCGCGCTGCTCTCCCGCGATTCCAGCAGCAGCCACACCACGTCGGCTGTCTCCCCCCGCACCGGCCACGCCTGTACGTCGCCCTCACCGCTCTCCCCGTACAGCCCCCGGTACAGCAGCTCGCGACCGATTCGCCAGGTCACCTCCCGGCCGTGTCCCGGGGTGAACGTCGCCGACACCACCATCGGCGACGAGGGGTCGAACCGGAACTCCACCCCGATGGGCTGCACCGGCACACCGTCCAGCACCCGCCGGATGTCCAGCCGGAGTGCCGGCGGCCCGGCCTCTCCCACCCGGCCGGTCCAGCCAGTCCGACCGGTGCGGCCACCGGCCTGTTCGCCGTTCATGACGGGAAACCCCTTCCATGGTGCGTGATCCTCGTACCGACCCTCCCCCGGCGGCCGCGCCTCGGGCATCCGTCACCTGACCCTGCCTCCGACTGCGTCACCGTCACCCCGCTCCCCCGCACCCGTCGCCGTCGCCCCCGCACCCCACCCCTCGGTACGTCATCCGACTGACCCGGGAGACGGGCGGGTTCGACGGTCTCCGCTCGCGCTCGGGGCGGACCACGGGGCCCGAAGGGGGCCGTCCGTTCTGGACTTGCCGGTCCATTTCCAGAAGTTCAGGCTCGGCGCACCGGGCGACGCCCATGCCCATGCCCGTACACCTGCCCGTACCCGTCGCCGAGGACAAGAAGAGCCCGATGGTGGACACGATCGAATGACTGCACGTGAAATGGCTGCACATGATCGAGGACGTACGCCGCCTGATGGCCCGTTACGTCCGCTACGCGGACCCGCAGCGCCGGCAGGACCCGGCGGGGCTGTTCACCGGGAACGCGCCGTACACCACGGGGAAGCCGGACGGATCCCCCTGGCTGATCCGCCACCTCCGCGAGGAGACCCTCCGCTGACTGCGGCGGCACGCCCGGCCCAGCCCAGCCCAGCCCAGTCCGGCCCGGTCCCAGCCCCTCCGACGGCCCCGCCCGGACGCCCCGTTCTGGTGCACGGCTGGGAAAAGCCCCCGGTCAGAAGGGTTGTGGAGGTCCAGTGGTCCAGAGAGCGGACCGACGGCGTCCGTTGGTGGACATGCTTCACGTACGAGTGATTGCATGGGCCTGCGAGTGATCATACGAGTCACCGATTTCGAATCGAGCGGGTCCGGGGCACAGCGCCGGGCCTCTCTTACGTCATGGCCGTTGGAGGCAGCCCGATGAACGAGGTGGAGCGCCGCTCCCCACGCGGCGCGACACGACTGGTCGGGCGGACCGAGGACCTGTCGTTCATCCGTTCCTTCCTGCACGACTCCGTGGTCCAGGGCGCGGCGCTGCTGCTGACCGGCGAGGCGGGCGTGGGCAAGACGGCCGTGCTCGACGCGCTGGCCGCGGACTCGGCCCGGCGGGGTGTGCGGGTGCTGCGGGCCCGGGGCGTGCAGTTCGAGGCCGACATCAGTTACGCCGGGCTCAATCAGCTTCTCGTCCCGCTCTTCGACGAGTTCGGGATCCTGGACGCCGGCCACCGCGACGCCCTGCGGGTCGCGGTCGGCATCGGCAGCGGGCCGAGCCCCGACCGGCTGGTGACCTCGACGGCCGTGCTGTTGCTGCTGCGGATGCTCTCCCGGGAGACCCCGCTGCTCGTCGTCGTCGACGACCTTCCCTGGCTGGACCGGGCGACCACCGGGGTCCTCGGTTTCGTCGCCCGCCGGCTCGTCGGCAGCAAGGTCAGTTTCGTCGCGGCCTGCCGTACCGGCTCCGCCAGCTTCTTCGAGTCCAGCGGCCTGACCGAGCACCGGCTGCCGCCCCTGGACGACACGGCCTCGGCCGAGCTGATCGCCCTCGCCCACCCCGATGTCTCGCCCGCGGTGCGGCGCCGCATCGTCGCGGAGGCGCACGGCAATCCGCTGGCGCTCGTCGAACTCCCGGCCGCCCTGAGCGGGGAACAGCGCACCGCGCTGACGGCGGTGCCGGCCGTACTGCCGCTGAGCGAGCGGCTGCAGGCGATGTTCGTGTCCCGGGTGGGCGGCCTGCCGGCGCCGACCCGGCGGCTGCTGCTTCTCGCGGCGCTCGACGGCACGGGGGATCTCGCGCCGGTCGAGGCCGCGGCGCGCGGGCACGCCGTCATCGACGACCTCGCTCCCGCGGAACGCGAACGGCTGGTGGAGGTCTCGGCCGGCACCAGGCGGCTGTCGTTCCGGCATCCGCTGATCGGCTCCGCCGTGGTGGCGCAGGCGACGACGGCGGAGCTCCACCACGCGCACCAGGCGCTCGCGGAGGTGCTCGCCGATCTGCCGGAGCGGCGCGCGTGGCATCTGGGAGAGGCTGCAGTGGGGCCGGACGAGGAGGTCGCGGCGCTGTTGGAGCAGGCCGCGCATCTGCGAGTGCGGCGCGGGGACGCGCTCGGTGCGGTGACCGCCCTGACCCGGGCCGCCGGACTCAGTCCGGCGCCCGCCGACAAGAGCCGGCGGCTGGCCGAGGCCGCGTACATCGGCACCGACGCCGGGGGCGAACTGGCGGACGCCTCACGGCTGCTGGCCGGGGCCCGCGCGGCCGATCCGTCGGGTCGCGACTCGCTGCACGCGGCGGCGGCCGCCTCCTTCCTGCTGATCAACAAGGACGGGGACATCGACACCGCCCACCGTCTGCTGGTCGGCGCGATCGAGAACGGCGACCACGGTTACGACGCCTCCGACGACGCGCTCATCGACGCGCTGCACAGTCTGGTGCTGCTGTGCTGGCACGGTGGCGAACCCCGGCTGTGGGAGCCGCTGCTCCGGGCCCTGGACCGGCTGACTCCCGAACCGCCCGATCTGCTGTGGACGGTGTCGCGGACCTTCGGCGACCCCGCCCGTACCGGCCCCGAGGGCCTGGCCCGGCTGGACGCTCTGTCGGCGCGTGTCGAGGACGATCCGACCCAGGTGGTGCGGCTGGGCACCGCGTCGGTGTACCCGGACCGGCTGGCCCGGGTGCGGGAGGCGTCGGTGCGGCTGGTCGAGCACGGCCGGGCCGGCACCGCGCCCGTACGCCGGCATCTGGGCGCGCTGATGCATCTGGGCCTGGACTACTACAACTTGGGGCGCTGGGACGACGCCACGCGTCTGGCGGGCGAGGGGCTCGTCCTGTGCGAGGAGCACGACTACCACTTCTTCGCCTGGGAACTCCAGTATGTGCAGGCCCTCGTGGCCGCGGCCCGGGGTGAACTGGCGACGAGTGACGCGCTCGTCGCGGACATCGTGCGCTGGGCGACGCCGCGCGGCGCTCACGGCGCCCGGTTCTTCGCCAGTCATGCCAAGGCGCTGGGCGCGCTCGGCGGCGGTGATTTCGAGGCCGCCTACCGGTACGCGACCGTGGTCAGCGCGCCCGGCGCCCTCGCGCCCTATGTCCCGCACGCGTTGTGGAGCGCGATGGACCTGGTGGAGGCGGCCCTGCGGACCGGCCGGACCGACGAGGCCGCGGCGCACGCGGCCGCCATGCGGGCCTCCGCGATGGCCGCGCTCTCGCCGCGGCTGAATCTGCTGGTCCTGGCCTGCGAGGCGCTGACCGCGCCGGGTGACGAGGCCCTCGCCCTGTTCGACCGGGCGCTGTCCTCGGTGGGGAGCGAGGCCGAGAAGTGGCCGTTCGACATCGCCCGCGTACGGCTCTTCCACGGTGAGCATCTCCGGCGCCGGCGGGCGACACGGGAGGCCCGGGAACAGCTCGTCACGGCGCTGGAGTCCTTCGAGGCGCTGGGCGCGGCCCCGTGGGTGAAGCGGGCGACGGCGGAGCTGCGCGCGACGGGGTACGCGGGGCCGGCGATCTCACCGGTCGCGTCGGTGTCCCTGACCGCGCAGGAACTGCACATCGCGCGGCTGGCGGCCAGCGGGCTGACCAACAAGCAGATAGCCGAGCGGCTGTTCCTGTCCCATCGGACGGTCGGCACTCATCTGTACCAGATCTATCCCAAGCTCGGCATCAGTTCGCGCACGGCGCTGCGGGACGCTCTGGACTCCCTGGGCCCCTTCCCGGACGAGGGCGGATCCCGATGACGTCCCCGCGCTCTCAGTCATTCGACTGAGGCGTGATCAGATGTCCGGGCACAGACTGGGAGTGAGCTCGTCCTGCCCGGCGGCCTCCTCCCGGTGGCCCCACCGAAAGCCGAGCAGTAGCGCGAAAGGAAACCAGCCGGATGCACGAGATGTCGCACGGCCGCCCGGACATTCACTGGCCGGCCGGCTTCTCGCCCGACGACGCGCACGACTACGACGAGCGGCAGGCTCTGGTGCGGACGCCGGTGGACCGGGCATTCGAGCTGCTCACCGATGCGTCGCACTGGCCGGACTGGTCCCCCGGTGTGGGCGCGGTGAGCAGCGAGGGGCAGGAGCAGTTCTTCCATGTGCACTGGCACGGGCACAAGTTCGAGATCTTCGTGGGCGAGAACGAGCCGCCGTACCGGATCGGCTGGCTGGGGATCGGCGCCGGGGTGCAGTTGTACCAGGCGTGGGTGCTCACGCCCACCGAGGAGGGCACCCGGCTGGTGACCGCGAATGTCGTGCGCAGTGCCGCTCCGAAGTCGCTCGACGTGTTGTCCGGGCTGTGGATGGACCGCCTCAGCGAGGTCTGGCACGCCCAGATCGCGAGGGTTTCGGAGGCCTGACCGTCGCGGTCGGCCGAGACGTCCGGCGCGGCTCGGCGAGGGCCGCGCCCGACTGTCCCCGGGCCCCGGATGGGTACGGTCGGTCCAGTCGGCCGGTTACGGTCAGGCCTGGGCCGCGTTCTGCCGCGCCCGGTAGTTCGCCGCCTTGACCCGATTGCCACAGGTCCGCATCGCACACCACTCCCGGCGATGCCCCCGCGAACGGTCCAGATACACCTGCGTGCACTCCGGCCGGGCGCACTCCCGCAGCAGCGCCGCCTCGTCACCGCCCACCAGCCGCACCGTCTCACGGGCCAGCTCCGCCAGCCCCTGCGCCACCGAACCCGAACGCATCACACCATCCGGCCCCAGCCGCAGCGTCACCGGCAGACCCGCCGCATGCAGATTGACCTCGGCCACCGCCTCCACCGGCAGCGCCCGCCCGTCCAGCCGCGCCGCGACCAGCTCGTACACGGACTCGCGCAACTGCACCGCCAGCGTCACATCCGACTCGCTCGCCCCCGGAGCCAGATCGAGCATCCCCGACTCCACGAACCAGTCGTCCACCAGACCGGGCGTCGCCAGCTTCTCCAACGGCGCTTCGTTACGACGCGCCCGCAACGTACCGACGAAATCCAGACAGAGCGTCCCACAGGGAAAGGCATGATTCACGTCACCATATTGACCGGTGACACGACACAAAGGCAAGCCTTCGGCCTCCGATACCGCTTCGGGGGCTTCACGCCCCCGTCGCGCTCGTCCCTCCGCATGACCGAAGTCACAAAAACAGTACGTCGCCCGATCCGGGGAACAGTACGGCCTGAGAACCGTCCACACACGCAGAGGCTCCCTGTACGAGCACACGCTCCGCAGGCAAGCCGTCCGCCTCCGGAAAGGAAGTCGCCACGTCCTCCCCAGAGAACCTCCAAGTCCCCGATTCCGCGGCCGCCCAGCGCCATCAGGCGTTGTTCCGCGCGGCCAGGCGCCGGCAGAACCCCCGGCTGCGCCGTTCCGACATCACGGTGACGGACGACGCCGCGGTGCGGCGCGCGGTGAAGGCGGCCTCGCTGGGCAACGCCATGGAGTGGTACGACTTCGGCATCTACGCCTATCTGGCCGGCACCCTCGGGCGGGTGTTCTTCCCGTCCGGGAGCGACACCGTCCAGCTGCTGTCCTCCTTCGCCACCTTCGCCGTCGCCTTCCTGGTCCGGCCGCTCGGCGGCATGGTCTTCGGGCCGATGGGGGACCGGATCGGCCGTAAGAAGGTGCTGGCCCTGACCATGATCCTGATGGCGATCGGCACCTTCGCCATCGGTGTCATCCCCGGCTACGCCTCCATCGGCTTCTGGGCCCCGGTCCTCCTCATACTCTTCCGACTGCTCCAGGGCTTCTCCACCGGCGGCGAGTACGGTGGCGCCGCCACCTTCATCGCCGAGTACGCGCCCGACAAGCGGCGCGGATTCTTCGGCAGCTTCCTGGAGCTGGGCACCCTCGCCGGCTACGCCACGGCGGCCGGCCTCGTCACGGGCCTCACCGCCTGGCTGGGCCAGGACGGCATGGACGCCTGGGGCTGGCGGGTCCCGTTCCTCGCGGCCGCCCCGCTCGGCCTGATCGGCATCCATCTGCGGTTGCGTCTGGACGACACTCCCGCCTACCTCAAGCTGGACGACTCCGCCGACCGCACCCGGGGCCCCGGGAAGCCGGACGCGGCGCGGGCCGCCACCCGAAGCGGTCTCGGCGAGATCTTCCGCGCCCACTGGCGGCCGCTGCTGCTGTGCGTCGCCCTGGTGGGCGCGTACAACATCACCGACTACATGCTGCTGTCGTACATGCCGACGTATCTGTCGGACGAGCTGGACTACAGCGTCACCCACGGGCTGCTGATCCTCGTGGCCACGATGGTGCTGCTCATGCTGCTCATCAACCGGGTGGGCCGGCTGTCCGACCGCTTCGGCCGCAAGCCTCTGCTGATGACGGGCATGCTCGGCTTCCTCGTCCTGTCCGCGCCCTCCTTCCTGCTGGTACGGCAGGGAAGTCTCGTCGCGGTCTCGGGCGGCATGCTGATGCTGGGCCTGTCCCTGGTGTGTCTGCTGGGCACGATGTCGGCGGCGCTGCCCGCGATGTTCCCGACCGATGTCCGCAACGGCTCCCTGTCGGTCGGCTACAACCTGTCGGCGTCCCTGTTCGGCGGCACCACCCCGCTGGTGATCACCGCGCTGATCGGCGCGACCGGCTCCGACATGATGCCCGCCTACTACGCGATGGGCGCCGCGCTGGTCGGCGTGGTGACGGTGGCCCTCATGAAGGAGACCGCGCGGAGCCCGCTGGAAGGCTCGCCGCCCTCGGTGGAGACACCGGAGGAGGCGGCGGCCATCGTCGAGGCGCAGGCCCCGCCGCAGGACTCCTGAAGACCCAGGGGCCGCCGCGGATCACCGGCCAAGGAGCCGGATCCGCGGCGGCCCCGACCGACTGCCCGACCAGCGGCCCGATCAGCGGACCATCCGCTCGGGCCGACCGCCCGGACCATCCACCCGGTTCGACCGCCCGGTCCGACCGCCCGGGCCACGGGAACGGGGCACCCCTTTTCCAGCCGCCCGGTGTTCGATTCACGACGGCTCGGACGGGGTACCGCTTCCCTCGCCCGGGTCGCGGCCCATACTGGTCTGGCCCTGATCGCCCACGGAACGGTTCCATGGCCAAGAACACCACTGCATCGACCACCGTCCCCGACACCACCTGGCTCGGTCGTGGGCGTCACCTCGGGTCCGAGCCCGAGCGGGACGTCCGGCGCAATCTGATCGCGCTCAAGGCGGCCCGGGTGATCGACGACTTCCTGGACCTCGACCCGGTCGAGGCGGCGCGCTCCACCGACCTGTATCCCCGGGACGAGTCCGCCGACCCCGGCCCGGGCGCCCGCCGTGTCTTCGAGGTCCGCTGGCACGCGGCCGACGACGTCACGGTGCGCGCGCAGCTGACCACGTACGACCCCGAGCAGCGGCGCACGGACCGCGGCGGCGTCACCTGGGTCCTGGCCGCCGAGGCCGAGCGGGCCTGGGAGGCGGACTGGATCTCCCCCGCCACCGTCTTCTGGCCGGACAGCGACCAGGTCGAGTGGGACGGCGAGACCGTCCCGGGCGTGCGCCTGCGCGCGGCGAACCGCCTGCCGAAGGACGACGACGAGCTGCGCCGCCGGCTGCGGGCCTGCGCCCGGCAGAGCTGGTTCATCCATGTCGTGGTGCACGAGGCGATGACGCCGGACGCCCTCGGCAGCCGGCCGGTCACGGCGTTCCTGCCCCCGAGCCTGCGCCACCGGGTGGTCGAACACCGGGCCTCGCCGGAGCAGGCGCTGATCGTCGACTTCGCGCTGAAGAAGGAACTGGGCGTGGGGATTCCGCGCGGGGGCGCCGTCGTCCTGCCTCCGGCGCCGAAGGCTTCCGGCTACGACGCGGAGCGCTTCACGATACGCAATGTCTTCCTGGACGGTACGGAGCCCACCGAACTCCTCGACAAGATCAAGGAGTTCGACGCCCTGCCGTGGCCCCGGCCGGCCGAGGCCGAGCGGGCCCTGGCCCGGCTGCGGCAGGGCTGGCATCTGCACACGCTCGACGAGGAACTGGCCCACGCGCGGACCATGGTCACCACGTACGCCACGGCGCTCCGTTCCATGACGGAGTCCTGCGACCTGTACCGGGAGGCCGCCCAGTCGGCCCTCGCCGCGCTCGCCGAGGCGACCGGCGGCAACGGGGCGCCCCGGACGGCGTCACCGGTGGCGGCCAAGGAGGACGCCTCGCCGCTGAAGTCCCTCACGAAGACGTTCGCGCGTTTCCGGGGCCCGAGCCGGCAGGCGCCGGAGCCCGGCGTCCAGCCGGAGTCGCCCGGGCAGTAGGACGGGCGGGAGGACGGAAAGGCCGAATAGGCGGAGAAGGCAGGGAAGGTAAAAGAGTCAAAGGAGCCGAAGGAGCCGGAGGAGGGCGAGCGGGTCCTGATCCGGTTCCCGGGAGGGGGCCGGCCGTCGGCACCGCCGGCGCCCCGAGGGGCGGTCAGAGGCCGGTGGGCGTGTCACCGAGCCGCCCACCGGCCCCCTCCCCGCCGAGCCTGTCGAGCCTGTCGAGCGAGTCGAGTCCGGCGAGACAGTCGCCGATCACACGCTCGAATCCGAACTTCTCCGCGATCTCCAAGGATCGGCGCCAGCAGGACTCGGCCCGCTCCGCGTCGCCGAAGTGCAGGTGGCAGCGGGCGAGCGCCTCCAGTGCGTCGGCGATGGCGAAGTCCTCGTGGAGGTCTTCCGCCGCACGGCAGGCTTCCTCAAGGCACTGGAGGGCTTCGCTCCGTCGTCCCCGAGCCCGCAGGACGTCGCCCAGGTTGACCAGGACGATGTTCACGTAGGACGGGTGGGCCGCCCGGCAGCGTTCCAGGCACGCGCGGTACACGGCCTCGGCCCCTTCGAGGTCCCCGGTCCGGAACAGAAGCGTCGCATGGGTGTGGGCGAAGACGACGGGAAGGTCCTCGGTGCCGGCGAAGTACGCGAGGGCCTTGCGAATGGCAGCGAGGCCCTCCTCGTAACGGCCGGCCTGGGCCGCCGCGTTGCCGATGTTCCCCAGCACGTCCGTCTGCCAGTCTCTTCGGCCGAGCCGGTCGAGGAGGTCGTCGGCCGCGTAGAGATGGCGGAGGCTGATCTCGTTGCGGTACGAGCAGCCGTGGGCCACGCCGAGAAGGTTGTGCATCATCGCCTGCCCGGCGAGGTCGTTCTCGCGCCGGGCGGCCTCCAGCGCGTCCACGAGAGGCCGTTCCCACAGGTCCTGCCCCCGGTGGGCGGTGACCCAGCCGAACAGATTGCCCGCCGTGAGCCAGGCCAGTTCCGGCCGTGGTCCGGCACCGGCGATCTTGACGAGCGTGGTGAGGGCGGGCAGCTCCCGGGTGATCCAGGCCAGCCCCGCGGCCCGGTCGGCGAAGTCCGGCAGGACGGCTTCGGTCCGGGGCGCGGCCAGTCTGCGGGGGCGCGTCACCATCGCGGTGTCCGCGCGTTCCAGGGCCGCGCAGTACCACGTGCCGAGCCGTACCAGCGCCTGTTCCCGGCTCTCCCGCGTCTCCTCCGAGGCCAGTTGGGCGGCGAACTCGCCCAGCAGGTCGTGGAAGCGGTAGGTGCCCTCGGCCGGGTTCTGCAACAGGCAGGCGTCGACCAGGGTGTCGAGTACGTCGATCGTGTGGCCGAGGGGCTGGTCGAGGAGGGCGGAGGCCGCCTCGACCGAGAACGGATGGCGGGGCCACAGGCCCAGCAGCCGGAATCCCGCGGCGGCGGCGCGGTCCAGGCGGCGCGGGCTGGTCACGAGAGCCTGGTGGCTCGCCTCGAACACACCGGTGACATCGAGGTGTTCGAGGGTGAGCGCGGCGAGCCGTCCGCCGGGCGAGGCGAACCGGGCGGCGAAGTGCTCCACGCTCCGGCCCGCGTTGTGGGCCAGGCGCGAGCCCACGATGCGCAGGGCCAGGGGCAGTCCGGCACATGCCGCGAGGATGCGCTCGGTCGCCGGCGGTGCGGCCGTCAGCCGCTCGGTTCCGCACAGCGCGGCGAGCAGTTCGTACTGATCGGGCGCGCCGAAGGGCTGCAAGGCGACGCGGGTGGCGGTCGGGAGTCCGGCGAGCAGATGGCGGCTGGTGACGATCACGGCCGCCGGGCCGCCGCCGGGGATCAGCGGGGCGACCTGTTCGCTGTCGCGCGCGTTGTCGAGGATGATCAGCACCCGGCGCTCGGCCAGCCGGGCGCGGTAGAGCGCGGCCCGGTCGTCGGTGTCGTCCGGGACGGTGTGGGCGGGGACGCCGAGGTCCACGAGGAACCGGGCGAGCAGTTCGTGGGCCGAACGGGGCGAACCCACGCCGAAGCCCCGCAGGTCCGCGTAGAGCTGCCCGTCGGGAAACGCGTCACGGGTGCCGTGGGCGGCCCGGACGGCGAGGGCGGTCTTGCCGACCCCGCCCATCCCCGAGATCACGACGAGACAGGACAGGCCGTCGCCGGGGGGTTCGAGCAGCCGGGCGGTGATCGTCGCGAATTCCGCGGTCCGGTCGGTGAAGTCCGGGGTGTCGCGGGGGATCTGGTTCAGGGCGGGGTGGGCGGGCGCGGGCACGGATCCGGCCTTCTTGGACCGGGTTCCGCTCGCGGGCGCCGGAGCGGCCGGGGCGGCGGCCCCGGAAACCGCCGCGGGAGCGGCCGGGGACGAGGACGCCCGACCGCCGGCCCCGTCCTCCTTCGCGGTGAGCACTTCCTCGAAGATCCGCCGGGTCCCCGGAGCCGGGTCGACACCGAGTTCCTCGACGAGCCTGCGGCGCAGCCGGTGGTACACGGCGAGCGCGTCGGCGGGCCGCCCGCCGCGGTGCAGCGCCGTCATGAGCTGGCGGTGGATCGGCTCGTGCAGCGGGTGGTCGGCGGTGAGGCCGGCGAGTTCGGCGGTGATCTCGTGGTGGCCTCCCGCGCGCAGGGCCGCCTCGAAGCGCAACTCGGCCGCTTGGAGGTGCTGTTCGCGAAGGTGGACCAGCTCGGGGGATTCGTGGAGGGAGGGGAATGCGGGCAGGGGCCGGCCGCGCCACAGGGCGAGCGCGGCGCGGGCCTCCTCGTCCACGGTCGGCCAGTCCTGGTCCTGCCCGGCGCGCTGGGCACGCCGCAGCCGGGTCTCGAACTCGGCCGCGTCGAGCTCCCCCGGGCGGACCTCGCACGCGTAGGAACCGCCGGTGACCGTCAGACGGTCACGTTCCGGGCCGAGTGCCGTACGGAGCCGTGCGATGTGGTTGTGCAGCGAGGGATACGCGGTGCGCGGCGGATTGCTGCCCCACAGGCCGTCGACGAGTTCGTCGACGGACCGGGGCCGGCCGGCCGGAAGCAGCAGGACGGCCAGCAGGAGTCCGGCCTTTCCGGGAACAGGTCGTCTCTCCCCGTCCACATCGAGCGTCAGATCCCCGAGAACGCCGAACCGTACTGCCATTGACGCCCCCTGAACGCCCCCCGAGGGTGACCGCGCACCCCATCCTGCCTGCGCATACTAGCTCCACGCCGTCCGGGGACCCGGGTGCCGCCCGGGCGGTGAGACACCCTGCCCTGTCCGTCGCCGGGCGTCGCGAGCCGGTGCTTCGGGGCACGCCCGGAACCTGCCGGAGGTTCACGAGAGGTTAGCCGGGTCCGCGGTGCCCGGCACGGCTGTCGTCCCGCCACCGGTACGCGTACGCACCCGTTCCCGCGTCGAATCGGGTTCCCGCCGGGCGGGTGTGATCAGGCCATGCCGGGAGAGACCTCTTGTTCGCGCGAGGGCCACACCTCTACGCTTTCGATCGTTTTATGCCCATGGGAATACATGTCTCCTGGTGCCCATCCTGTGAAGTCGCCGGCGTTTCCCATCGGGCCGGAACGAGGAAGTGTCATGCGGGTGTGTACGGCCCTGGGCCCGCTCACCGCGACCGCCGCCATCGCCGGCACCGGCACCGGCACCGGCGACCACACCGCCGTGGCCACCCGCATGGCCGTAGCGGGCTGATCACCACCCGCCGACCGACACCCCCGAGGAGCATCACCCCATGTCCATACCCCCGTTCCGCAACTACGTCGAGATCATCCTCGACGGACTGGCCGCCGAACCGGGCGCGGAGATCCTGGTCAGTGGCGACCGCCGGCTGGGCGCGCGGGAGTTCCGTGGCCTGGTGTACCGGCTGGCGAGGGCGCTGCGTGAGCGTGGAGTCGGTCCCGGGCGGACCGTCACGATGTTGTGCGGGAACCTGCCCGAGACGATCGCGGTGCGGTACGCCGTCAATCTGCTCGGGGCTCACTTCAACCACTTGTACAACCGGCTCGGCCGCGAGGTGCAGGCGCTCATGATGGCCGATGTCGAGACTTACGCGTTCGTCGTCGACCCCCGACTGGCCGGGCGGGCCGCCGAGTTGCTGCGGTCGGTGCCGCCGGTGGACCATGTCCTGGTTCTCGGGCGGATCCCCGGGCAGGTCCTCGGGCAGGTCCTCGACGAGGGGCTGTCGACGGAAGGGGACGGGGCAAGGAACCGGCCAGAGGATCTTCTCGCGTCCGCCGAGAAGCAGTCGGACCGACCGCTGGCGAGCGCCGCTCGGCCGCAGGACCTGTGCTTCATCCGTCACTCGGGCGGTACGACCGGGCACCCCAAGGGAGTTCGGTCCACCTTCGCCAGGATGCAGGACGGCATCGCGCGAACGCGGCAGTTGTTCAGCGGGACGGGCCGGCGGGACCTGGTGTGCACACCGTTGTCCCACGCCGCGGGGTTCATCGCGGACGGCACCCTGGCTTCCGGGGGCACCGTCGTCCTGCACTACGACTTCGACCCGGCCGAGATCCTCGCGACGATCTCCCGCGAGCGCATCACGAACATGATGCTGCTGCCCCCGCTGCTCTACCAGGTCATCGACCACCCCGACGCCGCACGCACCGACACCTCCAGCCTCCGGCAGATCACCTACGGCGGCACCCCCTCCTCACCCACCCGCATCGCCGAAGCCGTACGTCTCCTCGGGCCCGTCCTGCAGCAGGGCTACGGGCAGTTCGAGGCCGGCGCCGTCAGCGTGCTGCCCGCCGCCGAGCACGACCCGGACCGGCCCGACATCCTGCGTACCGCCGGGAGGCCGGTACCTGGCGTGGAGGTCGAGATCCGCGACACCGCGGGCCTGGCGCTGCCCACCGGAGAGGTCGGGGAGATCTGCGTACGGTCCGACTCGGCGTTCGAGGGCTACTGGAAGAACCCCGGGCTCTCCGCCGAGGTCCTGCGCGACGGGTGGGTCCACACCGGTGACCTGGGCTCGCTCGACGAGCACGGCTATCTGACCGTGGTCGACCGGATCAAGGACATGATCGCGGTGGTCGGCGGCCATGTGTACACCACCGAACTGGAGGACTTCCTCAACTCCCACCCCGCCGTACGGCAATCCGCCGTCTACGGCGTCAGGGGCGACGGCGGCCACGAACGCGTCCACGCCACCGTCGTCACCGCTCCCGCGTCCCTCGCGACCGCGGACGAACTCCGGGCCTGGGTGCGGGAGGGCAGGGGCGAGATGTACGTACCCGACCACCTCGCCTTCACCGACGCGCTGCCGCTCACGGACGCCGGCAAGCCCGACAAGAAGCTCCTGCGCGCCGCCGCGGCCACCAAGCGGAACTGAACAAGGTCGCCTACGGGACGGCCCGGGCCTGTCTCACGTCCTAAGCTCCGCGCATGGCCACCCATGAGCGCGAGATCACCGTCCCCGTCGACCTGTGCCGGCCGGACGGGCGGCTGGACCCGTCGGCCGTCGGCTGGTCCCGGCAGCCGCTGCACCGGGCGAATCTGCGGGGCTGGGGGCGCACCAAACGCTGGGAGTACTGGTGTGTGACCACACCGACGCACCTCGTCGCGCTGACCGTGAGCGATCTCGACTTCCTGACCCTCGACACGGTGTACGTGCTGGAGTACGGGGCGGGGTACGGGCCCGGGGACCGGCGGGAGTTCGAGCGCACCGCCCTCGCGCCCGGCGGGCGGGGCGGGCGGCTCCCGGAGACGATCGCGGGAGCGGCCGGCTCCCCCGCCGCGGTCGTGGGACCGGAGCGTCCCACCGGCGGCCGGGTGCGGATCGGGATATCCGAGGCGGACGGCGGCACCCGCCTGCGGGCCCGCTGCCTGACGCCGTCCGCGCCGAAGGAGACCGTGGAGGTCGATCTCTTCGTCGCGTTGCCCGCCGGGCACGAGACACTGTCCGTCGTCGTGCCGTGGGACGAACGCCGGTTCCAGTACACGTCGAAGCACACGGCCCGGCCCGCCTCCGGAACCGTCCGGATCGGGGACAGGGTCCTGGAGTTCGGCGAGGACGCCTGGGCCGTGCTCGACCACGGCCGGGGCCGCTGGCCCCGCTCGGTCGACTGGAACTGGGGAGCCGCGTCGGGCCGCACCGGCGGTCACACGGTGGGGCTTCAGTTCGGCGGGACCTGGACTCGGGGTACCGGGGCGACCGAGAACGCGCTCTGCGTGGACGGCCGGCTCACCAAGATCGGGGAGGAGTTGGAGTGGCGCCGGTCGCCCGGTGACCTCATGGCTCCATGGGCCCTCCTCGCGCCTGGCGACCGGCCCTCGGTGGATCTCGTCTTCACCCCCTTCCACCCCCGGAGCACCCGTACCGAGGCCGTACTGCTCGCCAACCGCACCGACCAGTGCTTCGGGCACTACTCGGGTCTCGTCCGCGACGACGAGGGCCGGGAGATCGTCGTGGACCGGCTGCTCGGCTGGGCCGAGGACGTCCGCATGCGGTGGTGACCGTGCCGGGCCGCCGGGCCCGGCACGGTCACCGCAGGCGCCGGCGTCGTTCGCGTACGGATTTCGCGTACGGCGTCGGCTCCCGCCGCAGTGGAGTCTCGTTCAGCAGATCCGGGGCAGTTGCTCACCGAGCGGCATGTCGACCACCCGGGTGCCGCCGAGGCCGGTACGGGCGACGACCATGCCCGGGTGTTCGGCCACCGCCTCGCCGATCACCGTCGCGCCCGCGCCGAGCGGGTGCGCGCGCATGGCGGCCAGTACGGCGTCGGCCCGCTCCCTCGGGACGAAGGCCACCAGCTTGCCCTCGTTCGCCACGTACATCGGGTCGAGGCCGAGGATCGCACAGGCATTGGCCACCGGTTCGGGGACGGGCACGGCCCGTTCCTGGAGGACCACGCCGGTGCCGGAGGCGAGCGCGATCTCGCCCAGCGAGGCGGCCAGTCCGCCACGTGTGGGGTCGCGCAGCACATGCAGATCCGGGGTCACCGCGAGCATCGTCTCCACGAGGCCGCCCAGCGCCGCGCAGTCGCTCTCGATCTCGACCCCGAACTCCAGCCCCTCGCGCACGCTCATGATCGCCACGCCGTGGACGCCGACAGGACCGCTGACGATCACCACGTCGCCGGGCACGACCCGCTGGGGCCGCAGGTCCACCCCCTCCGGGATGAGGCCGATCCCCGAGGTGTTGAGGTAGATCCCGTCGCCGTGGCCGGCTTCCACGACCTTGGTGTCGCCGGTGGCGACCTGGACGCCGGCCGTACGCGCCGCCGCGCCGAGGGCGTTCGCCACCCGGGCGACGACGTCGGTCTCGACCCCTTCCTCCAGGATGAATCCGCAGGACAGGTAGGCGGCTCTGGCCCCGCTCATGGCGAGGTCGTTCACGGTGCCGTTGACGGCCAGGTCGCCGATACTGCCGCCGGGGAAGAAGAGCGGGCGCACGACGTAGGAATCGGTGGAGAAGGCCAGCCTGGCGCCGCCGAGTTCGAGCGCGGCGGCGTCCGTGGTGACGGAGAGCGCCGGTCCGCCGAAGGCGGGGGCGAAGATCTGCTCGACCAGCTCGGCGGACAGGACTCCGCCGCCGCCGTGGCCCATCACGATCCGGGTGCGGTCCGGTGCCGGCGCCGGGCAGGTCCAGTTGATCAGGTCCGGCGCCGGGTCCGAGACGGTGGGGCCGGTGCGGCCCATGGTCGTGTCAGACAACGGAACTTCCTTCCAGGGTCGGCGTCGGAACGCTCGGGGCGGGACCCGGCCGGCCCGGGGAGCCGAGGTCGAGCCTGCGGTAGAGGTAGTAGGCGGCGCAGGCGCCCTCGCTGGAGACCATCGTGGCGCCCAGCGGGGAGCGGGGGGTGCACAAGGTGCCGAATGCCTCGCACTCATGGGGCTTGAGCAGTCCCTGCAGCACCTCTCCGCTGCGGCACTCGGCCGGTTCGCGGGTGTCGATCCCCTCGACGGAGAAACGGATCTCGGCGTCGTAGTCGCGGTACCGCTCCGAGAGCCGCCAGCCGCTGTCCGGGATGACGCCGATGCCGCGCCATGCCCGGTCGGTGACCTCGAAGACGTCGTCGAGCATGGCCTGAGCGGCCGGGTTGCCCTCGTCCCGTACGGCACGGGGGTAGGCGTTGTCGACGGTGTGTTCGCCTCGTTCCAGTTGGATCACGGCCCGTCGGACGCCTTCGAGGATGTCCAGGGGTTCGAACCCCGTGACCACGATCGGCACCCGGTACCGCTCGGCGAGTGCCGGGTATTCCGCGGTGCCCATCACACTGCAGACATGACCGGCGGCGAGGAAGCCCTGGACGCGGCAGTCGGGGGAGCGCATGATCGCCTCGATCGCGGGCGGAACCCGGACATGGGAGACCAGCAGACTGAAGTTGCGGATGCCCAGCTTGCGCGCCTGATGGACCGTCATGGCATTGGGCGGGGCGGTGGTTTCGAATCCGATACCGAAGAACACCACCTCGCGGTCCGGGTTCTGCTCGGCGATCCGCAGCGCGTCGAGGGGCGAGTAGACCACCCGGACGTCGCCGCCCCGGCCGCGTACCTGGAACAGGTCCCGGCCGGTGCCGGGGACCCGCAGCATGTCCCCGAAGGAGCAGAAGATCACGCCCGGGCGGGAGGCGATCTCCAGGGCCTTGTCGATGACCTCCAGCGGTGTCACGCACACCGGACAGCCGGGACCGTGGATCAACTCGACCTGTTTCGGAAGGAGTTGGTCGATTCCGTGCCGGATGATGCTGTGCGTCTGCCCTCCGCAGACCTCCATCAGCGCCCAGGGCCGGGTCACCGTCGCATGGATCTCGTCGAGCAGCCGCCGGGCCAGCTCGGGGTCCTGGAACTCGTCGATGTACTTCACGGGTGCACCTCCCCGGCGACGCCCTCGCGCGCCGGCCGTCCGTCCTCCGTCTGCGCCGAACCGGCGGCCGCCTCCCACGGGTCGCCGAACTCCTCCTGGAGCATGCCGAGGGTCTCGAACAGCTCCAGCGTCCTCCTGGCCGACTCCTCGTCCAGCCGCTGCAGGGCGAACCCGACATGGACGATCGCGTACTCGCCGACCCTCAGGTCGGGCAGATATTCCAGGCAGACCTCCTTGACCACGCCGCCGAAGTCGACGGTGGCCATCCGGGTGCCGTCCCGGTCCTCGACGTCCAGGACCCTTCCAGGGACCGCCAAACACACGTTCGTCTCCTCACTGTCGTTGCCGTCATGCCATGCCGGGCCGTGGTCGTCCTCGCCGCCTTGGTCACGTGCCGGGGGCCGCGCCCACACCGACCCGCGCGGCCACGGCCAGTTGGCCGAGCGCCAGCCCTCCGTCGTTCGGCGGGACCAGGCGATGGCGGAGAACGGTGAAGCCGTCCTCGCCGAGGACGCGGGCGCACGCCGAGGAGAGCACCGTGTTGGCGAACACTCCCCCGGTCAACGCGACGGTCCCGACGCCCAGTTCGCCGCGCGCCGACCTACAGATCCGGTGCACCAGGCGCGCCACGGCGTGGTGGAAGCGGGCCGCGACGACGGGCTTCGGGATGCCGTCGCGTACGTCGTCGGCGATCGCGGCGATCAGGGGCCCGGGTTCGGCGCGCAGCGGCCCGCCGGACGGTGACACGGTCGGCCGGAAGGCGTACCGCTCGTCAGGCTCCGTTTCCGGCGCGCGGAGCGCGGCGGCCTCCAGCTCGACGGCCGCCTGCGCCTCGTACCCGGCGAGGTGGCGGATCCCCGCGAGGGAGGCGACGGCGTCGAAGAGCCGGCCCATGCTGGAGGTCGGCACACAGTTCAGACCGCTCTCCAACTGCTTTGTGAGGACACGCAGTTCATCGGGTGGGCAGGCGGCCACGCAGGGCAGTGCCGGATCGGCCGGGAGCCCGGCGGCGTGCAGGTGCGCGAGGGCCATGCGGTACGGCCGCCGGACGGCCGCGTCCCCGCCGGGAAGCGGGACGTAGTCCAGGTGCGCGAAGCGCGAGAAGCCCGCGTAGTCCGCGAGGAGGAACTCGCCTCCCCACACGGCGCCGTCGAGGCCGTAGCCGGTGCCGTCGAAGGCGACTCCGAGGACGGGGGCGCGGCCGTCGAGGCCGTTCTCGGCCATGGCGGCGGCGATGTGCGCGTGGTGGTGCTGGACGTGGACGACCGGGCGGCCCGCCGCGTGCCGGGCGGCCCAGCGGGTGGAGCGGTATCCGGGGTGACGGTCCGCCGCGAGCAGGCGCGGCCTGACCCCGGTGACGTCCTCCAACTGCCGTACGGCCGGGGCGAGGGCCGCCTGCGTGGCCAGGGAGTCCATGTCCCCGATGTGCGCGGACAGCCATGCCTTGTGGCCCTGCCCGAGGCAGAAGGTGTTCTTCAGGTCCCCGCCGACGGCGAGCGCGGGGGCCACCTCGACCGGGAGGGTGACCGGCAGCGGGGCGTAGCCGCGGGAGCGGCGCAGGACGAGCGGTTCGCCGTCGCAGACCCGTACGACGGAGTCGTCACAGGGCACCTGGATGGGGCGGTCGTGCAGCAGCCAGGCGTCCGCCAGGCCGACGAGGCGGGTCAGCGCGTCCGCATCGTCGGTGACGATGGGTTCGCCGGAGAGGTTGCCGCTGGTCATGACGAGGAGCCGGGGCCCTCGCCGGTCGGCGGCGCCGAGGCCGAACAGCAGGTGGTGCACCGGGGTGTACGGCAGCATGAAGCCGAAGTCCGGGCTGCCTGGGGCCACTTCGGGCGCCGGTCCGACGCCCGGGCCGGCCGGGGTCACGCGGCGGCGCAGCAGGACCACGGGCCGGACCGGTCCGGTGAGGAGGGCGCGTTCGGCGGGGCCGAGGCCGGCCAGGGGTTCGATGGCCGCGAGGTCCGCCGCCATCATCGCGAACGGTTTGTCCCCGCGTGCCTTGCGCCGGCGCAGTTCGGCCACCGCCGTCGCGTTCGTGGCGTCGCAGGCCAGGTGGTATCCGCCGATGCCCTTGACCGCGAGGATGGCGCCGGCCGCCAGCAGCCGCCGCGCGGCGGTCACCGGATCGGACTCCCGGCCGGTCTCCGGATCGGTCACCGGGCCGGCCTCCGGCGCGGTCGGCGCGCCGGCCCGCGGGTCCGTACCCATGACCAGTCGCAGCCGGGGGCCGCACCTCGGGCAGGCCACGGGTTGCGCGTGAAACCGCCGGTCCGCCGGGTCCTCGTACTCCCGCGCGCAGTCGGCGCACAGCGGGAAGCCGGCCATGGTCGTGTGGGCGCGGTCGTAGGGCAGGCCGGTGACGATGGTGAACCGGGGCCCGCAGTGGGTGCAGGTGACGAAGGGGTGCAGATGCCTCCGGTCGGCCGGGTCGGCCAGTTCCGCGAGACAGTCGTCGCAGGTGGCGGTGTCCGGCGGGACGAGGGTCCGGACGTCGCCGCCCCGCCGCGAGGGGACGATGGCGAATCCGCCGCCGCCGCGCGCGGGAACACCGGTCGCCTCGACGGATTCCACCCGGGCCAAGCGCGGTGCCTCGGCGGCGACGCGGGCGGAGAAGGCCGTCACGTCGGCGGGGGCTCCCTCGACCTCCGCCACGACGCCGTCGGGGGTGTTGGTGACATGCCCGGACAGCCGGAGCGTGGTCGCGAGGGCGTGGACGAAGGGGCGGAAGCCCACCCCCTGGACGACTCCGCGCACGACGACGCGATCGCGCCGGGTGGTCGTCGGGGGTGAGAGCGGGTCCGGGTCCGTGTCCGGGTTCGAGGTGGAGACGGGGGCGGGAGCCGGGGTCGCGGTGCCCGGTCGTCCCGCCGTCACGCGCCGGCCTGGGCCATCACGGGAACGTGGAGGGCGGCGCCCCCGGCCGCCGCGAGGGCCCGGTCGAGCAGGGTGCCGGCGCCGGAGCCGTCGCGCGCGGAGGTGAGGAGGATCTCGACGCCGGGGTTGACCCGCTCGACATTGCGGCGGAAGGCCGTCTCGTCGAACTCGGCGGCCACGGCCAGGTCGGTCTTGGTGACGGCCACCAACTGGGCGAGACCGAAGGCGGTGGGGTACTTCAGCGGCTTGTCCTCGCCCTCGGTCACCGAGGCGAGGACGACCCGGAGGGACTCGCCGAGGTCGTAGCCGGCCGGACAGACGAGGTTGCCGACGTTCTCCACGAACAGCAGCCGGGTGTCCTCGGGAAGCCAGTCGTGCAGATGCCGGGCCACCATGTCGGCCTCCAGATGGCACAGCCCGTCGGTGTGCACCTGCTTGACGGGGACACCCGCCCTGGCGAGCCGTTCGGCGTCGTTCTCGGTGGCCAGGTCCGCGGTGAGCGCGGCGGTGGCGATCCCGCGTTCGGCGGAGAGCCGCAGCACCCGTTCCAGCAGGGCCGTCTTCCCGCTGCCGGGGCTGGAGAGCAGATTGACCACCGTCGTTCCCCGGGCGGTCAGTTCGGCGCGCAGGACACCCGCCGCGGCTTCGTTCCTCGCGAGGACTGCCCGCTGGAGGTCGACTACTCGGCACATGATCGGCTCTCCTCGGTGAGGGGTTCGCTGGGGGGTGCGGTGGCCGGGGGCGGGACCAGGGCCGGATCCCCGGCGGGGACCGGCTCCGGGGCTGGAACCGGGGCCGGGGCCGGGGCCGGAGCCACGGCGTGAGTCGGATCGGTCCAGCGGACCTCGCGGATCCGCAGTTCGCGACCGGAGACGAGTTCGACGGCGGCGGCCCCGCAGCCGGGGCACAGCAGCCTCGGCGGCATGCCGGTCTCCCAGTCCCGGGCGCACGGTGAGCAGCGCGCGGTGCCCGGGACCTGGTGCGTGATCAGCTCGGCGCCCTCGACGAGGGTTCCGGCGCAGGCGAGTTCGAAGCAGAAGTGGAGCGCGTCGGCGACGATGCCGGCCAGCTCGCCGACCTCCAGGCGGATGCTCTCCACGCCGTGGGCCGCGCGGGCCCGCGCGGCCGTCTCGACCTGGTCGACGACGGCCAGCGCGACGGACATCTCGTGCATCGCGCTCCGTCCTTTCCGAAGCTGGGTGCCTGTGGGCCGCCATTAGAGGCCGGGAGGGGGCGGGGTGCCGCCCGGCTCGCCGGGAGAGCACGGGGGTGCCGCCCGTTCGGTGCAAGCGGGACGGCGCACGGCCCGTACGGGATCCGCCGTACGGGATCCGCCGTACGGGATCGACCGGCCCCGGGTCCCCGCCCCGGTCCGGCAGCCGGCACCCCGCACCCCGCACCCCGCACCCCGGTCACATTTGTCTGATGCGCACATAGCGCTGGACGTCCGGAAGGATCCCCTTCACGACGGCCAGCACGGCGAGCAGGAGGGTGACGGTGACGACGGTCTTCTTCATGACGGGCTCTTTCGTGTCGGTCTCATACGGCGGCCTCCCGGGTGACCAGTTCGGTCACCATGCGGACCGCTTCGGGTACGGCGGCGGCGACTCGCGGGCTGAGTTCCGCGCCCTCGTCGAGGCAGCCGGGTTCGCAGCCGACGACGAGGATCCGGCGGGGCGGTGTGGCGCCCGTCCCCGCGCAGAGGGTGTCGAGGAGGGCGAGGACGGCGTCGGGCGCCATCCGGTGGCCGTCCAGCGGCACGGCGGGGACGCCGGTGTACGGGCCGGTGCTCGCGGCGGCGGGCCGTTCGCCCGGCTGCGTGGCGTCGATCAGATAGAGGGTTCCCGGTTCGCCGCCCCGGGCGGTGGCGTCGACGAGGACGAGGGTGTCCCAGCCGTCGAGGAGCCGGTAGGCGAGATGGACGCCGCGGATTCCCACGTCGGCCACTTCGACATGGGGGGCGAGGCCCTGCCGGGCGAGGTGGCGCACGGTCTCGACCCCGAAGCCGTCGTCGCCGAGGAAGATGTTGCCGACGCCCGCTACGAGGACGCGCGGGGCGGTACGCGGCACAGGGCCGTCGCCCGCTCCCTCGTTCACGCTCTCGTCCTCAAGGCCCTCGTCCACGAGCCCGCCGTCCACGGGCCCGTCGCTCACGATTCCGCCGCTCACGATTCCGTCGTTCACGCGTCCTCCAGCGGCCGGACCTCGTCGGGCTGGAAGTACAGGAAGCGGCCCTGTTCGCGCCGGATGTCGGCACCGGGGTCGTCCTCCACGGTCACGGCGATGTGCGTGCCGCCGTCGACGTCGTGCAGCACGGCCTCGACCAGGGCGCTGCGGCCGTCCAGGAACAGGTCCTGGGCATCGCTGCGGCGCAGTCGCGGACACAGGAGCACCCTGCTGCCCGCGCGGACGGCGCGGCCCTCGACGAGGACGTGGTCCCGGTCCGGGTCGACGGTCGGATCACCCGCCGGGTCCCACCACGGGGTGCCCGGTGCGAGCAGGGCGTCGACCGGGGGCTCCTGGCCTCCCGGGGGCTGCTGACCTCCCGTGACCTCCCGCAGACCGCGTACCGCGCCGTGCAGGCGTTCGAGCAGCTCCTGCGGCAGGGTGTCGGCCAGGTCGATCACGGCGGCGGCGCGGGCGTCGGTCCCGCGCGCCTCGCGTTTCTCCTCCTCGGTGAGGGTCGTGGTGCGCAGGGCGAGCATCTCGTCGATCTCGGTCGCGTCGTAGAAGGCCCCAGGGCTCTCGGGGGCGATCGCCGGATGGTCGTCGAGGATGATCGGCGAGGACAGCAGGAGGTCGGCGCGGCCGGGTTCACCGGCCAGGACGGGCCAGGTGTGCCGGTTGGCGCAGGCGGCCACGGCACCCCTGGCCCACTCGGGCGGGTCGGTCATGGACAGGAAGGACCCGGCGTCGAGGCGGAGCAGGGTGTGCGCGGCGACCAGAGAGCGCGCGAGGGCGGCGGGCCGGTCGTCGTCCGGCCGGGCCCGCCAGGGGCTGGTGTTCTCGACCGTGACGGACAGCCGGCTCACCCGGTAGGGGCCGTCGAGTCCGGCCGCCGAGATCCGCAGGACCCCGCTGATCTCCTCGTGGCGGCGTACCAGCCGGCCCCGGACACGCCTGTCGGTGTCGGCGATCTCCTCGGTCTCCTCCGCGGCGGGGCGGGCGAAGGGCACGGTGGTGCCCTCGCCGTCGAGCGCGGCGACGGGGACGGTGAGGGTGATCCGTTCCTCGGTGCCCTCGTCCCAGGTCGTGAGGGTCCGGTCGGCCAGGCGCAGTTCGGGGACGGGCGCGTAGGTGCCGTCGTCGCGCAGTTCCTCCACGGTGCGCCGCCGTACGTGCAGGAAGCGGACCTCGACGGCGAGCCCCGCTCCGGTCTTCGGTTCCATCAGGCATTCGGTGTGCTGGAGGGAGTGGTCCCCGGCGTCGTTCCAGGACGGCGGTACGAGGACCCCGAACTGCCAGCGGAACCGGTTCTTCGCGGCGGAGGCCCGGTACGGGTAGAGCACGTATCCCTCGAAGAGGACGGCGTCGGCGGCCTGCCGGGCGACGGCGAGCCGTTCCTCGGTGCCGGGCGGGAAGACGGCGGTGGTCATCGGGTCCTCTCCCCCGCCCCGTCGAGCAGGGCTTCGACGGTGGCCTGCCAGGACGGCAGGGCCCGGCGGGACCGGTAGGCGAGCAGGGCGTCCATCGCGTCGCGCGGGAGCCGGATCCAGTCGCAGCCCGGGAAGTGCCGGTCGATCGCCTCGCGCCAGATGCCGACGGGCATCCGGTGGGCGACCTCCTTGTCCCAGGGCACGGGTTCGACGTGGAAGCCCCCGGCGCCGGTGAAGGCGGTTCCGGAGAACAGCAGGAGCAGGGGGACCTCGCCGCCGGACAGCGCCCGGAAGTAGCGGGTCGCCGCGATGTCGGTGTCGTAGGTGCAGGGCACGGCGAGGTCGGTCTCGATCTCGCCGGTGAAGCCGGGGACCATCGTGGAGACTTGGGCGAACTGCACCGGGTGGAGGCTGCTGTCCCACCGGGAGCGGTCGCCGAACAGGTCGCCGAGGGCCGCGGCCTCCTCGTCGTCGTATCCGCGCCGGGCGGGTTCGAGACGGATCTGGCAGCGCAGCGCGAGGGCGTGCACCCGGGTGCCGGGGGTCGCGGTGACGCGCAGCCGGAAGACGAGGGTCGGTCCGGCCGCGTAGGGGTCGGCGCGGACGCCGGCGCAGGCGAAGGAGAACTCGGTCACGGCCGGCTCCCCGGTGTCGCGCGGGCCTGTTCGCTCGCGCGGGTCTGGTCGCTCGCGCGGGTCTGGTCGCTCGCGCGGGTCTGGTCGTGTACGTGGCTCTGTTCGCGTGCGCCGGACTGTCCACGTAGGTCGACCACTTCGCGTACGTCGACCGCTTCGCGTACCCGGGCCCGTTCGCGCACACCGGCGAAGAGGGCGTCGAGGTCGGACCGGGCCTCGGCTCCGCCGTCGAAGCCGCGCCAGTGCAGCCGCATGCGTCCCACCAGTTCGTAGCAGAGGTCGATCGGCACCAGGAAGCACTCGGTGCGTCCCTCGTGACGGCGCAGCAGCAGCGCCTCCACGTCGGGCCGGAGGTCGCCGGCGAGCGGGGTGGCGTCCACGACGGACTGCCAGGTGTGCTCCTCCGGTTCGCTCTCGGTGGCGCCGGCGGGGCTCGGGTAGAGCACCACCGGCCTGCCGAGGGCGGAGTTGTGGAAGAGGAAGGCCACCGAGACCGGGATCCGCAGGGCCTCCCACACCGTGTCGTCGACCCGGTGGTCCGGGTCGGTGAGGCAGCGGTCGGGGACGGCCCGGAAGCGGCCCCCCGACGTGGTGTCCGGGCGGTCCATGAGCTGGGCGCACGGGCCGCAGGCGCAGACCAGGCTGCGCCGGTCGGTGTCGGCCAGATGACGGTGCGGGCCGTCGGCGAGGCGTACCCCGCACAGTCCGCACTCCTCCTCGCGGGGCGGGCGCGGGGTGACGAAGCGGCGCAGTCCGGTGGGCGCGGTGCGGTCCCCCGGGTCCGTCGGGATTCCGGTGGTTCGGGTTCCGGTCCGCGGCTCGGTCCGAGGCCCGGTCACGAGGCGTCGCCGGGTGCGGAGCCGAGGGCGGCGGCGCGCGGCGGACGGGTGCCGATCTGGAGCAGTGCCGGTGCTCGTACGGCCGGTTCCAGCTCGACGCCCGTCACCTCGGGAGCGAAGCAGGCGAGCGTGTCCAGCGCCGCCTGCCGGGTGGTGTCCTGGGTACTGGAGCAGCCGCAGCCGGAGGACGCCTCGACGGCCAGCCGCAGTACCCCGCTCGCCGCGTCGAACCCGGCGTTGCGGGCGGGTTGCGGCAGGGCGGCGAGGGCCCGGTCGATCCGGGTGGGCAGGTCCTCCGGGTGCAGTCCGTGCAGGTTGAGCAGGCTCGCGACGAGTTCGTCCGCGAGCAGCGCGCCCAGCGGCTCGGCGCCCGAGCCGGAACCGGGGCCGGAGCGGGTGGCGGAGCCGGGGCCGGAAGCCGGGCGAGGGCCGGGTCCTGAGCCGGAACCGGGGCGTCCGAGGAGTTCGACGATCCGGGCGAGCCCGCTGCCGTAGAACTCCATCAGGACCCGTACGACGTCCTCGGCCGCCGCGACCGTGTCGCGGTCCGCCGTCCCGGCCAGCCGGTCGAGGACCTCCTCGACCCGCCGCCCCGCCGCTTCGGCGGTCCGGGCGGCGCTCATCCGCCCAGCCCGCTCAGGCCGGTGGGCACGTGCATCGCCTTCACGGTGCGGCCGGTCCCGGTATACATGTGCACCCCGCACGGCAGGCACGGGTCGAAGCTGCGCACGGCCCGCATGATGTCGATGCCCTTGAAGTTCTCCGGGGTGTTCTCCTCGAAGATCGGGGTGTTCTGCACCGCGTCCTCGTAGGGACCGGGGGTGCCGAAGGTGTCCCGGGTGGAGGCGTTCCACGGCGTGGGCGGATAGGGGTGGTAGTTGGCGATCTTGCCGTCCCGGATCACCATGTGGTGGGAGAGGACGCCCCGGACGGCCTCGGTGAAGCCGACGCCGATGGACTCGTCGGGCACCTCGAACTTCTCCCAGGTCTGGGTGCGTCCGGCGCGGACCTCCGCCAGGCCCTTCTCCGCGCAGTGCAGGGCGACGGCCGCCGCGTACGCCTGGAAGTAGGTGCGGGCGCGGTTGCGCTCCAGGGCGTTGCTCCACTTCGGGATCTTCCACTCGAAGCTGGTCTCCGGCTTGGTCAGCGTCCGGGGGAGGTTGATGACGACGCTGTGTCCGGTGGCCTTGACGTAACCGATGTCGACGAGCCCGGACAGGGCGGTCGACCAGAGCCGGGCGATGGGGCCGCCGCCGGTGTCGAGCGCGAGGTGGTCCTTGCCGTCGAACCACCGGGGGGACATCACCCAGCTGTACTTGTCGTCGAAGTTCCGCTTCTGCGGGGCGGGGATGGTGTGCTGGTTCCACGGGTGCCGGGGGTCGACGGGGTTGCCCAGCGGGTCGTGGGTGACGAACTGCTCCTGGCCCTCCCAGTCGTCGTAGTACGAGCTGCCCAGCAGGATGCGGATGCCGAGGTTGATCTGTGTGAGGTCGTTGGTCACGAGCTTGCCGTCGACGACGACGCCCGGGGTGACGAACATCCGCCGGCCCCAGTCGGTCATGTTGGCGTACGTGAAGTCGCAGTGCTCGGGGTCGTTGAGCGCTCCCCAGCAGCCGAGCAGCACCCGGCGGCGGCCGACCTCCTCGTAGCCGGGCAGCGCCTCGTAGAAGAAGTCGAAGAGGTCGTCGTGGAGCGGGACGACCCGCTTCATGAACTCCACGTACCGCATGAGCCGGGTGAGGTAGTCGGTGAAGAGCTGGACCGAGGCGATGGTGCCGACGCCGCCGGGGTAGAGCGTGGAGGGGTGCACATGGCGCCCCTCCATCAGACAGAACATCTCCCGGGTGTAGCGGCTGACCTGGAGCGCCTCCCGGTAGAACTCGCCCTCCAGGGGGTTGAGGGAGCGCATGATGTCGGCGATCGTGCGGTAGCCGTGTTCGGCGGCGTGCGGCGCCTCGGTGCGTTCGGCGAGTTCCAGGACCCCGGGGTTGGTCTCGCGGACCATCTTCTCGCAGTAGTCGACCCCGACCAGGTTCTCCTGGAAGATGTTGTGGTCGAACATGTACTCCGCGGACTCGCCGAGGTTGATGATCCACTCGCCCAGGTGCGGGGGCTTCACTCCGTACGCCATGTTCTGCGCGTACACGGAGCAGGTGGCGTGGTTGTCGCCGCAGATGCCGCAGATGCGGCTGGTGATGAAGTGCGCGTCGCGCGGGTCCTTGCCGCGCATGAAGACGCTGTAGCCCCGGAAGACGGACGACGTGCTGTAGCACTCGGCCACGCGCTTCTGCTTGAAATCGATCTTGGTGTGGATGCCGAGACTGCCCACGATCCGGGTAATGGGGTCCCAGGCCATCTCCACCAGGCCGCTGCCGTCCCCTGTCGTCTTCGCCGGTGCCATGGTGTGTTCGGTGCCCTTCGTCGGTGGTGCGCTTTCGCGAACGGTGAGTGGATGTGCGGGAGTTCGGGGTTTCGGGGGTTTCGGGGTACGAGGGTGTCGGGGCGGTCGGCCCCGGTCACCACGGCGGCTGGTATCCGGTGGTGATCCGGTCGCCCGGGTGCCGCCACTTCGGCTCGCGGTCCACGGTCTCGCCGGTGATGTCCCGCAGCTTGCGGATCACGGAGCCGTACACACGGCTGGCGGTGCTGGAGAGCTTGCCTCCGGGCGGTTCGTCCATGAACGGCATGAACTTGTCCGGGAATCCCGGCATGGTGCAGGCGATGCAGATGCCGCCGACGTTCGGGCAGCCGCCGATGCCGTTCATCCAGCCGCGCTTGGGGACGTTGCACTTCACGACCGGTCCCCAACAGCCCATCCGGACCAGACACTTGGGCGAGTCGTACGTGTCGGCGAACTGGCCCTGCTCGTAGTAGCCCGCGCGGTCGCAGCCCTCGTGCACCGTCGCGCCGAACAGCCAGGTCGGGCGGAGCCGGTCGTCCAGCGGGATCATCGGCGCCGAGCCCGCGGCCTGGTAGAGCAGATACGTCAGGGTCTCGGCGAAGTTGTCCGGCTGGATGGGGCAGCCGGGCACGCACACGATGGGGATGCCCGCGTGGGACTTCCAGTCCCATCCGAGGTAGTCCGGCACGCCCATCGCGCCGGTCGGGTTGCCGGCCATGGCGTGGATGCCGCCGTACGTGGCACAGGTGCCGATCGCGACGACCGCGAGCGCCTTGGGGGCCAGCCGGTCGATCCACTCGCTGGTGGTGATGGGCTGGCCGGTCTCCGGGTCGGTGCCGAAGCCGCACCAGTAGCCCTCCGGTTTGATCTTCTCGTTCGGGATCGAGCCCTCGATCACCAGCACGAACGGGTCGATCTCGCCCCGCTCCCCCTTGAAGAACCAGTCGATGAACGTGTCGGCTCCCCCGACCGGGCCGCACTCGAAGTCGATCAGCGGCCAGTGGACCGCGATCTTCGGCAGTCCGGGCAGCCCGCCCAGGGCGATCTCCTCGATGCTCGGCTGCATGGCGGCGGTCAGGGCCACCGAGTCGCCGTCACAGCTCAGCCCCGCGTTGATCCAGAGGATGTGGATCGGCTTCTCGTCACCGCCGGCGGCGGCGCCCTGGTGACCGGCCGGGGTCTTCGTGCTCGTGCTCATGCGTCGCCTCCTGCGGAGGGGGGAACGGGGACCGTCCTCATGTCCCCGCGTACGAGTCAACGGTCGGCCGGACCGGCCGTGTCCGCATCCCGGGCGTCGGGCGATCCGGCGGCCGGACCCTCCTTGCGGACGAACGCGCGGCGCAGCACGTGGTACGGCGCGGCGGGGTCGTCGAAGATCGCCCGCATACGGCGGAGCTCCCGCTCCCGGCAGGCCGCGAGGGGGGTGGACGCCTCCCGGGCCTCGTGCTCCCGCCTTCTTCGCCGCCACGCGGCGCGCGACGCTCGGGTGCGTGGCCAGCCGGGCGGCCAAGCGGGTGATCTCGGCGGAGAACTCCCCCGGCGCGCAGTCGACGACCCGGTCGACGAGTCCCGCGATCCGGGCGGCGGACGCCGAGACGGGACGGGCGCCGCGGATGAGGCGCTCCGCCATGGCCGGGCCCACCTTGCGGGGCAGGGTGTGGGTCCAGTACTCGGACCCGTAAAGGCCCATGCGCCGGTAGTGGGGGTTGAGCACGGAGCCCGACCTGCACCACACCTCGTCGGCGGCCAGCGCCAGCATCACCCCGCCGGCCGCGGCGTTGCCGCCGATCGCGCTGACGACGAGCCGGTCGGTCGTCGTGAGAACGGCCTCGACCAGATCGTTCATGGCGTTGATGTTCGCCCAGGACTCGGCGGCCGGGTCGGCGGCCGCCTCGATCACCTGGAGGTGGATGCCGTTGGAGAAGAAGTCGCGCTGTCCGCCGAGGACGAGGACGGAGATGGGGCGGCGGCAGGCGGTCCGGTACGCCCGCAGCAGGCGGCGGCAGTGGTCGGTGCTCATCGCGCCGCCGGGGAAGGAGAAGGACAGCACCCCGACGGCGCCCTGTTCGCGGTAGCGGATGTCGGACCAGGTCCGGCCCGGCGCCCGCGCTGGTGTCGGCGCCGGGCTCGGGGTCGGCGTCGAGGTCGGGGTCGGCGTCCGGCGGGATACGGGCGGCTCGGGGAGTTCCGGCAGCCGGCCCGCGAGGGCGAGGGCCAGGGTGGCGGGCAGTTTGCAGGCCCGCGTCGCGCCGGGGCCGGTGCGGGCGCGCAGTTCGGGGAGCCATACGGCGCCGTCCGCCGTGGCGCGGCAGACCGCGCCGCCGCGGGCCGCCAGCAGTTCACCGGGCCGGCCGCGCAGGCCGTCCTCCGGGTGGCCGCCGTGCAGGAACCAGTCGGCTCCGAGCAGTTCGTCCGGCACACCGGGCTGCGAGTCGGCGGCGCGCAGGGTGCGCAGGACCGTCTCGGTGTCCTCCTCCCAGGAGATGCGGCGCTGCTCCTGGCGGAGGAAGGGGCGGGTGCGCACCGGCCCGGTCTGCGGGCGCGGGCGGGCTCCGGCGGCGAACCGTTCGACGGCGAGGTGGACGGCGGTCATGGCCGCGTCGGACAGCTCGTTGCGGTACAGGTCGCTCTTGCCCACCTCGGTGACGCGGAAGGAGGCCGTCGCCCAGACGTCGCCGGCGTCCATCTCCTCGGCGGCCTGGAGGACGGTCACGCCCCACTCGGTGGCGCCCTCGAGGATCGCCCGCTCCAGGGAGGACGGTCCGCGGTCGCCCACCGGCCCCGGATGGACGATCAGACAGGGGCGGCCGGACCACACGTCGCAGGGCACGACGGTCTTCAGCATGGGGGCGAGGACCAGATCGGGCGCGTGCCGTCCGACGGCGTCCCGTACCGCGGCCCCGTCGGGGGTGATCTCGACGGAGACGGCGTGTCCGCGGTCCCCCAGCTCGGCCCTGGCCCGCTGGGTGAGGGAGTTGTAGCCGCTGGCGATGAGCAGAACGCGCATGGCCGCCCTTCCGGATCGTCGGGGAGGCCCCGCTCCGGACGGCAGGCGGGTGCCGGACACCCCTTGGCGATCGTCGGACATCCCGGGCGGCGCGGACGGCGACGCATCCCCCGGCTCACCCGATCGGGAGGCGATTCCGACCACTTGGCGGCCCGCTCGCCACTCCGCCGGACACGGCGGACACGGTGGGAGCGGCGGACGCGGTGGACGCGGGGCCGCGCGGAGGGCGCTGCGTCAAGGACGCGCGGGGCGCCGGGCGATCCAGGTGCGCGAAGGCGGTGTACGGGCGCTTCGTCTCCGCCCGTACACCGCCTCCCAGGCCGGCTACTTGCTGACCGCGAAGCGCATCAGGGCGTGCTCGTCGCCCTGCTTGAGCTTGCCCGTCTCGTTGATCACTTCGAGCTTCCAGACGCCGCCTATCCGGGTCGCCTTGGCCACGGCGCAGGCGTTGTCCTGGGTCAGCAGGCTGGGCCAGATGTCGGCGACCTGCTGGGAGCTGCCGCCGGTCGCGTCGTAGACCTTGAAGCTGATGTTGCGGGCCTTCTGGAAGGAGCTGCCCTTCTTGTACGCGGCGGCGACGAACACGATCGAGGTGATCGGGGCCGGGACCTTGGCGAACTCGACGGTCACCGTCTCGTCGTCGCCGTCGCCGTGGCCGGTCTGGTTGTCGCCGCTGTGGAGCAGCGAGCCGTTGCCCATCGGGTCGAGCGAGTCGAGCCCGGCGAGCCGGACCGGGTCGCCGCCCTGCATGGCGATGGCGATCAGGTCGAGGTCGGTGCCGGTCTTGCGGCGCAGCCGGCCCAGCACGCCGCCGGAGCTGCCGGCGGTGGGGTCCCAGGAGACACCGATGGACAGATGGGTCACCCCGTCCAGGTCCGCGGGGCCGTCTTCCTTGGTCAGCGTGATCATGCGCGGTCATCCTCAGTCGAAGGGCCAGTCCCCGCAGAGTGTGCCTGACCGCGCGTCCGTTCCCCACGGAGGGGCCCTTTTTGATACGCGATCGGCACCGGTGACAGCGCCGGGCGACGGCCGGGGACCATCGGTGCGGTCCCCTGTCGATTGTCACGCCTGTGGTAATTTGCCGAGGCCAGTCGCACCTTTGTACGTACGAACAACCGTAGGTACACGGGTCAGGGAATCCGGTGGGAGTCCGGAACTGACGCGCAGCGGTAGGGGTGACGGGCGGAGCACGGCCACTGGGCCCGACGGGCCTGGGAAGGCGTTCCGTCCGGACGAACCCGAGTCCGAAGACCTGCTGGCGGCCCCGGCGCCCTGACAGGCGGTCCGGGGAGCACCGTACGACAGGCTTCGCGCATGAGCCGTGGACACAGAAGGTTCTCCCGTGCCCCTCGCACACTCCGCCCGTTTCGCCGTGCCGCTTCTGGCCGGTGCCGTACTCCTCACCGGCTGCGGCGGCGACAAGCCGCCGGCCGCCGCTCCGGCTTCCGCGTCCCCGGCGGCGGGGGCCGCCTCCGGCTATCCGGTGGTGCTCGACAACTGCGGACAGCGGATCACGATCGACCGTCCGCCGAGCCGGGCCGTCGCCCTCGACCAGGGCTCGGCCGAGATCCTGCTGGCGCTCGGGCTCGCCGACCGCATGGTGGGCACGGCCACCTGGACGGACCCGGTACTCAAGGGCCTGGAGAAGGAGAACGCCAAGGTCCCCCGGCTCGCCGAGCGCTACCCCTCCTTCGAGAAGGTGCTGGACACCGAACCCGACTTCGTCAGCGCCTCGTTCCTCTACACCCTGGGCAAGGGCGGCGTGGCGCCCCGCGAGCGGTTCGGCGCCCTCGGCGTGCCCTCGTACCTCTCCCCCTCCGACTGCGTCGGCAAGGACAACAGCGGTGACGGCGACGGGGTGCGGACCCGGCCGCTGACGATGGACGACGTGTACGGCGAGATACGCGACCTGGGCCGGGTGTTCGGGGTGCCGGAGCGCGCCGGGACACTCGTCGGCGAGCTGCGGGACCGGGTCACGAAGGCCACGGCGGGCGCGGACTTCGGCGGCGCCTCCGTCCTGTACTGGTACTCCGACTCGCAGGGGCCGTACATGGCCGGCTGCTGCGGCGCGCCCGGGATCGTCAGCCGGACCCTCGGGGTGCGCAACGTCTTCGACGACACCCATGAGGAATGGCCCCAGATCAACTGGGAGACGGTGGCCGAGCGGGACCCCGACGTCCTGGTGATCGCCGATCTGACCCGCAAGGCGCAGTCCGCCGAGAGCGCCGCGAAGAAGATCGAGTTCCTGGAATCCCACCCCGTCGCCCGGAACATGACGGCGGTACGGAAGAAGCGGTACGTGATCCTCGGCGGCCAGGCGCTGAACCCCACCCTGCGCACCGTCGAGAGCATCGAGAAGGTGGCCGCCGCACTGCGGACGTACGGATTCGCGAAGTGACCCGGTCCCGGCCTCGGTCCAGGCCGTGGTCCCGGTCGCGGTCGCGATCCCGGCTGCTGCCGCCGGCCGCCGCCGGGGCGGCGGGGATCGCGCTGCTGTGCGCGTCGGTCGCCGTCGCCCTCACCATCGGCCCCGCCGACATCCGGGTGGCCGAGGTGCGCTCCGTGGTCACCGCCCACCTGTCGGGCGGCTCCTCGGGGCTCACCCCGATCCGGGACGGCATCATCTGGAACCTGCGGCTGCCCCGGACCCTGCTCGCGGCCGTGTGCGGCGCCGGACTCGCGGTGTGCGGCGCGGTGCTGCAGTCGCTGCTGCGCAATCCGCTCGCCGATCCGTTCGTCCTGGGCGTCTCCTCGGGCGCGTCGACCGGGGCGGTCGCGGTCGTGGTGCTCGGCCTCGGCGGGGGCGCGCTGTCCGTCACCGGGGGCGCGTTCCTCGGCGCGGTCTGCTCGTTCGCGCTGGTCGTGTCACTCGGCCGGATCCTCGGCGACGGGACGGACCGGGTCGTGCTCGCCGGGGTCGCCGTGATGCAGCTGTTCTCCGCGCTCACCTCGTTCGTGGTGATGACCGCCGCCGACGCGGAGACCACCCGCGGAGTGCTGTTCTGGCTGCTCGGCTCGCTCGCCGGCGCCGACTGGACCGATGCGAGTGTCGGCTGCGCGGCGCTGGTGGCGGCCCTGCTGGTGTGCGGCGGATCCGTACGGACGCTGGACGCCCTCGCGTTCGGCGAGGACGCCGCCACGTCGCTCGGGGTCCAGGTGGCCCGGACCCGGATGATCCTGCTGTCGGTGACCGCACTGCTCACCGCCGTGCTGGTCTCCTCGGCGGGGGCGATCGGCTTCGTGGGTCTGGTCCTGCCGCACGCGGTCCGGGCGCTGACCGGTCCCGGACACGCCCGGCTGCTGCCGCTGACGGCGGTGGCCGGGGCCGTCTTCCTGGTCTGGGCCGACACCGTGGCCCGTACCGTCCTCGACCCGCAGGAGGTACCGGTCGGCGTGGTGACCTCGCTGATCGGGGTGCCGGTCTTCGTACTCGTGCTGTCCCGTACGCACGCGCGAGGCGGGCGGTGAGCGGGGTGAGCGGACAGGCGGCGGCCGGGCGGGGCGGGCTGCGGGCCGACCGGGTCGCGCGCGCGGCGGGCGGCGTCCTCGTCGTCGACGGGGTGAGCATCGCGGCACGTCCGGGCACGGTCACCGGCCTGCTCGGCCCGAACGGCTCGGGCAAGTCCACCCTGCTGCGGCTGCTCGCCGGGATCCTCGCCCCGGACACGGGGGTCGTCACGCTCGACGGCGATCCCCTGGGCGGTCTGTCCCGGCGCGCCGTCGCCAGACGCCTGGCCACGGTCGAGCAGCACGCCGACACCCAGGTCGATCTGACGGTGGCCGAGGTGGTACGGCTCGGCCGGATCCCGCACCGCCGGACGTGGGCGCCGCTCTCGGCGGCCGACGAGGCGGCGGTGCGCTCTGCGCTGGCCCGCACCGGACTCGCCGACCGGGCGGACCGGACCTGGCGCACCCTCTCCGGCGGCGAGCGGCAGCGGGTCCAGATCGCCCGCGCGCTCGCCCAGGAACCGCGCGAGCTGCTGCTCGACGAGCCCACCAACCATCTGGACGTACGCCACCAACTGGACCTGCTGGAACTGGTCTCGGAGCCGGGCCCGGACCTGACCACCGTCGTCGCGCTGCACGATCTGAACCTGGCGGCGATGTACTGCGATCACCTCGTGGTGCTGCGGACGGGGCGGGTGGTGGCGGCCGGCCCGGCGGCGGAGGTCCTCACCGAGGAGCTCATCGCCTCGGTGTACGGGGTCCGGGCCGAGGTCACCCGTCCCGGACCCGGTGGCCGGCCCCATGTCCGTTTTCTCGGTACGACGGCCGACCGGGGCGTATGACGTAACGGGGCGTGGGATGTGCGGGGCGTGTGGCGTACGGGGCGCGCGCCCGGCCGGCGACGGGCGGGCATCGGTCACGGGCCGCGCGTCGGTCGCCGGCCCTGGCGGACCGCCCGGTCAGACCGTGGCGGAGGTGCGTTGCCGGTGGACACGCGCGTTCCGCCCGCCGCGCGGACCGGCACCGGGGGTCCGGGCGGCGGGCCCGGTTCCGGTTCCGGTTCCGGTTCCGGTTCCGGTTCCGGGCCGTGCTGCGGGAGCGTTGCCCGGTGCGGCGGCCCGCCCGGGCCGCCGGCCGCCGCCGTCGTCGTCGTCGCCGGAGGCACCGAGGGACATGAGGAGTTCCCGGGTGCGCAACCCCAGGTGCAGGGTGATGCGGTCCGCCCCGTTGTCCAGGTCGAGCCCGGTGATCTCCTGGATCTGCCGCAGCCGGTAGTACAGCGAGGTGCGGTGGATCCGCAGCGCCTCGGCGGTCCTGGGTACCGATCCGGCTTGATCGAGGAAGCACCGCAGGGTCTCCTCCAGCCTCGGCCCGCAACCGGACTCCAGCAGCGCGCGCAGCGGTCCGGGGAGCAACGACTCGTTCAGGGCCCGGTCCGGCAGGTGCAGGAGCACGGCGAGCTCGCCGAGTCCCTCCCAGGACCCGACGCCCTTGAGCGAGGGCATCCGGCGGGCGGCGCGCACCGCGACGAGCGCCTGCTCATGGGAGGTCCACGCGCCGGCGAGACCCGTCTGGTGACCGCCGGTGCCGACGACGGGTGCGGCCGACGCGTCGGGGCATGTGCCGAGACCTTCCAGGATGCGCCGGGACTGCGCCTGGAGCTGCTCGGGCGTCAGCGGCCGGTCGGCCAGCTGGAGCAGGACGGCCCGGTCCGGCAGGACCGCGAAGACGCCGTGCGCCGACCGGGTGCGGCGGCCGTCCTCCACCACCCCGCGCAGAACGTCCGTCACCTGGCCCGGGGACACCTGGGCGCCGGCCAGCTGCACCACGCCGACCACCGCGTGGGGCGCGTCCGGGAGCCGTATGTCGTCCACCAGCCGACGGCGGGCCTCGGCGCGCGCCGCCGGGTCCGGCCCCAGCAGCGCCAGGAGCAGTTCCTGCTCCCCTCTCTTCTCCGCGTGGGCCGGGACCTGCTCGGCGTACACCCGGCCGGCGATGGCCGGGGTCGCACGGGCGACGGCGTCGATCGCCTCCGGATCCAGCCGTGCGTCCGGTACGACGATCGTCAGCAGGCCGAGGAAATGGCCGCGTTCGCGCAGCGGCACGCAGTAGCGGGTGAGCAGCCCGAGATCGTCCCGTCCCGCGACGAAACCCGGCCGGGACCACTGGGCGACGCCCTGGTCGAGGACGTACCGGGCGACCTCGTGGCTGGCCCGTCCCTGCAACAGGCTGTACACGCGTGCCGGGTCGGCGTCGCCGAAGTGCCGGCTCGAACAGATACGTCTGATCCGGGGGTCGGCCAGGGCCACGGACCGGCCGAGCGACTCCGCGAGCTCGTCGATCAGTTCCTGGAGTACGGCACTGCCGACGGGGGCTCGCCGCAACGTCTCGGCCATGGCAGTCCTCATTCGTGGTCGTCTCTCCGCGACGCCGGGACCGGTAAGCCGGGGTGCGGCGCGCGATGTCCGCGCCTCGTTCCCGTACCGCGTCGTTCCGGTCCCGTACGTCCTTGAGACACCGTGACACCGCCGTGTTGCCCCTCCCTGCGGAACTCTTGTCCGTGCCCGCAGAAAACGCCGGATGCTCGCCCTGGCGTTCGCGCGGCTGTCGCGCTCGCCGCGCGATCGTCCGGCCGGTCCAGGGTGCCCACGCCGGCAGGGGCGTGGCTTCAGCAGATCCAGGGACCCGGGAGTCCTTCGCGGACGGTCGCGAGATCGGAGGTCTACGCCCCCGCGCGTGGATCCAGGACCGGCCCCGAAGGCCGTCGCGGCGGATCACTCGTGCGGTTCCGCGAGGGCGAGGGGGCCCTGCCGTCGCCACTCGCCCGGGGACATGCCGTAGGCGGCCTGGAAACGGCGGCTGAAGTGGCTCGGTGTGCTGAATCCGCACCGGGCGGAGACCGCGGCGATGGTCAGGCGGGCGTGCCGGGCCGAGGTCAGCATCCGCCGGGCCTTCGTGAGCCGTTCCGTGATGAGCCACTGTTCCAGGCTGATCCCCGCCTCGCTGAGCAGCGTGTAGAGCCGGCGGACCGAGACGGCGTGCACCGCCGCGATCCGCTCCGGCGTCAGGTCGCGGTCCGCGAGGTGGGCCCGGGCGTAGGCCGTGATCCGGGTGAGCAGGGTCTCGTCCATCGTCGACCTGACCTCGGCCGTCCGCTCGGTGTGCGCGGCGGAGAGGAGCAACGCGCGCACGAGCTCCGTCGTGGCCGAGGCCAGGGCCTCGGAACCGGGATCGTTCTCCAGCCGGCCCGGGTCGCGCCAGACTCCCCGCAGATGTTCCAGCACCAGCCCGTAGAGCGGACTGGCCCGCAGGCGCAGGGAGGCCCGCACCACGGTGTCCACCGGCACACCGAGGCGGTGGGTGTCGAACATGATGGCTTGGGACGCCGCGTCGCCGGACCAGCCGTACACCCGGGGCGACAGCTCGTGGAAGACGCAGATGTCGTCGGCCCCCAGGAATTCCCGCCGGTCCGCGACTTCGGCCCGGTGGACGCCCTCGGGCTGTAGCGAGACCGAGACGATCGGGTGGTCCCGGTGGTGGCGCACATGGCGGGCCGTACGCCGTACCTGGAATCCCGAGTTACGGGTGGCGAAGAGGTCCAGCCCGCCGACACGCCACATTTCCATCCGCGCGTGGATGCCGCCCTCCGGCTCCTCGTGGGAAATGTCGTTGGGCACCAAGGAATCCGTCAGCGCGTGGCGAAATGCCTCCACCCGCTCTCGGGGCGGCACGGTATTGAGGTCGAGCAGCAGCACAACAGACTCCCGGAAAGATCACCTTCGACCATTCTGCCGTATCGACGGGTCCGGCAATTCTTGTCCGAGCGTGCACAGAATTCCCCTCAAGGGCCTTGGACGGGAAAGGATTCGCTACCCTTGACATGCCGTCACACGGAGCCATCCGCACGGCCCGAAGCACGGTGGAAGTGGACCCGCCCAGGTCTCACGCCCGGACCGGCCACGCGCACGGCGTCTCCCGGAACACCCTCGGGCGAGACGCTTGTCCGTCGACAATCCGCGGTGCCGTCATCACTTCCGCATTCCCCGTAGGATTCACGGGGCAGGCGGCCATTCCGCGCGGCGCACGCGAGAATACTTCGGACAACAGGCTCCGAAACCCGTCCGCTTCGCACCACTTCCGTGACCTATTACGGAAACACCGGCCTCGTATCGCGGACTTCGCCACCTGTTTCCGCGCACCCCGGTCGCCGATCCCCCCGGAAGTCGGGAGCCCGGCCGCGCGCCTCCATCGGCGCAGCCGATGCGGGTGTTCAGCAGGTTCCATGGCGCGGATCTTGCCGGGGCGGCGGCCCGCCCCGAGGCTGAGGGAGTTGTCCCAGTCAGTCAGTCGTGGAGGAATGCGCCGTGCAGGACGCGGATGTCGACGAGCGGTTCATGGTCGTGGTGAACGACGAGGAGCAGTACTCCCTGTGGGCGGAGGGACGCGCGCTGCCCGCCGGGTGGCGGGGGGACGGATTCACCGGCACCCGGGCCGAGTGCCTCGCGCACATCGAGGAGGTCTGGACGGACCAGCGGCCGCTGAGCGTGCGGCGGGGCGCCGCCGCCTGACGACGGCGGGTCCCTTCGGCCTCACGGATCACACGGCCTCACGGATCACACGGCGCCACGGACCGCTCTGTGACGCTGATCGCTCGACGTCTCCGATCGATCAGCGTCGTGGATCACTCGACGTTACAGATCGCTCGGCAGCCAGCCGCGCTGGACCGCCCGCACGCCCGCCTCGAAGCGGCTGCGGGCGCCGAGGCGTTCCATGAGGAGGGTCGCGATGCGCCGGGCGGTCCGGTGGGACAGCCCCATGCGCTTGGCGATGCCCTCGTCCGTGTGCCCCTCCGCGAGGAGCCGCAGCGCCGCAGCCTCCTGACGGTCCAGCCGGTCGCCGTCGTCGGCCCGGCGCGCGGGATCCCCCAGCGGCCGGGCGGTCTCCCAGACCATCTCGAAGAGGCTGCACAGGGCGGTCAGCGGGCCCCGGCCGGTCAGGACGACGGCCCCCGCGCTGGAGTCGTCGCCGTCCACCGGGATCACCGCGGCCTCGCGGTCCACCAGGGTCATCCGCATCGGCAGGGTGGCGACCGTGCGGACCTGGCCGCCGAGCCCGGTGAGTTCGCGGGCGTGCGCGACGGTCGCCGGATCGTTGCGGACACTGTCGAGGTAGACGGTCCGCATGGCCACGCCCCGGCCGAGAAGGCGCTCGTTGAGCGGCCGGGCGGCCTGCCGGTTGGCCTCGGTCTGCGCCCCGCCGGGCGCGAAGACCATCACCTCCTCGCGTACACGGTCGGTCAGTACCGCGAGCTTGGCCCGGGTCTGCGCCACGTCGGGCAGGTGCTCCACGGTGACCGGGGTCGTACGGGCGGACAGTTCGGCGTACTCGGAGGCGAGCCGCGCGGCGGTGACCCGGGCGGCGGCGACCCGTCTGCGGTGTTCCTCCAGTTCCGTCTGGGCCCGGGTGACCAGATGGTCGAGGCCGAGTGCCGGGCTCACCGGCTCGGGCCGGCCCACCGGGCGACCCAGACCGTTCGGACCACTCGGGTCGTTTGGGCCGTTCGGGCCGTTCGGGCCGGCGTCCGCGGCGGGGCTCTGGACCAGGGAGAGTTCGGCGAGCCGCTCCCAGGCCAGGTACACGGCCTCCTCCGTGGTTCCGAGCCGCCGGGCGATGTCCGCGGCCCCGTCCCCGGGTTCCGCGAGCATGGCCCGGTAGACGGCCTCCGTGCCTGTGTCGAGTCCCAGCGCTTCCAGCATGAGGCCCCCGTTCCTCGTCGTGCACCGCTCCGGCACGGGCCCGCGGGCTCCGCGCCGAGCGGTCCGTGCTCCCCGCTCATGGCCGTTTTCGGCCAAGGCCCAAAGGGTCCAGCTGATCTTCCTTCCCCCTCGGCGCCCGTCCGGTGATGCTAATGCGCGGCGGACACCCCACCAAGGCACCGGTGCTTCCGCCGCTCATCCGAACCCGTACCGGAAGGACGTCCCTTCATGCTCCGCACCCGCATCGTCACGGCCGCCACCGCGACCGCCCTGGTCACCGCCGTCTTCCTCGGCTCCGCCGTCGCCGCCTCGGCCGCGCCCCGAACCGGCACGCAGTCCCCGGCCGCCACCGCGCAGCGGCCCGCGATCACCCCGGCGGGCGGCGACGGCGTCCACGAGGACATGGGATGGCAGTGACACGCTGACGCTCGTGTCCACCAGTGCCGAGGGGGAGGCCCGTTGGATCTCAGACAGCTCACCACGTTCCATCGCGTCGCGACGCTGCTCAGCTTCACCAAGGCGGCGGCCGACCTGAACTACGCACAGTCGAGCGTGACCGCCCAGGTCAAGAGCCTGGAAGTGGCCCTCGGCGTGGAACTCTTCGAACGCCTGCGGGGCAGGATCCGGCTCACCCCGGCGGGCGAGCGGCTGCTTCCGTACGCGGAACGCATCCTGTCCCTCGTCGACGAGGCCCGGGACAAGACGACCGGCCGGGCCGAGCCCGCCGGACTGCTCACGATCGGCACGAGCGAGAGCCTCACCTCGTACCGGATGCCACCCGTCCTGGAGTTCCTCCACCACCGATATCCGCGGCTGCGGATCTCGCCGCGGACCGGCTCCGCCGACCGCACCCGCGACGCGCTGCGGCAGGGCGCCCTGGACATGGGCTTCTTCATGGACGCGCGCACCGAGCACGCGGGGCTGAGCACCGAGACCCTGTGGTCCGAGCCGCTGGTCGCGGTCGCCGCGCCGGGGCACCGGCTCGCCGGGCTGCCCGGTCTGGCCTCGGGGGATCTGGCGGCCGTACCGCTTCTCGTACCCGAGGCGGGGGACTGCTGCCGGGAGCTGCTGGAGGCGGAACTGGCCGTCGGCGCGGCTGCGGGACCGGAACCGGGATCAGGGTCGGGATCGGAATCGGAATCGGAATCTGGGCCTGGGCCTGGGCCTGGGCCTGGGCCTGGGCCGGAGCTGCTGGAGTTCGGCACCGTCGAGTCCGTGAAGCGCGGGGTGGCCGCCGGGCTCGGGGTGAGTGTGCTCCCCCGGGTCGCCGTGGCCGACGCGCTCGCGACGGGCAACCTGGTGGTGCTCGACTGGCGGCCCCCGTTCGAGCTGCACACCCAGATCGCCTGGCGGCACGGCCGGCAGGTCACTCGCGAGATGCGGGCGTTCATCGACCAGATCGTGCGCTTCGCCGCGCAGGACGGACCGGACGGGGCGTACGCGCAGGGCGGGGCATACGGGCAGGAGCGGACGTACGGACAGGGCACGACCAGGGCGCCCGCACCGCCGGTGGTGTCCGAGGTGTCCGACGCGCCGGACGGGTTCGGCGTACGGACCGGTCGCTCCGGACTTCAGCTCGTGGGCTGAGGCTGACGTCCGGCGCCGACAGGCGGCGGGGCCGGGTCCGTGCCCGGGACGCGGGTCCGGACCCGCGTCCCGGTACTCGGCGGGATCAGAGCGTGCCGCGTGCCGCGAGTTCGCCGAGGACCTGGAACGCGCCCAGCGCCGCGCCGCTCCTGAGGTTGTCGGCGACCAGCCACAGCCAGAAGCCCGTCGGGCCGTTCGGACCGGCCGGCGAGAGGCGGATCCGGCTCACGTGCACCCGGTCGGGATCGTCCAGCGTGGCGGGGGTCGGCATGGCGGGGGTCAGCGTGGCGTGGCCGGCCCCGTCGTGCACGGTGACGCCGGGTGCCGAGCGCAGCGCGGCGATCAGTGCGCCCCGGTCCACGGCGAGCGCGCAGTCCACCCACACCGCCGCGCACTGACCGTGCGCCACGGGCACCCGGACGCAGGTGGCGGTCAGGTCGAGCCCCGGCAGGCCGAGGACGCGGCGGGTCTCCTCCAGGAGTCCGCGCTCCTGCTCGGTGAAGCCGTCCTCCGGGGGGCCGGCCCACGTACCGCCTGCCGCACGGCCCGGCTCGGCACCGGCCCACGTGCCGCTCTGCACGTCGAAGGCGAGCGGCGGCGAGAACACCTCGGCGGGCAGTGGGGCCTCCGGGTCCTGGAGCCGGATCCGGGTGCCCTCCTGGAGCTCCTCGACGCCCGCGTGCCCGGCCTCGGAGGCGGGCTGATAGGTGCTCACCACGACCTTGCGGACGGTCCAGCGGCGGACGATCGGCGCGAGCACCCGGGCCAGGGCGGTGGCGCCCGCTCCGGGAAGGGCGACGAGTCCTACCGCCGGGCGGCGGTCGAGCAGGGCGCCGTTGATCCCCGGGACGACCAGCGGAACGTCCTCCGTGAGCCGGAAGGCACTGCTGCCGTCGACGACCAGGGTCCCGGCGGCCGCGGCGAGCGGCGCCCAGCGGCGGCTGACCTCGGCGCCCGCGAAGAAGAAGGCCACGTCGGCCCGGCGGAAGTCGAATCCGGCGAGGTCCCGTACCGGACGGTCGAGCCCGCCGGCCCGGATCTCGCGGCCCGCCGACCGCACGGAGGCGATCAGATGGAGTGCGCGGTAGGGCGACCCGTGGTCCTCCAGGATGTCCAGGAGGGTGCCGCCGACCGCGCCGGTCGCGCCGACGAGGGCGATCCGCGGGGCGAGAGAGGTGTCGGCCGTCGTCATGGCGTCGCCGATCCGACGGCGCCGATGGCTCTGGTGGCTTCGATGGCTCTGGTGGGTCCGATGAGGTCGGGCCGGAAGTGCATCGTCCGATGATCGCGCCGGACGGGCGGCCCCCTCAAGAAACGGGGACACCGTCTTTCCGATGGTGTCCATCGACGGTGCCGATCGGCCGACGGCGCCCCCTTCCACGGCACATCGATTTCCTCGATCTCTCCCATCGGAATCGCCGTCGGCGAACATTTGACCAGCAAGTTTCCTTGACCGAGGCTGAGTTGCGGTCCTCGGGGCGACGCTCACGAAGCGTCGGCGACGGGGCGCACGGAAAGAACGACCGCACACGGCTTCGGGGGCTCCTCATGCGGCAGTTGGTGAAAGTGGTGGGCATCGGCGGTTCCCGCCGGTCCGGTTCACGGGCCGAACGGGCGCTGCGCCTGGTGCTCGACGAGGCCGGACGGCTGGGCGCGGAGACCCGGTTGATCCCGGGTGCCGATCTGGTGCTTCCGCTCTTCGATCCGGCCGGGGCCGAACGTCCGGCCGCCGCGGAGCGGTTGCTCGCCGAGGTGGCCGAGGCCGACGGGATCGTGATCGCCAGTCCCGTCTACCACGGCGGAGTCACCGGCCTGTTGAAGAACGCCCTGGATCACCTGGAGGCGCTGCGCGGCGACGAGCGGCCCTATCTGAGCGGGCGGGCGGTCGGCACGCTCGCGGTCGGCGCGGGCTGGCAGGGCGCGATGACCACGCTGTCGGCGCTGCGCGACACCGTGCACGCGCTGCGCGGCTGGAACACCCCGCTGGGCGTGGCGGTGAACACCGGTGTCACCGGTTTCTCTCCCGACGGCGCCTGCACGGATCCCCACATCCGGGCCCAACTGGCCACCATGGCCCACCAGGTGGTCGAGTTCGCGGTGGCCCGGCGGGCACCGCTGACGGCGGAGCGGGCGGAGCCGGCGCTCCAAGCGGGCTGACCGACGACCCGGCCGTGGCCGGGTCCGTTTCCCCGGCGCCGGTGTACGCGGAGGCCGCGCCCTCCCCGCCTGGCGGACCGCCTGACGGACCGTCATCGGACCCCCATCGCCGGACCGGCTTCGGTCCCCGGGCGTCCCCACACGCCACCCCGCTCGCCTCACCCGTCACGCACACACGCGCTCCGACAGGGATTCACTTGACACACCGCATCGACACACCCGCCGGACCGGACGGATCCGCCGGCCCCGACAGGCCCGGCGGGTCCGGCCGCCCCGGCGCCTCCGAGACGCCCCTGGACCGCTGGATCCGCCGCTTCCCTCCCTACCGGACGGCGGAGCACACCCTGGTGTGCTTCCCCCACGCGGGCGGCGCGGCCAGCTACTACCACGCCCTCTCGACGGCGCTCGACCCCGACATCGAACTCCTGGTGATCCAGTATCCGGGGCGCGAGAACCGGCTGTTCGAGGAGCCGGTGCGGTCGCTGGAGGCGATGGCGGACGCGGTGGCCCGGGCGCTGGCCGCCCACGGGGTCGAGCGGCCGGTGTTCTTCGGCCACAGCATGGGCGCGCTCGTGGCCTTCGAGACGGCCCGCCGGCTGTCCCGTACGGCGTCCCGGCCCACCGCGCTCGTCGCCTCGGCCTGTGCCGCGCCCTCCCATCACGAGGCGCGCGCCGAGCGGCTCGACGGAGCCGGCGAGGAGGCGGACACCGCGGTGCTCGCCCGGATCATGGGCCTCGGCGGCACGCGTCCGGACGTGGCGGAGCACGAGGAGCTGATCCGGCTCTGTCTGCCCGCGCTGCGCGCCGACTTCGCGGCCCTGGAGCGGTACCGGGTGGCACCGGAGGTGACCGTGCCCTGTCCGATCACCGTGTTCGCGGCCGACGACGACCCCAGCCTGCCGCCGGCCGACGCCGGCCTCTGGGGCCGCCATTCGGCGGCGGGCCCCGCCGGCGTGCATGTCTTCGAGGGCGACCACTTCTACTTCCGGGAGCGTCCCGGGCCGTTCCTGGAGCTGCTGCACCGTACGGTGCGCGAGGCGGGCCGGGGGGTGGCGTTCGCATGACCGCGAGTGGCTTTGTCATGGAGGAGCTGGCCCGGTTCTGGTCGGAGCTGCTCGGTACCGAAGAGCCTCGGCCCGGAGCGGAGTTCACCGCGCTCGGCGGGGACGGGGAGACGGCGACGCGGCTCGCCGGGCTGATCGACGAGGAGCTGGGGCTCACGGTGTCGCCCGCGCGTCTGCTCGGTGCGGGCACGCTCGCCGGGATGGCCGAGGTGGTGGACGCCGCGATGAAGGCGCCGCCCGCCGCATCCCCCGGCCGGGAACCGGCCTCGGACCGGGACTCGGCGCGGCTTGCGGCGCCGGCTCCGGCTCCGGCTCCGGACGCGCCGCGGGCGCTGCCGCGCGGCGCGGACGCCCGGCCCGCACTCTCCTTCGCCCAGCAACGACTGTGGTTCATGCAGCAGATCGACCCGGAGACCACGCTCTACAACGTGCCGACCGTGCTGCGGCTGCGCGGCGCGCTCGACCCGGCGGCGCTCGGCCGCGCGCTCGACGCCGTGGTGGCCCGTCACGAGGTGCTGCGCACGACGTACGCGGCGCCCGCCGGAGTGCCGTACCAGGTGATCGCGGCGCCCTCGCCTGTCCCGCTGCCCCGCACCGATGTGTCGGCGGCGGACGACCCGGAGGCGGAGGCCCGGCGGATCGCGGGCGAGGAGGCCCGGCGCGTCTTCGACCTGGCCACCGCTCCCCCGCTGGCGGCCCGGCTCGTGCGGGTCGCCGAGGACGATCACCGGCTTGTCGTGACCTTCCATCATGTGGCCGTCGACGGCGGCTCGGTGGGGGTCTTCTACCGTGAACTGGGGCTGCTCTACGGCACGCCGGAGGGACTTCCCGAGGCCCCGCTGCAGTACGCCGACCTCGCCGAGTGGCAGCGCGCGCGGCTCACCGGCGCCACCCTGGACGGCCTGATCGGCCATTGGCGCACGATCCTCGGCGAGGATCCGCGCGCGCTGGAGCTGCCGACGGACCGGCCCCGGCCGCGTCCCAAGAGCTTCCGCGGCGCCGTCGCCACCCGGCGGCTGCCCGCCGGACTCGTGCGCGCGGTACGGGCGTTCGGCAAGGAGGCGCGGGCGACGGCCAACATGACGTACCTGGCGGCGCTGTACGCCCTGCTCTCGGGCTGGTCCGGGGAGAAGGACGTGACGGTGGGCATGCCGGCCGCCGGGCGCACCCGCCCCGAACTCCAGGACCTGGTCGGCTGTCTGATCAACATGGTGCCGGTGCGGGCCGGTCTGGCCGGCGACCCCGGCTTCGGGGCCCTGACCGGCCGGGTGCGCGCGGCGGTCCTCGACGCCGCCGACCACCAGGAACTGCCCTTCGACAAGCTGGTCGAGGCACTGGTCACCCGGCGCGGCCGGGACTTCACGCCGGTGTTCCGGGTGATGTTCAGCCATCTGGGCGAGCGGCGCCCACCGGTCTTCGCCGGACTCGGGCCGTGCGAGCTGGATGTGACGGGCCCTCAGGACACGGCGAAGTACGACCTCAGTCTGTACGTGGAGGAGCGCGGCGCGGACGCCGTGGAGCTGCTCCTCGAGTACGACACGGATCTGTACGGACCGGACACGCCGGACGCGCTGCTCGCCGCGTACGAGCGGACCCTCGCGGAGGCCGTCGCCTCCCCGGACACCCCGGTCGGCGATCTGCCGGCCGTCGTGTCCTTCACCGCCACGCACCGAGAGGAAGCACGACCTTGACCGTTGACGGACGGGGCTCCGCGCCGGGGACCCTGCACACCTGGTTCGAGCGGCAGGCGGGGCTGCGCGGTGACGCCGTCGCCGTGTCGGGCCCGGACGGCCGGCTGACCTTCCGGGAGCTGGAGCGCGACGCCAACCGGCTCGCCCATCATCTGCGTTCCCTGGGCGTCGGCCCGGAGGTCCCGGTGGCGGTGCGCCTGGAGCGGACCACGACGCTGGTCACGGCGCTGCTCGCGGCGCTGAAGGCGGGCGGGGCGTATGTGCCGGTGGACCCGGCGAGCCCGGCCGAGCGGCAGACGTTCATGCTCGCCGACGCGGGTGCGGCGGTCCTGGTCACGGACCGGGCCGACGGAGTCGGCGAGGCCGGCGGGGCCGCGCACACGGTGCTCACCGGCCCGGGCGGCACCGATGTGTCCGGCTGGCCGGACGAGGCCCCGGCGGACGGTGGTGGCGCGGTCGCCGCGAACCTGGCGTATGTGATCTACACCAGTGGTTCGACCGGGACCCCGAAGGGTGTGATGGTCGAGCACCGTCAGGTGACGGCGCTTCTCACGGGAGTCCGGGAGCGTTTCGGCTTCGGCCCGGACGACGTGTGGTCGATGTTCTCGTCCGCCGCGTTCGACGTGTCGGTGTGGGAGATGTGGGGCGCACTGCTGCACGGCGGCCGTCTGGTGGTCGTCCCCGACGACGTACGCCGTTCGCCGCAGGACTTCCACGCACTGCTGCACCGCGAGGGCGTGACCGTCCTCAACCAGACGCCGGCCGCCTTCCGGCAGCTCGTCCGGTACGAGGAGGAGACCGCCGGGCGCGGCGTCGCTCCGGCCGAACTGGCCTTGCGGGTCGTGGTGTTCGCGGGAGAGGCACTGTCGCCCGGGACGCTGCGGCCGTGGCTCGCGCGGCACGGCGAGGACCGGCCCGAGCTGGTGAACATGTACGGGATCACCGAGACGACGGTGCACTCCACGTACCGGCGGATGACCGCCGCCGACCTGGCCGGCGCCGGGGACAGCCTGATCGGCGGGGCGTTCGACGGCTGGACGACGCGGGTGGTCGGGGCGGACGGCGGCCCGGCGGCGGCGGGGACGGCCGGCGAGCTGTACGTGGGCGGCGCGGGGGTGGCCCGGGGCTACCTCGGCCGTCCGGCGCTCACCGCCGAGCGGTTCCTGCCGGACCCGGAGGCGGCCGTGCCCGGCGCCCGCCGCTATCGCTCGGGCGACGGCGCCCGGGAGCTGGCGGGCGGCGACCACGCGTATCTGGGGCGGCTCGACCACCAGGTGAAGATCCGCGGCTACCGGATCGAGCCGGGCGAGATCGAGAACGCGCTCGCCGGGCATCCGGAGGTCCGCGACACCGTCGTGATCGTGGACGAGGACGCGGCGGGCGACCCGCGCCTGGTGGCCTACTGGGTCCCGGTGGGCGGGGCGGACGCGGTGGGACCGTCCGAGCTGCGCGAGCACCTGGCGCGGACGCTGCCCGCGTACATGGTGCCGAATGTGTTCGTGTCCCTGGACCGGCTGCCGCTGACCCTCAACGGCAAGGCGGACCGGCGGGCGTTGCCCGCGCCGGAGGCCGTGCGGCCCGATCTCGACGCGGACTTCGCGGCGCCGTCGACACCCGTCGAGAAGACTCTCGCCGACATCTGGGCCGGGTTGCTCTCGGTCGACCGGGTGGGACTCGACGACGACTTCTTCGAACTGGGCGGGCATTCGATGCTCGCCACCCAGGCCGTGGCCGTGGCCAAGGAGAGACTCGGGGCACCGGTGACACTGCGGCTGCTCTTCGATCTGCCGACCGTACGCGAACTCGCGGGCGCGCTGGAGGACTTGCTCGCCGCCCGGCACGACGACACCGACAAGGGGAACGCATGACCGCGCGAGAGCACGGGGCACAGCTGCCGGAGCAGTCCGTCGCCATCATCGGGATGAGCGGACGCTTCCCCGGGGCCCCCGATGTCGAGGCGCTGTGGCGGCTGGTGACGGCCGGCGCCGAGGGCGCCACCCGCTACACCGACGAGGAGCTGCTCGAAGCGGGGGTCTCGAAGGAGCTGCTCGCCGATCCGGCACTCGTCAAGTCCGGTTTCCCGCTGGAGGGTTACGACCGGTTCGACGCGGCCTTCTTCGGGATCACCCGCTCCGAGGCCGAGCTGATGGACCCGCAGCACCGGCTGTTCCTGGAGACCTCGTGGCAGGCGCTGGAGCGGGCCGGCTACCCGGCGGGTTCGTGCGACGCGCGGACGGGTGTGTTCGCGGGCGTCTCGGGCAGCGGCTATCTGCGCGAGCGGATCCCGCACGGCGGCGCGGACGGCCGGGTGTCGGACGAGATCCAGGTGGCCGTCGGCAACGACCCGGGCACGCTGAGCCTGCGGGTGTCGCACCGGCTTGGTCTGACCGGGCCGAGCTTCACCGTGCTGAGCGCCTGCTCGTCGTCGCTGGTCGGCGTGCACCTGGCGGTGCAGTCGCTGCTGTCGCGGGAGTGCGACACGGCGCTCGCGGGCGGTGTGGCGGTCCGGGAGTTCGAGCCGCGCGGCTACCGCTACGAGGAGGGCGCGATCCTGGCCCGGGACGGGCACTGCCGCCCGTTCGACGCCGAGGCGAGCGGCACCGTGTCCGGTGACGGCGTGGCCGTCGTCGTACTGAAGCGGCTCGAGGACGCGCTGGCGGACGGCGACCATGTGCACGCGGTGATCCGCGGCTCGGCGGTCAACAACGACGGAGCCGCGAAGATCGGCTTCACCGCCCCGTCGGCACGAGGACAGGCGGAGGTGGTCTCCGAGGCCCTGGCGGTCGCCGGGATCGAGCCGGGTTCGGTCCAGTACATCGAGGCGCACGGCACCGCCACCCCGCTGGGCGACCCCATCGAGGTACAGGCGCTCACCGAGGTCTTCGGCACCGAACTGCCTGCGGGTTCGGTCCACTTGGGTTCGGTGAAGTCCAACATCGGCCATCTGGACGCGGCGGCCGGGGTGACCGGTCTGATCAAGGCCGCGCTCGCCCTGGAACACCGGTATATCCCGCCGACCGCCCACTTCACCGCGCCCAATCCGCGACTCGCCCTCGACAAGGGCCCGTTCCGGGTGGACGCCGAGGGCCTGCCGTGGCCCGGGACGCAGGAGCCGCCGCGCGCCGGTGTGAGCGCCTTCGGCGTCGGCGGCACCAACGCGCATGTCGTCCTGGAGGCGGCTCCCGAGGTCGAGCGCGTCTCCTCGGACACCGGGGGCGACCGGCAGGTGCTGCCGCTGTCGGCGCGCTCCCCGGAGGATCTGCGGGCCGTCGCCGAGCGGCTCGCCGACGCCCTGGAGTCCGGTGCCGGTGCCGGTGCGAGCCTCGCGGACATCGCATACACCCTCCAGTCCGGCCGGGCGCCGCTCCCCCACCGCCGCGCCGTGGTCGCCGCCGACCGCGCCGAGGCCGCAGCCTCGCTCCGCCGGACCGTACCGGCGGCCGATCCGGTCGCGGAGAACACCGAGGCGCCCGCCACCGTGTTCCTGTTCCCGGGCCAGGGCGCGCAGTACGCGGGCATGGGTGCGGAGCTGTACCGCACCGAGCCGGTGTTCCGCGAGGCGTTCGACGCCTGTGCCGACATCCTCGCGCCGCTGATGGGCGCGGATCCGCGCGAGGTGGTCTTCGCCGAGGGCGCGGAGGCGGGCGAGCGGCTGCGGCAGACCCGCTGGACCCAGCCGGCCGTCTTCTGTGTGGACTACGCGGTGGCGCGGCTGCTGATGTCGTGGGGTGTGCGGCCGGACGCGATGACCGGGCACAGCCTGGGCGAGCTGGTCGCGGCCACACTGGCGGGCGTGTTCGGCCTGGCGGACGCGCTGAGGGTGGTGGCGCGGCGGGCCGGGCTGATGCAGGATCTCGCGCCCGGCCGGATGCTGTCCGTGCTGCTCGACGAGCGGGCGGCCACCGAGGCGATCGAGGGCACGGGGGCCGTGGTCGCCGCCGTCAACGCGCCCGGTTCGTGCGTGGTCGCCGGCACTCCCGAGGAGGTCGCCGCGGCGCGGCGGGTCCTTGCGGCCCGGGGGATCTCCGTGAAGGAACTGGAGACCTCCCACGCCTTCCACACCCGGCTGGTCGAGCCGGCGCTGCCCGGGCTCGCCGAGGTGCTGCGCTCGGTGACCCTGAACAAGCCGTCGATCCCGTTCCTGTCCAATGTGACCGGCACCTGGATCACCGACGAGCAGGCCACCGACCCGGAGTACTGGGTGGCGCACACCCGGCGGCCGGTGCGGTTCGCCGACGGCGTCTCGGTACTGGCCCGGCGCGGGCCCGTGGTCATGGTCGAGGCCGGCCCCGGCAGCCAGCTGAGCGGTCTGGTCCGCGCCCACGGCGAGCCGCTGCCGGTGGTGACGCTGCTGCGCCGCCCGCGCGACGGGGCCGCCGTCCCGGCCGAGGGCCACGCGCTGCGCGAGGGCCTCGGCGAGCTGTGGCGCCACGGTGTGGCGGTCGACTGGGCGGCGTTGCACGGCGGCCGGTTCCGGCGCCGGGTGCCGCTGCCCGCCTACCCGTTCCGGGGGCCGAGCCATCTGCTCCCGGGGCCGGAGAACCGCGGCGCGGTCGGTGTCCGCCGGGACCCGGCGCGCTGGACGTACGCCCCGGTGTGGCACCCCGCTCCGCTGCCTGCGGCCGGACGGCCCGGGGCGGACGGGGAGCCGGGCGTGGCCCCGTCGACCTGGCTGGTGCTCGCCGACGGGCGCGGGCTCGCCGACGAGGTAGCGGCCGGGCTGCGCGCGGCCGGGCACTCGGTCGTCACCGTCCGCGAGGGCGCCGGCTACGCACGTTCAGGCCAGGGCGAGTTCACCGCCGCCCCGGCGTCGGCGGACGATCTGCCGCGAGTCGTACGGGAGTTGCGCGGCGACGGCGTCCTGCCCGACCGGGTGCTGCACGCCTGGTCGGTCCTCGGGGCGGAGCCGGACGGCGGCGGACGCGGTGCCGCCGAGCGTCACGCGCTCGCGCTGGACCGGGGTTTCCACGCCCTGGTGGGCCTCGCGCAGGCCTTCGGCGAGTCGGGCGAGGACCGCCCGGTGCGGTTCGACGTCGTCACGGACGATCTCCAGGACGCGTACGGCACGGCCGTGGTGCGGCCGGAGCGGGCCACCGTGTTCGGCGCGGTGACCGTGCTGCCGCAGGAGTACACCTGGCTGTCCTGCCGGACCGTGGACATCTGTTCCGCCGACGACCCGGGTACGGTCGCGGGTCTGCTCGTCGCCGAACTGACCAGGCGGGGCGAGCCGGACGGGCCGGGCGGGCGGTCGCCGGTGGCGTACCGGGGCGGGCGGCGGCTGCTGCGGGCGTTCGCGCCCGTCGCTCTCGCACCCGTGGCGGCGGAGCGGGCCTGGCCCGAGGGTGCCGGCTTCGTGGTGACCGGGCTGCCCGGCGAGGCGGGGCTGAGTTTCGCCGAGCATCTGGCGGAGTCGGGGGCGCGGCTGCTGCTCGTGGGCGATGCCGAGGTGCCCGACGGCGGACGTCTCGCGGCGCTGCTCGCGGACCGGCCGGACCGTGTCTCGTACCGCGTGGCGGATCTCACCGACCCGGAGCGGGTGCGTGACGTCCTCGCCGGGGCGGCGGAGTTGTTCGGCGCGGACGGGCTGCGCGGGGTGCTGCACTTCCCGGAGGCGCGGGGTTCGGGTCTGGTCGCCCTGAAGACCCGGGAGGACTTCGACGCGGTCCTCGCCGCGCGGGTGCGCTCCACGCTGCTGCTGGACGAACTGCTCGCGGACCGGCCGGAGGTGTTCCTGTTCGTGGGTTCGTCGACGACCGGGGTCATCGGCGGCTTCGGCCAGTCCGAGAACACCGCGGCCGCCGCGTTCACCGACGCCTGGGCGCAGGCCGCGGCGGACGCCGGGCGCACGGCGGTGGCGTTCGACGTGGCGCAGTGGGTGTGGGACGACTGGTTCGAGCAGCAGATGGCGGGGCTGCCGGAGGTACGGGCCGGCTACGAGCGGCTGCGTCACGAGCAGGGTGTGCCGGTGGCCGAGGGGCTGGGCCTGGCCCGCGCGGCGCTGGCCGGCGGACTCCCGCGGGTCGTGGTGTCGCGGGCGGACTTCCAGGACGTGCTCGCCGACCAGGCGGGTCTGACGGCGTCCTCGTTCACCGACACGCTCGGTGGCGGGCGGCAGGCGGCCGACGACGGCTGGGACCCGGCGACGGTGTGGCCGGACGACGAACTGGCCCAGTCGGTGGCCCGGGTGTGGCGGGACATGCTCGGCGCCTCGCCGATCGGTCCGGACGACGACTTCTACGAGCTGGGCGGCAACTCGCTGTTCGCCATCCAGATCGTGAGCCGGCTGCGCGCGCTGCACGGCGACTTCCCGATGAGCGCCGTCTTCGAGGCGCCGACCGTGGCCGGCCTCGCGGCGGCGATCCGGTCGCACCAGGCGGAGGCGATCGGCATGGACGAGTTCGAGGCGCTGCTGCGCGAGATCGAGGGCCTGTCGGCGGACGAGGCCGAGGCGAAGCTGAAGGGTGAGGCGTGACGATGGCCGGGGAAGCGACCCAGACGAACGATGCGACCGGTGCGACCGGACCCACCGGATCGACCGGTGGCGCCGGGGCGGCGGAGCCGGATGCTTCCGGGGCCGCGCGGCGGCTCCAGGAGCGCCTTGCCTCGCTGTCGCCGAGCCAGCGCGCCGTACTGGAGAAGCAGTTGCGGGAGCGGGGCCAGAAGGCGCCCGAGGAGGTGGGCGGCGGCGAGCGGGAGCGTACGGCGAAGGCGGCCGTGCCGCGCCGCTCGCGCCGGGCGGACAGCCGGATGGACTTCAGTCTGTTCTTCTTCTCCGGCGACGGCACGGCGGCCGGCCCGGGGAAGTACCAACTCCTGCTGGACAGCGCCCGGTTCGCGGACCGCAACGGCTTCAGCGGCATCTCCGTCCCGGAGCGGCACTTCGTCGACTTCGGCGGTCTGTACCCGAACCCGTCGGTGCTCGCGGCGGCCCTCGCCATGGTGACGGAGCGGATCCAGCTCCGGGCGGGCAGCACGGTGCTGCCGCTGCACCATCCGGTGCGGTCGGCCGAGGAGTGGGCGGTCGTGGACAACCTGTCGGGCGGGCGGGCCGCGATCTCCGCGGCCTCCGGCTGGCACCCGGACGACTTCGTCCTGGCGCCCGGTGACGGGCAGGCCCGCTATCCGCACCGCAAGGAGGAGATGTTCGATGCGATCGACACCATCCGCCGGCTGTGGGCGGGCGACAGCGTCGAGGTCCCGCGCACCGACGGCTCCACGCAGCGCGTGCGTTCGCTGCCCCGGCCGATCCAGGCGGAGCTGCCGGTGTGGGTGTCGGCGCAGGGCAGCCCGGAGACGTTCGTCCGGGCCGGGGAGATCGGCGCGAACCTGCTGACCGGTCTGGTGGCGCAGCGCCCCGCGGATCTGAAGGAGAAGACCGCCGCGTACCGGGAGGCCCGCGCGAAGGCCGGACACGATCCGGACACCGGCATCGTCACGGCCATGGTGCACACCTTCCTGTGGCCCGACGAGGAGGAGGCGCGGGAGCTGGTCCGCGGCCCCCTGACCGGCTATCTGAAGACGTTCCTGGCCCAACAGGACAACATCGGCGGCGAGTTCTCCCAGCTGGGCGAGGAGGGGCAGGAGGCCATGCTGAACGCCACCTTCGCCCGCTACTTCGACTCCCTCGCGCTGCTCGGCACGCCCGACAAGTGCGAATCGCTGATCGAGGACATGGTGGACATCGGGGTGAACGAGGTCGCCTGTCTCGTCGACTTCGGGCTGGAGCCGGACGTGGTGCTCAAGGGCCTGGAACACCTCACCGAACTGAAGGACCGCTACCGGTCCGCGGAAGGGCGGCAGTCGTGAGCGACTTCGCAGACCGGCTCGCCGGACTCACCCCGGCCCAGCGCGCCCTGCTGGACCGTACGATGCGCGAGCGGGCCACGCGCGCCTCGGCCGCACCCGTGCTCGGCCCGGTGACCCGGCGTACGGCCGACGGTCCGGTGCCGCTCACGGTGGACCAGGAACGCATCTGGCTCATCCACCAGTTCGACCCCGAAGACCCCGTCTACACCGTGCACTTCACGTCCAGGCTGCTCGGCGCCCTCGACGTGGCCGCGCTGCAGCGGGCGGTGGACTCCTTCGTCGCGCGGCACGAGGCGATGCGCACCACCTTCGCGCAGGACGGCGACAAGCCGGTGCAGCTGGTGCATCCGTCGATGGAGGTGCCGATCCGGCAGGTGGATCTGCGGTCCCTGGCGGCAAAGCTGCGCGAGCCGGAGATGGAGCGGCTCGCCGAGGAGGAGCTGCGCGCCCCCTTCGACATCGTCGCGGGCCCGCTGCTGCGGGTGACCCTGATCCGGCTCGCCGAGGAGGAGCACGTGCTCGTCGGCGCGGTGGACCATCTGGTCTGGGACCGCGGTTCGATGGGCATCTTCAACGCGGAGATCGCCGAGTTCTACTCGGCGTACGCCACCGGACGCGAGCCGGAGCTCCCGGAGTTGGAGGTCCACTACCCGGACTACGCGCTGTGGCAGCCGGACTGGCTGCGCGAGGAGGTCGCGCGCCGGCACGTGCCGTACTGGAAGAAGCAGCTCGCCGGCGCCGGCGCGGTGCTCGAACTGCCGACGGACCGGCCGCGCCCGCCGGTGACGACCTCGAACGGCGCCCGCCACCAGTTCCCGTTCACCCCGGAGCTGACCGGCGCGGTGAAGGAGCTGGCGAAGCGCGAGGGCGTGTCGGTCTTCGTGCTGCTGCTCGCCGCCTGGGAGGTGCTGCTGCACCGGCTGTCCGGGCAGGACGACATCCTGGTCGGCACCACCTCCTCCACCCGCGGCCGGCCCGAGATCGAGCCGATGGTGGGCTACTTCCTCACCGTCCTGCCGCTGCGCTCGACGCTGCGGCCCGGGATGACGGTGCGCGAGCTGCTGGCCGCGACCCGCACCACGATGATGGGCGCGTTCGACCACCACGACATCCCGTTCGGCACGCTCCTCGACGAGCTGGACCTCGACCGCGACCCGAGCCGCACGCCGCTGTACCAGTCGTCGTTCATCCTGGTGGACTTCCACTACGAGGAGCAGGCGCCGATGGCGGGCCTGCGGGTGGAGGAGCTGACCCTCGACAACCGGACGGCGAAGGACGACGTGATGCTGGGCGTCTTCGACGACCCGGGCATCGCCGAGGACCACTTCCACTGCCTCTTCGAGTACAACACCGATCTGTTCGACGACGCCACGATGGCGCGCTTCGCCCGCCAGTACACCCGGCTCGTGGAGCAGTTCGTCGCCGACCCGGGCACGGCGGTGGCGGATCTCTCGCTGGTCGGCGCCGAGGAAGCCCACCGGATGCTGGTGGAGTGGAACCGTACCGGCGCCGAGCGGGAGTCCGGGGTCACCCTGGACGCTCTGATACACCGCCAGGCCGAGGCCACGCCGGACGAGGTCGCCGTCTCCTTCGGTGAAGAGTCCCTCACCTACGCGGAGTTGACGGAGCGGGCCGGGCGTCTCGCCTCGTATCTGCGCGGCCGGGGCGTCACCGAGGAGACCGTGGTCGGCGTGTGCCTCGACCGTTCGGCCGACCTGCTCGTCGGACTGCTCGGCGTACTCATGGCCGGCGGCGCCTATCTCCCGCTCGACGCCGGTCATCCGGCGGCCCGGCTCGCCGACACGACCGCCGATGCCGGTGCGCGGATGGTACTGACCCACTCCGCCCATCTGGACGTGCTCGCGGATTGTCCGGGCGAGCGGGTCTGTCTGGACACCGACGCGGCGGCCATCGCCGCCGCGCCGTCCGGGCCCCTGCCCGTGGCGACGGCCGAGGACCGGCTCGCGTACGTCATCTACACCTCCGGCTCGACCGGCCGCCCCAAGGGCGTCGAGGTCACCCACCGCAATCTGGTCAATCTGCTGATCGCCATGGCCGGCGAGACGGGCCTCGGCCCCGGTGACACCCTCGCCGCCGTCACCCCGGTCACCTTCGACATCTCCGGTCTGGAGCTGTACGCGCCGCTGATCTCCGGCGCCCGGACGCACATCGTGCGCAAGGAGGAGGCCGTCGACGGGCGCAGGCTCGCCGAGGTGCTCGCCGAGACCGGCGCGACCTTCCTCCAGGCCACCCCGGCGACCTGGCAGCTGCTGGTGGAGGCCGGCTGGGAGAACGACGGCGGGCTCACCGCCCTGGTCGGCGGCGAGGCGCTGCCGCCGTCGCTCGCCGCCGCCCTGGTCCGCGAGCCGGGCCGCACCTGGAACGTGTACGGCCCGACGGAGACCACCATCTGGTCCACCGCGCACCGGCTGGACAGCGGCACCGAGCAGATCTCCATCGGCCGTCCGCTCGCCAACACCCAGGTGTACGTGCTCGACGAGCACCTCGCCCCGGTGCCGGTCGGCGTCCCGGGCGACCTGTACCTGGGCGGCACGGGCGTGGCCCGCGGCTACCGGGGACGGCCCGCGCTGACGGCGGAGCGGTTCGTGCCCGACCCGTTCTCCGGCCGCCCGGGCGCGCGGCTGTACGCCACCGGCGACAAGGCGCGGCTGCGCGAGGACGGCACCCTGGTCTTCCTCGGCCGCGACGACGGCCAGGTGAAGCTGCGGGGCTTCCGGATCGAACTCGGCGAGATCGAGGCCCGCCTGGAGCAGCACCCGGCCGTGCGGCGCGCCGTCGCCCTGGTCCGCGAGGACCGGCCCGGCGACAAGCGCCTGGTCGGCTATGTCGAGGCCGGCGAGGATACGGCGCCGTCGCAGGAGGAACTGCGGGAGCTGCTGCGCGGTTTCCTGCCCGACTACATGGTCCCGTCGGTCGTCGTCCGGCTCGACTCCTTCCCGCTGGGCACCAGCGGCAAGATCGACCGCCGGGCGCTGCCCGCGCCGGTGGCCGAGCGCACGGCCGGCTACGTCCCGCCGCGCGACGCCCTGGAGCTGGAGGTCGCACGTATCTGGGAGGAGGTCCTCGGGGTCTCGCCGGTCGGTCTGCACGACGGGTTCTTCGAACTCGGCGGGCACTCGCTGCTCGTGCTGCGGCTGATGGCGGAGATCGAGCGCCGCTACGACCACCGGCTGCCGATGGCGGCGATCTTCCGGGGCGCGACCGTGGAGCGTTTCGCACGGATGCTGCGCGAGGGGTACGCCGAGGAGGACGGCGTCCACCTGGTGGAACTCGGCGGGGCGGCGGGCGGCGCCGACCGGGCGAAGAGCCCGGCGGCCCCGGTGTTCTTCGCCCACCCCGCGGGCAGCGAGGTGGTCTGCTACATGCCGTTCACCGGCCTCGTCGAGGGCGGCCGGCCGGTGTACGCGCTCGCCTCGCCGCCGCCGGTGGACGGCCGGCTGCCGTTCGACGGCTTCGGCGAGCGGGCAGCGGCCTACGCGCGGCTGATCCGCGAGACGCAGCCCGAGGGCCCGTACACCGTGGCCGGCTGGTGCTACGGCGGCGCCAACGCCTACGCGGTCGCCGCCGAGCTGGAGAAGGACGGCGCGGACGTGTCCGTGATCATGATGGACTCGCACGCCCCGGCGGTCGTCCCCGAGGGCGACGAGCCGGACCGCGCCGACATCGTGGAGGCCGTCGCCGCCAATCTCCAGTGGGACTACGGCGACCGGCTGAAGCCGGTGGACGAGCTGCGCGGGATGTCCCCGGACGAGCACCTCGACTATCTGCTCGGCCTGGCCCGGGCCTCGGACTATCTGCCGCCGGACGCCGGGCGCGAGCAGATCGCGGACGTGCTCGACCTGTGGGTGGCCAATCTGCGGCTGCTGTGGAACTTCCGCCCGGACGCCGTCAAGGGCAGGGTCACGCTGATCCGCGCGGCGGAGGAGGAACACGACCCGTCCGGCTCCTGGCGGGAGCTGACGGGCCGGGACATCGACGTCCGCACGGTGGCCGGAAACCACTACACGATGATGCGCCATCCGCACGTCGAGGGCGTCGCGGACGTCCTCAACGAGGTGCTGCGCAGCACGGCGGGCACGGACGAGAACGGTGGCACGCATGCTTGAACTGCTCAAGGACCGCACGTACATCCGCTACTGGCTGGCGGTCGTGGCGTCCTTCCTGGGTGACGCCATCACCAAGATCACCCTGATCTACGTGGTGGCGACCGAGACGTCGAACCCGGTCCTGTACGTATCCCTGGTCGTCATCGCCCAGCTGCTGCCGTCCGGTGTCCTCGGCGCCTTCGTCGGGCCGCTGGCCGACCGGGTGCCGGCCCGGGTCCTGATGGTCGGCTCGGACCTGGTCCGGGCCGTCCTGGCACTGCTCATGATCGCCGTCCGGGACTCGCCGCTGCCGCTGCTGGCACTGATCCTGCTGAGCGGCATCGGCAAGGCGTTCTTCGAGACCGCGCGGATCAGCGCGATCCCGCTGATCGTGCGCGGCCACAGCATCCCCACGGCGGTGGCGCTGTTCCAGTCGACCAACCACACCCTGAACCTGGTCGGCCCCGCCCTCGGCGGCATGCTGCTCGCCCTCGGCAGCGTCCCGGTGGTCTTCGTCGCCGACGCCGCGACCTTCGTGGTCTCGGCGCTGCTGCTCGGCTCCATGGCCGTACTGAAGGAGGTGCCCGTGCCGGCCGCGGCGGGTGTCACCCGCGAGTCGTACTGGCGGTCGCTGCGGGTCGGGCTCGGCGGGGTGATGGCCGTGCCGTCGCTGCGCTTCCTCGCCGTCGTGCTCGTTCCGGTGATGCTGGCCCTCGGCCTGTTCTCCACCAACCTCAACACCCAGTTGCTCTCCGGCTTCCGCCTCGGGGCGTTCGACTACGGCCTCGCGCAGGCCGGGTTCGGCGCCGGCGCGGTCGTCGGGGCGCTGGTCGGACCGCCGCTGGTGCGCCGGGCCGGCGACCGGAAGCTGCTGGTCTGGTCGATCGCGCTGTTCGCCGTGTCGCTGCTGCTGCTCGCCCCCACGGAGCGGCTGCACGACACCCTGGGCGTCGCGGTCGTGCTGCTGTGGTGCCTGCTGGCGGGTCTCGGCTCGGGACTCTTCCAAGTACCGGTCGCCAACACCCTGCTCAGCGATCTGCCCGAGGAGCTGCGCGGCCGAGGCGTCGGTCTGCTCAACGCGCTCATGGTCAACTTCATGATCATCGGTGTGGTGGTCGGCGGTGCCGCCGCCGATCTGGCCGGCATCGGCTGGTCCATCGTCCTCACCGGAGCGGTGCTGCTGTCCGTCGCGATCGTACTCGCCGTCTCCCCGCTCGGCCGAAGCCGCGTCGCCGCCCCGGAATCGGAGGCCGTCTCATGACCCCCCACGTGCCTGCCGGGGAGCAGCTGCTCCCGCTCACCCGGGCCCAGAGCCGACTGTGGACGCTCGCGCATCTGCGCCCGCGCGACCCCTTCTTCAGCGTGCCCTTCGCCCTCGACATCGAAGGCCCGCTGGACGAGGGCGCGCTGGGCCGCTCGCTCGCCGAACTCGTACGCCGGCACCCCGCGTTGCGGGTCCGGATCGTCCGGGGAGCCGATGGCGAGCCCGTCCAGTCGGTGCTCGGCGCCGCGTCCGGCACCCCGGCGATGCCCGTCGCCGAGCCGGTGGACGAGTCCGAAGCGGCCGTGCTCGCCGCGAAGTTCGCGGCCGAGCCCTTCGACGTCGACGGCGGTCCGCTGCTCCGGCTGCGGCTGCTCCGGCTCACCGGCTCCGCGGCCCCCGCGCACCGGCTGCTCGTGGCCGTCCACCACATCGTCTTCGACGGAGCCTCCCTCACCCTCTTCACCGATGAACTGACCGCGCTGTACGGGGCGTTCACCGAGGGCCTGCCCTCGCCGCTGCCGGAACCGGCGGTGGCGTACGGCGACTTCCTCGCCGCCCGCACCGCGCACGACGAGCGGGACCGCGCCGACAACCTCCGCTACTGGACCGCCCGGCTGGCCGGCGCGCCCCTGGTCACGGAACTTCCCGTACGGGCCCCGCGCGGCCCGGCGGCCGGGCACACCGGGGACCGCCACACCGCGCTCGTACCGGCCGCCGTCGTGGAGCCGCTGCGGGCCCTGGCACGGGGGAAGCGCGCCACCCTGTACATGGTGCTGAAGGCCGCCGTGGACGTGGTGCTCCGCGCGTACGGCACCACCGACGTCCTCACCGGCATGGCCGTGTCGGGCCGCGACACCGTCGAGTCCGCCGGGCTCGTCGGCTATCTGACGCGCCCGGTCGTACTGCGGGCGGATCTGTCGGACGACCCGGAGTTCACCACGCTCCTCACCCGGGTGCGCGGCGACCTCCTCGACGCGCTCGACCACGCCGATCTCCCGGTCGACGAGGTCATCGACGCCCTCGGCATCCCCCGCGATCCCAGTCATCATCCGCTCTACCAGGTCATGTACACCCATCAGCCGGCCTCGACCGAGCGCCGGGCGGGCGGCGCGGTCTTCCGCGCCGGCGAGCTGCGACTGCCCACCACCAAGGCCGATCTGGCGATCGACACCCTGGAGACCGCCGACGGCGGGCTGCTCGCGGTGGCCGACTACCGGGCCGACCTGTTCGACACCGCCACCGCCGGGCTGCTGCTCGACCGGCTGCGGACCGTCCTCGAACGCGTCGGCGCGGACCCGGCCCTGCGGGTGTCGGAGCTGCTGCGGCCGGACGAGGCCCAGCACCGGGCGCTGCTGGCGGCGGGAAACCCGGCGGCCGGCGACGCTCCCTTGGAGGAGTGCGTCCACGCGCTGGTCGCCGCCCAGGCGGCGCGGACCCCGGACGCGGTCGCCGTGGCCGCCGGGCCGCGCACCTGGAGGTACCGCGAGCTGGAGGCGGCGGCGGAGCGGCAGGCGGCGCGGCTGCGCGAGCTGGGGGTCGGTCCGGAGGTGCGGGTCGGCGTCTGCGCCCCCGTCTCCTTCGCCCTGATCGCCGCCGAACTGGCCGTCTGGAAGGCGGGCGGCGTCTGTGTCCCCCTGCCCTTCGACCTCCCCGCCTTCCTGCTGCGGCTCGCGGTGGCCGACGCGGATCTCGGGGTCGTCCTGGCGGACCCGGTGGCCGCACCGCTCTTCGACCACACGCAGGTCGCGGTGGTGGAGGCGGACCCCGACGGTTCCGCCTCCCCGGACGGCCCGCCCGTCACCGGTGCGGAGCCGGACGTCCGTCCCCGGAACGCCGCCGCCGTGCTGCGTACCTCCGGCGCCACCGGCGAGCCGCTGCCCGTGGTCCTGGAGCACCGGCAGCTCGCGTCCCGGCTGCGCTGGGCCGCGCGCGAACTGCCCGCCGGGGCACTGGACTTCGTGGTACCGGTGGGGGCGCCGGACGCGCCGGGCGCCGTCTTCGAGCTGTTCGCTCCGCTGGTGCGCGGCGGCCGGGTCGTGATTCCCCTCGGGGAGGCGACCGGCACGGTGTACGCGGCGCCGTCGGCGCTCGACTCCCTCGCCGATACCGGGGCCGAACCCGGGGTCGGGCCCGGGATCACGCCCGCGCACGTCCTCGCGGCGGGTGAGCCGTGGGGCCCGGTGCGGCTGCCCGGCGTGGCCGTGCACCGGCTGTACGCGGCGGCCGAGACGGGCGGGCCCGCGCTGGCCGCCCCTGCCGGGGACGGCGGGACCTCGGAGCTCGGCGCTCCGGCCGGCGCCACCGCGTACGTCCTCGACCGCACGGGCCGCCTCGCGGCGCCCGGGGTCGTCGGCGAACTGCACATCGGCGGCGCCGCCGTCGCCCGGGGCTACCTGGGCACCCCCGGGACGACCGCCGATCGGTTCCGGCCCGACCCGTACGGTACGGAGCCGGGCGGCCGGCTCTTCGCGACCGGCGACCTGGCGCGATGGACGCCCGGCGGGCGGCTGGAGTTCGCCGGGCGGGCCGTCGACCGGACGACGGTCGCGGGGGTCCGGGTGGCCGCGGTGGACGTCCGTACGGCGCTGCTCGCCCACCCCGGCGTGGGCCGGGCCGAGGTGGTCGTGGCCGCCGGGCCGCCGGGAGCCCCCACCGGCCCGGCGGGATCCGGGGCACCCGCCGGCGCCGACGGGGTCCTGGTGGCCGCCGTCGTGGCACGGTCCGGCACCGGCCTCGGCGCCGACGCCCTGCGTGCCCATCTCGCCGGGATCCTGCCCGGCCATCTCCTGCCGGCCCGGCTGGAGGTGCTCGACCGGCTGCCGCTGCTGCCCAGCGGCCGTGCCGACCGGGCCGCGCTGCTCGACGCGGTCGCCGAGGCGGCCGGGCGGCGCACGGCACACGACACGGCCCGGGCGGCCGAGCGGCCGATGAGCAAGGTGGAGCGACTGGTCGCGGAGGCCTGGGAGCAGGTGCTCGGGCGGTCGGTCGGCGCGGAGAGCGGGTTCTTCGACGTGGGCGGCAACTCGCTTCTCCTGGTCCGGCTCCGGGACCGGCTGCGGACCGCGCTGGGCCGGGAGATCGAGGTGATCGACCTGTTCCGGCACTCCACGATCCGGGCGATGGCCGCGCACTTCGGCGACAGCGGCCCGGACCGCGACACCGAAGGAGCGGGCAGGACCGGCGGGGACGGCAGGGACGGCGACGGGGCCGCTCCGGACGCCGGCGCGGACCGGGGCCAGGCCCGGCAGCAGGCGCTGCGGGCCCGCGCCCGGGCCCGTACGGCCCGCGCCCCGCGCACCACAGGCACCACACGTACTCAAGGGGGATCACGATGACGGCGACGACACCGCAGCCCGGGCTCACCGGGGACTTCCACACCGACTCCACGGCACTGACCCGCTTCCTCGGCGATCTCGCGGGGCGATCGGCGGGCGAGCCGGCGCACGGGCCGCTGCGCACGGCGGCGCGGCTGGCGCGGCGGCGGTTCATGGAGCGGCACGCGGACCGGCTGTACGAGGAACTGACCGACGGGCGGCGGGCGTTCCACCGGCTGGACGACCTGGCGGGCGCGGCGGCCGACGCGGTGCCCGGTCTGGTCCCGACCAAGGCCGAGCTGGAAGTGGAGCGATGCCGTGCGCAGCGCGAGAAGCTGGGTCTGGAGATCGACCACGGGATCTTCTTCCAGGCCCTGCTCGACTCGGAGTTGTCGGGACGGCATCTGCTGGACGCGATGCGCCGGCCCACCGAGCGGGCGCTCGCGGCCCTCAGCGGGTTCCGGGCCACCGGCCGCGCCGACTTCGGTGTGGTCACGGTCGAACGGCGCGGTGACGTCGGCGAGGTGACCGTGGCCAACACGGCGTTCCTCAACGCCGAGGACGATCTGCTGGTCGCGGCCCTGGAGGCGGCCGTGGACCTGGTGCTCCTCGACGACTCGGTACGGGTCGGTGTGATGCGCGGCGGGCCGATGACGCATCCGCGCTACGCCGGCCGCCGGGTGTTCGGCGCCGGCATCAACCTCACCCGGCTGTACGAGGGCCGGATTTCGCTGATCGACTTCTTCCTGACGCGGGAACTCGGCTACATCCACAAGATCCTGCGCGGTCTGAGCGTGCCGGACGACGGCCGCGACTGGTGGCCGGAGCCGGTGGAGAAGCCGTGGGTGGCGGCCGTGGACTCGTTCGCGATCGGCGGCGGCGCGCAGATCCTGCTGGTCTTCGACCGGGTGATCTGCGCCGAGGGGGCGTATCTGACGCTGCCCGCGCTGCGCGAGGGCATCATCCCTGGCGTCGCGAATCTGCGGCTGCCGAGGACGGGCGGCAACCGGCTGTCCCGTCAGATGATCTTCGCGGACCGGCGGATCGAGGCGGACTCCGCCGAGGGCCGGCTGCTGTGCGACGAGGTGGTGCCCGAGGAGCGGATGGAGACGGCGGTCGCCGAGGCCGCCGCGACCCTCGCCGCCCCGGCCGTCCTGGGCAACCGGCGGGTGCTGCACGCGCACGAGGAGCCGGAGGACGAACTGCGCCGCTACATGGCGGCCTACGCGATCGAGCAGAGCCGGCGCCTGCACAGCCCCGACCTGGTCGAGAACCTGGAACGCACGTGGATATCGAGGAACCGATGACCGCCGAGACCCCCACCGCGCCGATGCTCGCGACCGCGCCCGCGTCCCTGGCCGATCCGGGTGATCCGGCCGATCCGGCGCGACAGCTCACCTTCTACCGGCGGTTCGAGAACTCGGCCCTGCGGCTGCCCGGCCGGCCCGCCCTGGAGATCGGCGACGAGGTCCTCACCTACGCCGAACTGCGGGCGCTGGCCCTGACGCTGGCCGAGCGGATCGTACGGAAGCACGGCGGCGTGCCGCGCCGGGTGGCGCTCGTCGCCTCGCGGTCCGTCGCCGCGTACGCCGGCTATCTGGCGATCCAGCGGCTGGGCGCCGGGGTGCTGCCGCTCAACCCGGACCATCCCGCGCAGCGCAATCTGGACGTGGCCCAGCGGGCCGGCGTCGAGGCCGCGCTCGTCGGCTCCCGTTCGGCGGATCTCTTCCGGGTGCTGCCCGAGCGGTACCGGCCGACCGTCCTGGAGCTGGACGACACCGAGCGGGCCGCCGGCACGCCCTCGGGCGAGATCCTTCCGCCGGTGCCGGACGACCTGGAAGCCGAGGCGTACCTCCTGTTCACCTCGGGTTCGACCGGCCAGCCCAAGGGCGTGCCGATCCTGCAGCGGAACTTCTCGCCGTTCCTCGCGCACAACATCCCGCGCTTCGGGATCGAACCCGGCTCCAGGCTGTCGGGGGTGTTCGGCCTGACCTTCGACGCGCACGCCTTCGACCTGTTCGCCACCTGGGGCGGGGGCGGCACCCTGGTGGCGCCCTCGGCCCAGGAGCTGTACCGGCCGGTCGAGTTCATCGTGGAGCGCGAGCTGACCCACTGGTTCTCGGTGCCCTCGGTGATCCGTGAGGCGCGGCGGCTCGGCTCCCTTCCGCTGGGCCGGGCGGTCACCCTGCGGCACAGCGTCTTCGGCGCCGAGCCGGTCACCCGGGAACATGTCGACCTGTGGCGCGAGGTGGCCCCGCACTCCGAGATCCACAATGTGTACGGACCCACCGAGCTGTCCCTGTGCTGCTCCAACCACCGCCTCACCGGCCCGAGTTCGTCCTGGCCGGCGTACCCGGGCGGCACGGTGCCGATCGGCACGATGTACCCGCACATGGAGGGCGTCCTCCTCGGTGAGGACGGACTGCCCGCCGAACAGGGCGAGTTGTGCGTACGCGGCCCGCAGCGCTTCGACGGCTATCTGGACCCGAGGGAGAACGCGGGCCGGTTCTGCTCGTACGAGGAGGGCACGGGTCCCGCCGTCGTGTACGACGGCTCGGAGCCGCTCACCGACCGCCACTGGTATCGCACCGGCGACCGGGTCCGCCGTGAGGACGGCGTCCTGATCCACCGCGGCCGGCTCGACCAGCAGGTCAAACTGCGCGGTCACCGGGTGGAGATCGGCGAGGTGGAGGCGGTGCTGCGGCGCCATCCGCAGGTGGTGGACGTGGCGGTGGTCGCGGTGACCGCCGAGGACGGCGAGACCGAGCTGGCCGCCGCCTACGCGGGCCGCGCGGTGGAACCGGCGGCGTTCGACGCCTGGCTGCGCGAGCGGATGCCGCTGCACATGGTGCCGGCCCGGATCCGGCTGCTCGACGGGCTGCCGCTGAACGACAACGGAAAGACGGACCGCATCGCTCTGGCGCGGATCCTCGGCACCCGGGAGGGATCATGACGGACGCGCTGGACGAGACCGCCTACTGGCGGGCCGCGCTCGACGGCCTGGAGCCGCTGGAGCTGCCGCTCGACCGGCCGGGCCCGGCGACCGCCGAGGCCGGTCCGCCCCTGGCCGGGCTTCCGGTCGACGTCCCGGCCGCGACGGCGGACGCCCTGCGCAAGACCGCGGCCGAGCTGGGCACCGGGCTGCCGGAGGTGCTGCTCGCCGCGTACGGCGCGGTGCTCGGCCGGTGGGCCCGGACGAAGGACGTGGCCGTCGGCATCCCGGCCGGCGGGAACCTGGTCGTGGTGCGCGCCGGCTTCGGGGACGGCACGTTCGCCGAGGCGACGGCGCGGGTCGCCGCGGCCGTACGGGAGGCACGGGCGCACGCCGGGACGCCGTTCGCCGAGGTGGCGGCGGCGCTCGGCGCGGGACCGGAGCACTCGGGCGGCCATCACCCGCTGGTGCGGGCGGTGTTCGGCGAGGCCGCGGCCGGATACACCGCTCCGGACGGGTTCGGCGCGCCCGACCTGGCGCTGTCCTGGGCCGACGACGAGGAGCGGGGGCTCTCGCTCCGCCTCCATCACCGGACCGCCGTCCTCACCGGGGCCACCGCCGAGCGGTTCGCGGGCTCCCTGCTCCATCTGCTGGCGGGCGTCCGCGAGCGGCCCGGCACCGCCCTCGGCAAGCTGGACGTCGTCCCGCCCGAGGAACTCGCGACCTTGCGTGCCTGGGGCAGGAACCCGGCCGCCTACCCCCGGGGCGGTACGGTCACGGGCCTGTTCGCCGTGCAGGCGGCCCGGACCCCGGACGCGGTCGCCGTCGTCTTCGGCGACGAGGAGGTCACCTACCGGGAGCTGGATATCCGGGCCGGACGGCTCGCCCGGCATCTTCGGGACCTCGGCGTGGGCCGGGACGTGCCGGTCGGGGTGTGCCTGGAGCGCGGCACCGAGCTGATCGTGGCGCTGCTCGCCGTACTGCGGGCGGGCGGGGCGTATGTCCCGCTCGATCCCGAACACCCTTCGGAGCGGCTGGAGTTCGTTCTCACGGACACGGCGGCACCGGTCGTCGTCACCCAGGAGTCGCTGCGCGGCCGGCTCGCCGGCCCGGGCCGAAGCCTCGTCGTGGTGGACACGGACCGGGCGGCGATCGCGGCGCACGAGCCCGCCGGGGGTTCCCTCGCCGGCGCGGGTCCGGACGATCTGGCGTACGTCCTCTACACCTCCGGCTCCACCGGCACGCCCAAGGGCGTGGCCGTCACGGTCGGTTCGCTGGTCAACCTGCTGTACGGGATGCGGGACACCTTCCCCGCGCCGCAGAGCGACCGGGTGCTCTTCACCACCTCCGCCACCTTCGACATCGCGGGTGTGGAGCTGTTCCTGCCGCTGGTCACCGGCGGCCGGATCGTCGGCGCCACCCGTGAGCAGGTGCACACCCCGCGTGCGCTGGCCGAGCTGATCGACCGGCATTCCGTGACGCTCGCCCAGGCCACCCCGTCGGCCTGGCGGCCGCTGCTCGACGCCCTCGGCGACACCCGGCGCGAGCTGACCGTGTTCACCGCCGGCGAAGCGCTGCCGGCCGAGTTGGCGGCACGGATGCTGCGCGCGGGCCGCCGGGTCGTCAACGGGTACGGTCCGACCGAGACCACGGTGTACGCCACGCTCGCGGAGATCACCGAGGCGGCGGGCCCGGTCCCGATCGGCCGGCCGTCCCCCAACACCGAGGTGTCGGTCGTGGACGGGCACGGCCGGCCCGTTCCGGTCGGGGTGCCCGGCGAACTCCTCGTCGGCGGCGCGGGCGTGGCCCGCGGCTACCTCGGCCGGCCGGATCTGACGGCGGAGCGCTTCGCCGGCGGTGTCTACCGCACCGGGGATCTGGTGCGCTGGCGGCCCGGCGGCGACCTGGAGTTCCTGGGACGGCTCGACCACCAGGTGAAGGTGCGCGGCTTCCGGATCGAACTCGGCGAGATCGAGGCGTCGTTGCTCGCGCACGAGGACGTGGCGGCGGCCGTGGTGACCGTGCGGGACGACGCCGTACCGGGCGAGCGGGCGCTCGTCTCGTACTGTGTGCCGGCCGCCGGGCGCACGCTCGGTGTGACGGCGTTGCGCGACTGGTGCGGGCGCACCCTGCCCGGCTACATGGTGCCCGCCCGGTTCGTCCTCCTCGACGCGCTGCCGCTGACCGGCAGCGGCAAGACCGACCGGGCGGCGCTGCCCGCCCCGGACGGCGAACGCCCCTGCCTGGAGGCGGAGTTCGTGGCACCGCGCAACGCCGCCGAGCGGGCTGTGGCCCGGGCCTGGGCCGCGGCGCTGTGGGCGGACGAGGTCGGCGCGCACGACGACTTCTTCGAACTGGGCGGCGACTCGCTGGTCGCGACCCGGGTCGCCCTGAAGCTCCAGGAGGAGTTCGGTCTGGAGATCCCGGTGCGGGTGCTGTTCGCCCGTACGACCGTGGAGTCCCTCGCGCAGGCGCTGATGACCGTGCGCCGCGGCGGCGAGTGGCCCGAGGACTGACGGCCGCCGCACCCCCGATGCCGCCAGGGCCGGGGCGGGTCTCGACCCCCCTCCCCGTCCCGGCCCTGGCCCCCCGCGGAACCCGGCCCCGAACCCGGTCGGTCGGCCGGCCGGCCGGCCGCGTATCGCCCCTCTCTTCCCTCGCTCCTCCTTCCCCTCCCCCCTTCTCTCGCCTTCCTTCGCCGTTCCGATCACAGAGGTGGACGTCAGACATGAGTGACCAACCGGTCCTGCTGGTGGTGTACGACGCCGGCAGCCTGGCCCCGACCCGGCTGGCCGAGGCCGCGCGACGGGCGGGCTGCGCCCTGGTGTTCGTCACCGCCGGCACCGACCACGCCCGGGAGATGATCCCGACCCTTCGCACCGTCGGCACCGTCGTCGACATGGCGGACCGGACCGAGGAGGAGACGATCACGGCGCTGAAGGCGCTCGCCCCCGCCGGCATCGTCACCTTCAGCGAGTTCCGGATCGCCGTCACGGTCCGGCTGGCCGCCGCGCTCGGGCTGCGCTACCACTCCCCCGCCGACGTGGCCGCGATCACCCACAAGGACCTCCAGCGCGAGCGCTTCGCCGAGGCGGGCGTGGACGCCGTCCGCTTCCGTACGGTCACCTCGCCCGAGCAGACCGACGAGGCCCTCGCGTACGTCGGGCTGCCCGCCATCATCAAGCCGGTCGTCGGCGCCTCCAGCCGCAACACCCGGGCCGTGACGACGCACGAGGAGTGCCGTACGGCCATCGCCGAGTGCTTCGACACCGCCGGCGGCGGCCCCGTCGAGACGGCGGTCATGATCGAGGAACTGCTGGTCGGCCGACCCACCGAGGCCCCCTGGGGCGACTACATCGCCGTGGACTGCGTCGCCGACGGCGACGACGTCCGCCCGGTCTTCGTCACCAGCAAGTTCGCGCTGGCCGAACCCTTCCGCGAGCGCGGCGGCTATGGCGGGTTCTCCTTCGTGTCCGAGGAGGACGAGCGGGCCGTGCGCGACCTGGCCTGCCGGGCCGTCGGCGCCCTGAACATCCATGGCGTGGCCGACGTCGAGATCAAGCTGACCGCCGACGGCCCCCGGGTCATCGAGGTCAACGGCCGGCTCGGCGCGTGGGTGGACGATCTCGCCGTCCGCTCCGGCACCTCCGATCCGGCGTACGTGGCGGTGGCGGCCGCGCTCGGGCTGCCGTACGAGACGCCCGGCATCAAGAAGGACGGACCGATCGCCTTCCACTATCTGATCGTGCCGCCCGCCGGTGCGCGCAGCGTCCGGGGCATCCGCAACGTCACCGCGCTACGCCGGCTGCCGAACGTCGACCGGGTGACCGTGCTCGTCGAGCCCGGCGCCCCGGCCGACTGGCGGATCGGCGCGCGCGGCAACACGGCGGCGGTCACCGGAACCGCCGCCTCCCACGAGGAACTGGCCAGGACCGTGGCCGCCATCGAGAGCGTCGAGTGGATCGAGTACGCATATGAGTGAGCTTCACGGGCCCCCGGGCCTGCTGCTGGTCTTCGACCTGGACGGGGTCCTCGTCGACACCCAGGACGCCGAGAACGGCGGACTCGCCCACGTCGGCGAGCTGATGGGACTGACGCTCGGCAAGGAGCGCCGGGACGAGCTGTTCTCCGGCAAGAAGATGCAGGAGTGCCTCGACCTGATGGCGGAGCTGACGGGCACGCCGCCGCCCGCCGACGCCATGCCGATCGCGCGGGCCAGGTGCGAGGAGCTGATCGGCGACCGCCTCGAACCCCTCGACGGCGTGGCCTGCGCGCTGCGGCGGCTCGCCGCCCTGCCGGGCGTGGCCGCGATGTGCGTGGCGTCCAACAGCCCGCTGGAACTGATCGAGCGCCGGCTGGCCAAGGCGGGCATCCTGCACCACTTCGGCGGGCGGCTGTTCTCCGCGTACGACGTGGACGCCTGGAAGCCCGACCCGAAGCTCTTCCGCTGGGCGGCCGAGCGGTGCGGCGCCGCCGTCCGCGACTGTCTGGTGATCGAGGACAGCCCGGTCGGGGTCGACGCCGGTCTCGACGCCGGGATGCGGGTCCTGCAGTACACCGCCGACCCCGGCACCGGGGCGCACCGGGAGGGTGCGGAGGTGTTCCGTTCGATGCGGGACCTGCCGGGCCTGGTGGCGTCCGCGATCGCCCGGCGGTCCGCACGGACCGCACGGACCGCGCCCCACGCACCCGACCCGGCCGGCCTCTTCGCCGCTTCCGCGCTCGCAACCTCTGGAGGGACCCGATGAACAGCCCCGCGAACCCCGCACACTTCACCCGCCCCACTCCCCTGGCCCCTTCGGCGAGTTCCGCGCGCGAGGCGCGCAGGGTCATGGTCCTGGGCGCGGGCGACATCGGCCGGCAGGCGTTCCACGCGCTGGCGCAGAGCGACCCCGCGCGCGAACTGCGGCTGGTCGGCCGGGACGAGGAGACGGTGCTCCGCGCCACCAACCTGGCCCGGTTCTGCGCGATCCAGCGCGGCCACCAGCCCCGGGTCGGCCACGCGCTGACCGATCTGCGCGATGTGGCCCGGACGGCGCAGGTCATCGCCGAGTTCCGGCCCGACGTCCTCTTCCTGGCGGCGAGTTACCAGTCGTGGTGGGTCATCTCGACCCTGGAGCAGTCGGCGTTCCAGCGGCTGTACGCGGCCAACTACGGGCCCTGGCTGCCGATGCACCTGGTGCCGGCGATGAAGGCCATGGAGGCGGTCCGGATGTCCGGGGTGGACCCGGTCGTCGTCAACGCCGCCTACCCGGACGCCGTCCACCCGGCGCTCGCCGCCGTGGGCCTCTCCCCGGACCTCGGCATCGGCAACGTCGCCAACAACGTGCCCGGCATCACCGCGGCCGTCGCCGACGAACTCGGCCGCCCGTCCGGCGACGTGGAGGTGCGGCTCGTCGCCCACCACTACGTCTCGCACCGGCTGTCGCGGACCGGGAACAGCGGTCCGGCGCGGATGGGTCTGGGCATCCGGGTGGACGGGCGCGACATCACCGCGGAACTCGACGTACCGGCGCTGCTGAACCGGCTGCCCGAGCGCTACCGGCGCACCGGCGGGCTGCCCGGCCAGGTGATGACGGCCGCCTCGGCGCTCAGTGTGCTCGAACCGCTGGCCGACGGCCGGGCGGCCCTCGTCCACGCGCCCGGCGCGGGCGGCGCGGTGGGCGGTCACCCGGTGGCACTCGCCGCGGACGGCTCGTACGAGATCGTCCTGCCCGACGGGATGACCCGCGAGGAAGCCGACGCGATCAGCCTCTCCGGCCAGGCGTGGGACGGCATCAGCGAGATCCAGGAGAACGGCACGGTGGTCTTCGAGCCCTCCGCGATGGCGGTCATGACGGAGGAACTCGGGTACGACTGCCCGGAGATGAAGCTGTCGGAGGCCGAGGACCGGGCGCGGGAGATCGCCGACCGGTTCGCCGCCTACCGGGAGCGCACGTCGGCGCCCGCGTTGGCCGCCTGAGCACGGGAAGGGACGGACGGATGAGGATTCTGCTGCTCGGCGGCACCGACTTCGCGGGCCGCGCGGTCGCGGAGGCGGCGCGCGACCGGGACTGGGACGTGACGGTCTTCCACCGGGGCGAGCATCCGGCGCCGCCGGGTGTGACGGTGCTGAACGGCGACCGCACGAAGCCCGATGGCCTGGCCGCACTCGCGGAGGGCACCTGGGACGCCGTCGTGGACACCTGGTCGGCGGCGCCCCGGATCGTCCGGGACTCCGCCCGGCTGCTCGCGCGGCGCGCCGGGCGGTACGTCTTCGTGTCGAGCCGTTCGGTCTACGCCTGGCCCGTTCCGGCCGGTCTGGACGAGGACGGCCCGGTGGTGGACGCCGACCCGGACGCGGACGCGACCGACTACGCCGCCGACAAGCGGGGCGCGGAGCTGGCCGTGCTGCGCGAGTTCGGCGACGGGCGGTCCCTGCTGGTCCGCGCCGGGCTGCTGCTCGGCCCCCGGGAGAACTGCGACCGCCTGCCGTGGTGGCTGAGGCGGATCGCCCTGGGCGGCCCGCTGCTCGCTCCCGCGCCCCGGGACACGCCGCTGCAGTACGTGGACGTGCGCGACATGGCGGTGTGGATCCTGGACGCCCTGGAGGCGAGGCTCGCCGGCCCGTACGACATGGTCGGCCCGTCCGGCCACACCACGATCGGCGGACTGCTGGACGCCTGCGTCACCGCGACCGGCGCGGACACCACGCTCGTCTGGGTCGATCCGGAGACCCTGGCCGAGGCCGGGGTCTCCGGCTGGTCGGACCTTCCGATCTGGTGTCCGCCCGGCGGTGAACTCCATGACGCCCTCCACCGCGGCGACGTGGCCCGCGCACTCGCCACGGGCCTGCGCGTCCGCCCGGTGGCGGAGACGGTCGAGGACACCTGGGCGGGGCTGAACTCCCCGGACGGTGCCTGAGCCGCGTCACCGCGACGCGGCACGACGCGGCACCGGTACGGCCCGGCACGGTACGACGGGCCCCGCGGGTCATTCCCTGTGGGGCCGTCGTACCGGCGGGCGGCTGCGGCGCCCGCCGACGGGGCGGCGGTCAGGCCGGGTCACCACGAAGGGCCTGTTCTCGTCGAAGAGCCGCCAGTCCAGTACGAGGTGGAACCGTTCGTGGCTCTTCAGACCGTCGAGAGCCGCCCGTTCGCGGGGGTCGCCCCGCTCGATCCGCGCCTCGTCGGCCTCGATGAGCTGTTCGAGCGCGTAGCGGACGTCGTCCTCGTCCAGTTCCGTCGCCCCGGCCAGCCGGCCGAGGGAGGTGAAGATCTCCTCCGGGCGGTTCAGGCCCTCCTCCAGATGGCCGTTCACGGCCCGCACCGCGGCACCGCCCTCCCAGCGCCGTCGCCTCTTCAGGACGTCGTCCCGTTCCTCGTCCGACAGCGCCAGTACGGTCTCGGGTCCGGGCAGGCGCTCGGGCATGGACCAGACACCGTCCCGGCAGTCGGCGATGCCCACCGCGATCATGAGGTCGGCGACGTCGCGCACCGTCGCGGGAACGGCCAGACCGGCGGTGCGCAGCAGGTGCTCGCACCGCTCCCGGTGCGCTTCGGATTCCACCCGGAACCGGGCTTTGTCCTCCTCGGTCTTCAGACAGTCCAGATCATCCTGATGCGTCCAGATCACCGGGTCGTCCAGGCTCCCGCCGTCACGGCCGAGAAAGATCACGGGGCCGTACTCGAGGAGCCGGTCCAGGACCTCGTCGATGCTCCCGCGCAGCTCCCGGACGGTGACGGTGCCGAACAGCATGCACAGCACCATCGCCTGGTCGCGGGGCAGGTAGACCGGCCAGCCGCTGGCGTACCAGTCGTTGTGCAGGGCCAGGTCGCCGGGCTTCAGCTGCTGTTGGACGTCCTGCTCGACGGACACGGAGCTCCTTACGGGGTCGTGCGGTCCGGGTGCGAGCGCGAGGTGTGGGGGACCTCCGGCCCGCGCCCGGGCGAGCACCCCGGGCGGGATGCTCCTGCCGTGCTCAACGAGTGGGACCCGGCAGCGGATGTCCTCGGCTCCGCATCCGCCTCCCGGAGATCGCGCGCACGCGCCCCGCGCGCGAACGGGGCGCGACCAAGACACCGGGATCCCGGGCGGCGGGGGACGGCCTCGCGGGCGGGGGCGGGCAGACGAGCGGAGATTCCGGCGACGGGGCGGTGTGGCCGTGTGCCGGCACGCCTATTCCCACGACCGGTTGTCGGCCATACGGTCCGCCGAATTGACCGATATCCGTCTGGGCGACCACATGGGGCCCATCGCAGAATTCACGGGTCCCACTCGCATACCCGAAATCAATCTCGCAGCAGGGGGGTTCGACATGAAAGCTTTCCGTACTCTCGGGGCCATGGCGATGACTCTGGCGGTGGCCGGCGGCCTTTCCGTCACGGCCCAGGAGACAGCCGTCGCGGCGCCCGCCACGGTGAAGGTCGCGGCCGACACCTGCGCCTACCCGTACGTCTGCGTCATCAAGAACGGCACGATCATCGGGCAGTTCCAGGATGTCACCAGCACCTGGCAGAACCTGCCGTCCCAGCCGTCCGGACCGGGGCTGGTGATCCAGAACACGCGCAACGACGACACCGCGTACATTCGCTGGACGAACGGCACCACGACCTGCATCCCGCCGAAGGCGACTTTCACTGTGAGCAGCGGAACACTGACCGGAATTCGTATCGACAGCGCCGCCAGCTGCTGACAGCCACAGCACCTCGGAGATTGTCAGCAATTTCCGTCCCCGGCACCCCGATCCATTCCCTCCGTCCTCCCGGAAGGAAAGATCCGGATCGAAGGGGCAGGGCCAGCAAGGCGAAGCCTCCGTCTTTTGATACGGGAAAACCATCCCGGCATCGGCAGGCGGAGGCTTCGCTTTTCCCGTTCCTCCGGTCCGCGCTCCGGGGGCGGCCCGTCGTCACGGTGCGGTCCGGACCTGCCCCGGACGCAGGGACCGGCGGGGACGCCACCCCCTCGCGCGAAGTGGCGAACAGGCGCCGACTCGCGGAAGACACGGCCGGGCAGGCAGGCCGATCCCTCATGAAGACCCCCCATCGGAAGGAGCCATTCCGGTTGAGTTAGGTTAGGCATACCTAATCAACCACTTCGGAGGTGGACCATGTCCGCTGCCTTCCAGGCGTCCTCGGCGCCGTCCCGGCGTACCGCCTTGCGCGGCATGGGCGTCGGCGCCTTCGCGCTCGCCGGAGCCGGGGCCCTCAGCGCCTGTTCCTCCCGCGAGAGCGAGGCCGGGGCATCCGGGGCCGCCGCGAAGGCCGGCTTCACGATCACCGACCAGCGCGGCCGGAAGGTGACGTTCGACGGGCCCGTACGGCGGATCGCCACCGCGATCATCCCGTCGCCGTCGATGATCGCCGCCGTGGACGGCTCGTACGAACGCATCGTCGGGATCAACGAGTCCACGCTCCAGGCCAACAAGGAAGGCATCTTCGGCACGCTCTTCCCCGAGTCGAAGAAGACCGCCACCATCGCCGGGGCCGACTTCGTCCCGAACGTGGAGACCACGCTCTCGCTCAAGCCCGACGTGGTGATCCAGTGGGGCGACCAGGGCGACGAGGTCATCGATCCGCTGGAGAACGCGGGCTTCAAGGTCATCGGCCTCACCTACGGCACCCAGGAACAGATGGAGACCTGGCTCGACATCTTCGGCACCCTTGTCGGGAAGAAGGAGCGCGCAGCCGGTCTCGTCTCGTGGATGCACGACGAGGAGAAGGCGATCCGCGCCCTGGTCGCGCCGGAGACCGGACGGCGCACCAAGGTGCTGTACCTCCGGACCGCGGCCGACGGCTGGACCACCGTCAACAAGGCCCACTACATGAACCACTGGACCGACATCGCCGGCGGCGTCAACGTCGCCCGCGACGAGGCCACCGGCACCCCGCAGGTGTCCGTCGAGCAGCTGCTCGCCTGGGACCCGGAGGTCGTCTTCCTCTCCGGTTTCGACACCACCGCCCCCGCCGACCTCTACGCCGACAAGCGGCTCGCGAGCCTGCGCGCGGTCCGCGCCCGCCGTGTCTACAAGGTCCCGCTGGGCGGCTACCGCTGGGACCCGCCGTGCTGCGAGTCGCCGCTGATGTGGCGCTGGGTCGCGCAGATCCTGCACCCCCGGCTCGCCACCCGCCTCGGCCTGCGCGACCAGATCACGAAGACGTTCGACCACCTGTACGGCTACTCGATCTCGCGCGGTCAGGTCGACGACGTGCTGCGCCTCGGCATGAACGGCGGGAGCTCCGGCTATGACGGTTTCCGCGCCTGACACGGTGGCGGCGCCCGGCCCCCCGCGGACTGTGCCGGCTGTGGCCCCGACCGCGGACCCGGACCCGACCACGGACCCGACCACGGACCCGGACCCGACCACGGTCCCGGAATCGACCGTGGACCCGGCCGGGTCCGAGGAGCACCCCGCCGGTTCCCGCCGCCGGATCCTCGGCGTCCCGCTGCTCGCCGTCCTCACCCTGCTGATCGCTCTCGCCGCGCTCGCGGTCGGTCGCTATGTCGTCCCGCCGGGCGAGGTCGTACGGCTGATCGCCGGGCAGTTCCTCCCCGTCGAGCGGACCTGGACCGGCACCGAGGAGACGGTCGTCCTCGACGTACGGCTGCCGCGCGTCCTGCTGTCGCTCCTGGTCGGCGGGGGACTCGCACTGGCGGGCGCCGCCCTGCAGGGCGTCTTCCGTAACCCCCTCGTCAGCCCGGACGTCATCGGGGTGGCCTCCGGAGCGTCCTTCGGCGGCGTGCTCGCCATGCTGCTGGGCACCGGCGCGTTCGGGGTGGTCACCGGCGCCTTCGGGTTCGGGCTCGCGGCCCTCGCCATCGTCATGCTGATCGGACGTCTGAACAGCGGCAGCCCGCTCCTGATGATCGTGCTGGGCGGCACCGTCACCGCCGCCTTCTTCAGCGCGCTGGTCTCCTTCGGCAAGTACGTGGCCGACCCCGAGTCCCAACTGCCGTCGATCGTCTTCTGGTTGCTCGGCTCCCTGTCGACCGCCACCTACGACAAGGTCGTCACGGCGGCGATCCCGGTGCTGTTCGGCAGCGCCGTCGTGCTCGCGCTGCGCTGGCGGCTGAACATCCTCTCGCTCGGCGACGAGGACGCCACCGCGCTCGGCGTGTCCCCGCGGCTGACCCGCGGGGTGCTCCTGTGCGCCGTCGCCCTGATGACGGCCGGATCGGTCGCCGTGGCCGGACTCGTCGGCTGGGTCGGCCTGGTCGTCCCCCACCTCGCGCGCCTCGTGACCGGCAGCGACCACCGCAGGATGCTGCCCGCCGCCTTCCTCATCGGCGGGGCCTATCTCACCGTCATCGACACCCTCTCCCGGACCCTGACCGCGTCCGAGATGCCGCTCGGCATCCTCACCGCGATCGTCGGCGCCCCGTTCTTCATCCTTCTGCTCGCCAGGTCGCGCGGCCGGATGTGGTCCCAGTGAGCCCGGCCGCTCCGCGCCCGGCGGCGGACCTGCCGGCCGCCCCGGGGGATCCCGTCCTGCAGGCCCACGGGCTGGGGCACCGGTACACGAAGGACCGGTGGATCTTCCGGGGCGTCGACCTCGCCGTCCACCCCGGCCGGGTGCTCGGCGTCCTCGGCCCCAACGGCCGTGGCAAGTCGACCCTGTTGCGTCTCCTCGCCGGACTCGCCCGGCCCGTCGAGGGCAGCGTCACCGCCCGCGCGCCGATCGCGTACGTCCCGCAGTCCCACGCCTCGCCCTTCGCCTACTCCGTCACCGACATGGTGCTGATGGGCCGTTCGCGGCACATCAAGGCGTACGCGACCCCCGGCCGCCGCGACCGCGCCCTCGCGGCCGAGGCCCTGGAGCGGGTCGGCATCGCGCACATGGCGGACCGCTCGTACGCCGAACTGTCCGGCGGCGAACGGCAGATGACGCTGATCGCACGGGCGCTGGCCGGCGAGTGCCAGGTGATGATCCTCGACGAGCCGGTCTCCGCGCTGGACCTGCGCAACCAGGCCCGGGTCCTCACCCTCCTCCAGGAGCTCGCCTCATCGGGCCTCGGCATCGTCCTGACCACCCACCACCCGGACCACGCTCTGCACCTCGCCGACGACGCGGTGCTCGTGCTCGGCCCGGACGACGTACGGACCGGCCCGGCCGGCGAACTCCTCGACGCCACGGCGCTCGGCGAGCTGTACGGCATCGCCGTCACCACCGCCCTGGTCGACGGGCCGCGCGGCCCCCGCGCCACCGTCGTCCCCGACCTCGGCCCCGCCCGGTCCGCCACCGCCGAAACCGCCGCCTCCCGGTCCGCCACCGGCGGGACCGCAGGCACTCGTTCCTTCACCACCCGCTCCGCCCCTTCTCAGGAGACCCCCGTATGAGCACCGTCCGCTTCGTCACCATGGGCCGGCCCATGGGCCCGCCCGCCCTGCGGCGGTTCGCCGAGCCGCTCGACGTCTACGACCTGTCCGAGCGGCTGCTGCTGAGCGGAGAGATCAAGGGCCTGGCGCTCTCGAACAACCTCGACCAGATCTTCCTCGAACGCCAGGCGCCGCTGCTGGAGACCTTCGTCCGCGAGGGCGGCCGGATCCAGGTCAACGGCCATGTCGTCCGCCCCTTCCTGCTCGGTCTCTCCCCGTGGCGAGCCCTCGACTACCACGGCCCGTCCGATCTGCGGATCACCCCGGTCACCCCGCACCCGGTCTTCGAGGGCATCGACCCCCTCGAACTGCTCTACCGCACGGGCGTCCCCGGCACCCCGACCGGCGAGGAGCTGGCACGCCTGGGCGTGGCCGGCTTCTACGGGCGCGGCTACCACTCCCGCGTACCCGAGGACGGCACGGTCCTCAACGGCATCGGTCCGCACGCCCTGCCGATCGACGTCCTCTATCCGCTCGGCAAGGGCCTCGTCATGGCCCACGCCGGCAACGACCTGTCCATGTTCAGCGACCCCGACCGGTCCACCCGGACCCTCGGCCCCCGTCTGCACGCCTGGCTGGAAGGCACCCTCTGATGTACCGACTCGGTTTCCTGCACGGCGGCTCCTTCAGCCAGCTGACCACCCTCGCCGATCCGGCTGTCCGGCTCTGGCGGCCCCGTGACCTCTATCTTCCCGATGTCGCCGAGGGCGACTTCGAGGACCTGGACGTCCTGTTCGTCTCCGACCGGCTGCACTCGAAGCTGCTGGCCCGCGCCGTGCCGTGGATCCTCGGGGTCGCCGAGCGCGGCGGCACCGTCGTCGTCCTCGGCGAGAACGGTGACTGCGACTGGGTCCCCGGGCTTCGCGGACTCGGGCACGCCGAGACCAATTTCTGGTGGTGGCGCACGCCCAGGGGCGACAACGGCGTCCGCCGGTCCGCCGAGGGCCACGAGGCGTGGGAGCACCTCACCGAGCGGGCCGTCCGCTGGCACTACCACGGGCTGCTCGAACCCCCGGCCGGGGCCACCGTCCTCGCGTACACCGAGCTGGAGGAGGAGGGCGATCCCGCCACCCGGCAGGTCCTGCTCTACGAGGACCGGGTCTCCACCCCGGGCCGGCTGATCGTCACCACGATGGACCCGGTCTACCACCACGGATCCCGCTTCATGCCAGGTGCCACGCAGCTGCTGTACGGGCTGCTGCGCTGGACGGGCACCACGGCCGCCACGGCCGGATCGGCCACGTCGGCCACGTCGGCCACGGTGGGCCGGCGGTCCTGAGCGGCGCGGCCCGGCAGGGGGACGGCACGGGGACGGGTGAGCGCGGGGAGAAGAGAACGGAGATGCGGGGCGGGCGCGGGCAGCGTCCGCCCCGCGGCCGTCCCGGGGTGACGGGACGACGGGACGACGGGGTGACCGGACGGCGAGACGGCAAGACGCCGGCACCGTTCTCGTCCGGAGAAGCGGACCGGCCGGCCATGTGACCGGAAAGGACGCCTTCTCCGAGCCGGATGTATTCCGGGTAACCCTGGTTCCGTCACCGCTGTCGCACGCTGGCGTCGTCCGCCGCCATTCGTCTTCGCAGCACTGTCGCCGACCGGCCATTCGGCACCGCTTGTCCGGCGACTCTTCGAGCGATTTCCGGCACCGGCGATTTTTGGCCGGAATTCTCAAGCGCCGGTGTCTCCGCCGCGGCCGTTCCCACCGTTCTCGGCGTGCTCGCCGTTCTCGGCGTGCTTGCCGTTCTCACCGGTCTCGCCGGTCTCGTCACCGAGGGCGGAAGAGGGAGCGGAAGCGGAAGCGGAAACACCCGGAAGGTCACGCAGACCGCGCAACGGCCCCACGAGCAGGAATCCGCCGGCGGCGACCAGGGCGGCCGTCACCACCCACATCGCGGAGCGGGCGCCGAAGAGCGCGGCGAGGGATCCGCCCACGAGGGCGCCGAGCGGAATCGTGCTGTAGTTGAGGAACAGGGTGGTCGCGGTGACCCGCCCCAGCAGCCCGGCCGGGCAGTACGCCTGGCGGAAGCTGACGATGACGACGTTGCAGGCCACCACCCCGGCGAACAGGACGACCGTTCCGACCACGAAGAACGCCAGCCTCGGGCCGGGAGCGGCGAGCGCGGCGAGCAGCCCGAAGGGCGAGGCGGTGAACTGGACGACCAGCAGGGCACGCGCCGTACCCAGCCGCCGGGCCAGCCGGCCGGCCGCCAGACCGCCGAGCACCCCGCCGAGTCCACCGCACGACACGAGCCAGCCGAGCAGGTCGGAGCCGACGCCGACGGTCCGTACGAGAAAGACGATCTGGACGGCCTGGAGTCCGGCCATCGCCAGGTTGACCGCCGCGCCGAAGCCGGTGACGGCCCGTACCCAGGCGTCGCCGACGACGAAGCGCAGCCCCTCGGAGATCTCGCGTGCCAGCCGGCGCCGGGGTGCCGGCGCGGGGCGCGGCCCGTCGGCGCGGATGAACGCGAGGCAGACCGACGACACCACGAAGGAGGCCGCGTCGAGGAGCAGTCCCGGCACGCTGCCCAGGCCCTGGGCGATCAGTCCGCCGAGGCCGGGGCCCGCCACCCTGGCGCCTTGTTCCCCCGCCTGCAGTTGGGCGTTGCGGCCCATCAGGTCGCTCGCGGGGACCAGCCTGGGTAAGTAGGCCGAGTAGGCGGTGGAGAAGAAGACCGAGGCGCAACCGGAGATCAGGGCGGCCCCGAGGACGTGTCCGATGGTCAGGGCCCCCAGCCACCAGGCGGCGGGCACGCTCACGAACACCGCCGCGGAGACGGCGTTGCACACGAGCATCACCCGGCGCGGCGCGAGCCGGTCGACCCATGCGCCGGCCGGCAGTCCGATGACCAGCCACGGCAGCCACGGGGCGGCGGTGAGCAGGCCCATCGTGAACGGCGAGGCGTGCAGGGTGGTGACGGCCACCAGCGGCAGCAGGACCGAGGTGACGCTGGTCCCGAGCTTGCTGGTGGTCTCGCCGACGAGCAGCAACCGGAAGTTCCGGTGGGGGCGTCGGCCCTGGTCTGTCGCCAACAGTGCGGCAGTGGGCGCGGCGGATTCCACGGCGGCCTCCGGACTTCGATGACCCGACGGTTATTCGATCTGCCGCAGAGTACGTGCGGGGGCGGCCAGTTCGGGGCTGGATCGTACAAGAGCATCGTCCGGGAAACCAGAGTGGCCATTTCCCGCCGGTGCCGCTTACTCTCGACCACGCCATTGCCAACGAACCATGCCTCGTGGGAAGGTCGAGCCCGGATGATCAATCAGCCCGAGAATGAATCCGGTCAATTCCTCGCCCTTGCCAATGCCGAGGACCCGTACTCCCCCCGGCCCTTGGAATTCGCAATTCCGACCCGGAGGGACCCGGTATTCGGACCGGATGCGCGGGCTGCGCGTCTCCCGCGCGCGGAGCATGCCCGGACCGGTGCGCGACCGGTCCGCCCGAGCACCACGAGGGGCGCGGCCCGGAACCGTCCGCGCTGAGGCGCCGCGACGGACCCGGCTCTTCCCGCTCCCTTCCTCTCTCCTCCCTGACGCCTGTTCGACGCCCCGCACCGACGCCACCCCCTTCCCGTGCAAGGAGCTGTCCGTGGTCACCAGCGCGCTCGATCTCCCCACGCGCTTCCCGCGGGACGCGGCCCGGCCGCTGCTCGACCTCTTCGAGGAGCGGGCCAGGACCGCCCCGGCCGCCACGGCCCTGGTGTTCGGTGAGGACACGGTGTCGTACGCGGATCTCGACGCCCGCGCGAACCGGCTGGCCCATGTGCTGGCCGCGCGGGGCGTGGGGCCGGAGACGGTGGTCGCCTCGGCGCTCGGCCGCTCGGTGGAGCTGGTCGTCGCGGTGCTGGCGGTGATGAAGGCGGGTGCCGCCCACCTTCCGGTGGACCCCGGCTACCCGGCGCGGCGGATCGCCCACATCCTGGCCGACGCCGCCCCGGCCCTGCTCCTCGCCGATTCCGGGACGGCCTTGCCGGCCGGTCTCGCGGTCGCCCGCAGCGATGTGGACGGTCCGGAGACCGGCGCGGCGCTGCGGGACGCTCCGGCGTCGCATCCGCCGGGCGGCGCCCGGCGCGCGCTGGGCGATCTGCCCGCGTACGTCGTGTACACCTCGGGGTCCACCGGCCTGCCCAAGGGCGTGGTCGTCACCCGCTCCGGTCTGGCCGGGCTGGCCGCCCATCAGCGTGACACGCTCGCGGTGGGCGAGGGCGATCGCGTCCTGCAGTTCGCCCCGGCCGGCTTCGACGCGTTCTTCTGGGAGCTGGCGATGGCGCTGTCCGCGGGGGCCGCGCTCGTCCTCGCGCCCGCCCGCAGCCTGCTGCCGGGGCCCGGCCTGTGCCGACTGGCCGAAGAGCGGCGGATCACGCACGCGACCCTGCCTCCGTCGGTGCTGCGGGTCCTGCCGTCCGACGCTCTGCCGGGCGTACGCGTCCTGGTCGCCGCGGGCGAGGCCCTGGACGCGGAACAGCGGCGGCGGTGGGCGCCAGGCCGGACGCTGATCAACGCGTACGGGCCGACGGAGACCACGGTCTGCGCCACCATGAGCCGGCCTCTGACTCCGCGTGCCGCGACGCCGCCGATCGGCGGGGCGATCCGGGGCGCGCGGGTCCATGTCCTCGGCGCCGATCTGCGGCCGGTGCCGGACGGCGTGGTGGGCGAGTTGTACGTCGCGGGGGCGGGCCTGGCGCGCGGTTATCTCGGCCGGCCCGGTCTGACGGCGGAGCGCTTCGTGGCGGACCCGTACGGCCCGGCCGGGACCCGGCTCTACCGCACGGGCGATCTGGTACGCCGAAACACCTCGGGCGAACTGGAGTTCGCCGGTCGCACGGATGATCAGGTCAAGGTGCGCGGCCACCGGATCGAGCCGGGGGAGATCGAGGCACGGCTGGCCGGTCACCCCGGAGTGTCGGCCGCCGCGGTGGCGGTGCGCGAGGGCCCGGACGGCGACCGAAGGCTCGTCGCCTATGTCCGCCGCGAGCCCGCCGGGACGGACGCGAGCGCCGGCCGCCCAAGCGACGCGGACCGTGTCGCCGACTGGCGGCGTGTCCACGACGCCGTTCCGGCCGAGGCCGAACCGGCGCCGTTCGGCGAGGACTTCAGCGGGTGGACCAGCGGCTACGACGGCAGCACACTGCCGCTGGAGCAGCTGCGGGAGTGGCGTGACGAGACGGTCCGGAGCATCCGCGCGCTCCGGCCCCGGCGCATTCTCGAACTCGGGGTGGGCAGCGGCCTGTTGCTGTCTCAGCTCGCTCCTCGGACGGAGGCCTACTGGGGGCTCGACCTCTCGCCCCGGGTGATCGAGCGGCTGCGGCGGCAGGTGGACGAGCGGCCTGAGCTCACCGGCCGGGTCGTCCTGGACAGCCGGCCGGCCGACGACCAGGAGGGCGTGCCGCGCGGGTACTTCGACGTCGTCGTCCTCAACTCCGTGGTGCAGTACTTCCCCAGCGGGCGCTATCTCGCACGGGTTCTGGAACTCGCGGCGGCGGCCCTGGCACCCGGTGGCGCGGTGTTCGTCGGCGACGTCCGCCACCTGGGTCTCGCGGACGTCTTCCACGGCGCGGCGGCGGCCCGCTCCCAGGATGCGCCGCCCGGTGGTGAGGAGCACCGCCGGGCGGTGGCGCACCGGAGGGCCACCGAGCCGGAACTGCTGGTGGATCCGGAGTACTTCCGGTCGCTGACGGTCGCGCCGGAGGGCCGCGAGCCGCACTTCACCGCCTGCGACGTACGCCTGAAGCGGGGCTCCCACCACAGCGAGCTGACGCGCTACCGCTACGACGTCGTCCTGCGCCGCACCGACGAGGCGCCCGCGCGGGGCGGTGCGGTGCGCGAGCTGTCGTGGGGGGCCGACGTCCACACACTGGACGGTCTCGCCGACGCCCTGCGGGACCACCACGCGCACGGCACGGGTCTCGTCCACGGCGCGGATCCCGTCCGGGTCACCGGGGTGCCCAACACGCGTCTCGCCGAGGATCTGCGTCTGTCGGGCGGCACGCCGGGCACCGGTCCCGATCCGGAAGAGCTGGCCCGGCTCGGCGAACGGCTGGGCTGCCGGGTCGCCCTGCGCTGGTCCGCGACAGCGGGACCGGCTCATGTCGACGCCGAATTCTCCTTCGGAGAGCGGGACTTCCCTACCGAGCCCCCCTCCGGACCGATGGGGGATCCCGAGCGGCATGTCAACGTGCCCTTCGCCGCGGCCGGCGACACGGAGCTCCTCGCTTCGGTCGCCGCGTGGGCGTCCGCGCACCTCCCCGGGTACATGGTGCCGTCCACGATCGTCGCCCTCGACGAGTTCCCGCTCACCGCGCACGGCAAGCTCGACCGGGCCGCTCTGCCCGCGCCGCGCACCGCCCCGCGCGGCACCGGCCGCCCGCCCCGGACGGCACAGGAGGCCGCGCTGTGCCGGATGTACGCGGAGGTCCTGGGACTGGCCGCGCCGGCCGGTTCGGCAACCACCGCGACGGCCGAACCGGGCACGGCGGGACCAGGCGAACCGGGCTCGGCGGGCGAGACGTACCCGGTGGGGATCGACGACGACTTCTTCGCCCTCGGCGGCCATTCGCTGCTCGTCACCCGGCTGGTGAGCCGTATCCGCGCCGAGCTGGGAGTGGAGGTCCAGGTGGGGACGGTCTTCGACGCGCCCACGGTGGCCGCTCTCGCGTCCCGGCTCGCCGGAGCCCGCACGGCGCGCCCGGCCCTGCGGAGGATGCCTCGCCCCGACTGACGGCGGCGCGGGCCCGCGACACCGACCGGATCACGTACGACCAAGGTCATCGAAGGATTCCGATGGACTTCAGCCTCTTCTACTTCGCCGACGACAGCACACCGGACGGGGACGCCGGACGGTACGAACTCCTCCTCGAAGGCGCCCGGTTCGCCGACCGCAACGGCTTCCGCGCGGTCTGGACACCCGAACGGCACTTCCACCCCTTCGGCGGGCTCTACCCCAACCCGTCCGTGGCCGCCGCGGCCCTGGCGATGATCACGAACACCGTGGCCCTGCGCGCCGGGAGCGTCGTCGCGCCCCTCCACCATCCGCTGCGGATCGCGGAGGAGTGGTCGGTGGTGGACAACCTCTCGGGCGGGCGCGTCGGGGTGTCCCTCGCCTCCGGGTGGCACCCGGTGGACTTCGCGCTGAGCCCGGTGCCGTACGCGGACCGCAAGCGCGTACTGGCCGAGAGCATCGGGCAGTTGCGCGCGCTGTGGCACGGGGACGGCCTCGACGTGGTGGACGGCACCGGCGCTCCGGCGACCGTACGGGTCTTCCCGCCGCCGGTGCAGCGGGAGCTCCCGATCTGGGTGACCAGCGCGGGCGACGCGGAGACCTTCCGTACGGCCGCGGTCGCGCGGGCCGGGGTCCTCACCCATCTGCTGCACCAGGACGTCGACGAGCTGGCCGCGAAGATCGCCGCGTACCGGAGGACGGCGCGCGAGACCCACGAGGGTTGGGACGGCCATGTCGTCCTGATGCTGCACACCTTCCTCGGCACCGACCGGGACGAGGTGCGTGCCACCGTCGACGGACCGCTGCGCGCGTATCTCAAGAGCTCGGCCCATCTCCTCGCCCGCTCGTTCGGCGCCCTCGACCCGGACTTCGACATCGACGCGCTGGAGGACGAGGACCTGGACTTCCTCGTCGACCAGTCCTTCGACACCTACTTCGAGCAGCGGGGGCTGTTCGGGACGGTGGAGGGGGCGAGGGCGACGGTCGAGCGGCTGCGCGGCATCGGTGTGGACGAGATCGCCTGCCTCCTCGACTTCGGCATCGACACCAAGACCGTCCTGGACGGGCTGCGCCATCTGAACGCCCTGCGCGAGGCGTCCGAGGCGCACCCGTCCGCGTGACCCGAGCAAGCCGGACGACCCGACTGACCCGAGCACCCCGAGCACCCCGAGCAACCGAGTGACCCGAGAGGCCGAGACCACGTGATCCCTCTGTCGTTTTCGCAGCTGCGGTTCTGGTTCCAGGGCGAGATGGACCGCGGAGGCGAGTCGCCCAACACGTCGATGACGCTCCGGCTGACGGGCCGGCTGGACGCGACGGCGATGCGCGACGCGCTGCGGGACGTGGTGACGCGGCACGAGAGCCTGCGCACCGTCTTCACCGTCACGGCGGGAGCGCCCGAGCAGCGGATCCTCTCGGACGTGACGGTCGAACTGCCCGTACGGCAGGTCACGGAGGAGGACGCCGAGACGGCCGTGGCCGACACCATCGGCCGGGTCTTCGATCTGGAGCACGAGATCCCGCTGCGGGCCGTCCTGCTCGCCCTGGGAACCGAGCGTCATGTACTGGCGATCACCGTGCACCACATCGCCTTCGACGGCTGGTCGATCGCCCCGTTCCTCCGCGACCTCTCGCACGCCTACACCGCCCGGCTCGCCGGACAGTCGCCCGAGTGGGAGGAACTCCCCTTCCAATACGCGGACTTCACCCTGTGGCAGCGGGAGGGGCTGGGCACTGCCGAGGATCCGGACAGTCTCCTCGTCGAGCAACTGGCCCACTGGACCCGGGCGCTCGCCGACGCACCGGCCGAACTCCCCCTCCCGCTCGACCGGCCGCGCCGCTCCACCGCCGTCCACCGGGCCGGCATCGTCCCCTTCCGGCTGTCCCCCGACAACTTCCGGCTGCTCACCCTGCTCGCCCGCCGGCACGGCGCCAGCACCTTCATGGTCCTGCACGCGGCGCTCGCGGGGCTCCTCTCCCGGCTCGGCGCGGGCACCGACATCCTGGTCGGCAGCCCGGTCGCGGGGCGCACCGACGTCGGTCTCGACGACCTCGTCGGCTGCTTCGTCAACACCGTCGTCATCCGTACGGACACCTCGGGCGACCCCGACTTCCACGAGCTGGTCCGGCAGACCCGGACGAACGTCGTGGCGGCCCTGGACCACCAGGACGTCCCGTTCGAGCAGGTCGTGGAGGCCGTCAACCCCGCACGGTCGGCGGTCCGCCACCCGCTCTTCCACGTCATGCTGAGCCTCCAGAACAACGCGGGCGCCGCCGTACGCCTGCCGCGCCTCGACACCCGGCTGCTCGACTACACCCACCGGACGGTCGCCTACGACCTGCTCCTCGACGTCACGGAGACCGACGGGGCGCTGAGCGGCGCCCTGGTCTATCCCCTCGATCTCTTCGACCACGCCACCGCCGAGCGGCTGGCCCGCTGCTTCACCGCCTTCCTGACCCAGGCGGTGACCACGCCGGAGCGGCCGGTCGGCCGGCTCGAACTCCTTTCCGTCGAGGAGCGCCGCACGACGCTGGAGACCTGGAACGGCCCCGGCACGACGCTCCCCGCCGAGTCCGTCCCGGAACTGTTCCGGCGGCGCGCGGCTGCCCGCCCCGGCGACACCGCCGTGATCTGCGGCGACACCCGGCTCACCTACGCCGGCCTCGACGCCCGGTCCGACCGTCTCGCCGGCCGGCTGCGCCGCGCCGGCGCGGGTCCGGAGCAGTTGGTCGCCGTCGCCATGAACCGCTCGGCCGACCTGGTCGTCGCCCTGCTCGCCGTACTGAAGACGGGGGCCGCCTACCTTCCTCTGGATCCGCGCAATCCGGACGAGCGGCAGCGCGCGGTCCTTCAGGAGGCGCGGCCCTGTCTGCTGCTGACGGACGCGGCCACACGAGAGCGGGCCGAGCGCCTCGCGGACGCGCCGCTCGGTCTTCCGCTGGTCCCGGCCGAGGAACCGGGCCCGGATGTCGCCGGGCCGGACGACGCTCCGGACGGATCGCCCACCGACGAGAACGGTCAGGCGGACATCACCGGCGACCGGGCCGCGTACGCGATGTACACCTCCGGCTCCACCGGCCGCCCCAAGGGCGTTCTGGTGACCCACCGGAACATCGTCGCGCTCGCCTCCGATCCCTGCTGGGCGAAGGACGGCGGTCATACGCGGGTACTGGCCCACTCACCGCACTCCTTCGACGCCTCGACGTACGAACTGTGGGTGCCGCTGCTCGGCGGCGGCACGGTCGTGGTGGTGCCGGCCGGGGACTCCTCGCCCGAGGCACTGGAACGGGCCGCGGCCGGGGGCGGTGCGACGAGCGCGTTCCTCACCACCGCGCTCTTCAATCTGCTGGTCGCGGACAGGAGCCCGGTGCTCGGGCGGCTCGGACAGGTCTGGACGGGAGGCGAGCAGCCGTCGGCCGGGGCCGTGCGGCGGATGCTGACGGACTTCCCCGGCACCGCGCTCACCCATGTGTACGGGCCGACCGAGAACACGACGTTCACCACCTTCAGCCGCCTGGACCCGACCTGGACCGGTGCCGAGGAGAGGGCCCGCGAGGCGGGCGGCGGCAAGCCGCCGATCGGCCGGCCCATGGCGAACACCCGGGCGTACGTGCTGGACGAACGGTTCCAGCCGGTGCCGGTGGGAGTGCCCGGCGAGCTGTATCTCGCGGGCGCCGGCCTGGCGCGCGGCTATCTCGGCCGCCCGGATCTCACCTCGGGGCGGTTCGTCGCCGACCCGTACGGTCCGCCCGGCACCCGTATGTACCGCACGGGCGATGTGGTGCGGTGGACCGCCGACGGCGAACTCGACTTCCTCGCGCGCGCCGACGACCAGGTGAAGATACGCGGCTTCCGCATCGAACCCCGCGAGATCGAGGCCGTGTTGGAGCGCCACCCGGGGGTCGGCCGCGCCGCCGTCCTGGTCCGCGAGGACCGGCCCGGAGAGCGCGGCCTCGTGGCCTACGCCGTTCCGGCCGCGAGCGCGGCCGGCGTCGTCGCCACGGGTGCCGTCGGCGATCTCGCGGCCGAACTGGCCGCGCACGCCCGCCGGGTCCTGCCCGACTACATGGTCCCCCTCGTGATCGTGCTCCCCGACGGCCTTCCCCTCACGCCACACGGCAAGATCGACCGTGCGGCCCTGCCCGCCCCCGCGGCGAGACCCGGCTCCCGTCCGCCCGGCACACCCGCCGAGCGGCTGCTGTGCGACCTGTTCGCCGAAGTCCTCGGAGTCCCGGAGGTCGGCGCGGACGACGACTTCTTCACCCTCGGCGGGCACTCCCTGCTGGCCATCCGGCTGGCCAACCGGCTGCGCGAGGAACTGGATGCCGGGATCGGGCTGCGGGCGGTCTTCGAGTCCCCGACGCCTGCCGGCCTCGCCGAGCGATTCGGGGGCGGGAGCGCGGGAGACGGTGGCTCCGCGCTGCGGCCCCGGCCGCGCGGGGACGTACTGCCGCCTTCCTTCTCCCAGTTGCGGTTCTGGCTTCAGGGCGAGATGGCGGACGACGCGGCCTCGCACTCCATCACCCTCGCCCTGCGGCTGACGGGTCCGCTGGACACCGGGGCGCTGTCGGCGGCCCTGCGGGACGTGGTGGGGCGGCACGAGAGTCTGCGGACCGTGTTCCCGGTCACCGACGGGTCTCCTCGCCAACGTGTCCTGCCGCCGGGGGATTTCGATGTCACGCTCCCGGTGAGGAAGGTGGCCTCATCGGACATGGCGGCGGCGGTGACCGCCGCCTCGGATCACGCATTCGACCTGGCGCGCGAGACACCCCTGCGGGCCGAACTCCTCTCCTGCTCACCCAAGGAGCACGTCCTCACGGTCACGATCCACCACATCGCCTTCGACGGCTGGTCCGCCGCTCCCCTTCTGCGGGACCTCTCCCGGGCCTACGCCGCCCGGCTGCGGGGGAAAGCCCCCGAGTTCACCGAACTGCCCGTCCAGTACGGCGACTTCACCCTGTGGCAGCGCGAGGCACTCGGGCGACCCGAGGACCCCGACAGCGCCTTCACCCGCCGGCTCGCCCACTGGACCCGTACGCTGGCCGACGCCCCCGACGAGACCCCGCTGCCCGCCGACCGGCCGCGCCCCGCCGTCGCCACCCAGCGCGCCGGCACGGTGCCGTTCCATCTCGCTCCCGAGGACCACGCGCGGCTCGCCGCGCTGGCGCAGCGGCACGGCGCGAGCCTGTTCATGGTGCTGCACGCGGCCCTGGCCGCCTTGTTGCGGCAGCTCGGCGCGGGGACGGACATCCTCGTCGGCAGCCCGGTCGCCGGGCGCACCGACAGTAGACTCGACGACCTCGTCGGCTGCTTCGTGAACACCGTGGTGGTGCGCACCGACGTCTCCGGCGATCCGGACTTCGGTGCCCTGATCGACCGTGTCCGGGACACGGTCCTCGCCGCGCTGGAGCACCAGGACGTCCCCTTCGAGCACGTCGTGGACGCCGTCGCCCCGGCCCGGTCGGCGGCCCGGCACCCGCTCTTCCAGGTGATGCTGAGTCTGCAGAACAACGCGACCGGTGCCGTGGAACTGCCGGACCTGCGCGTCGACATGCCGTACGGCGGCCGATACCGGACCGCCCCCTTCGATCTGCTCTTCGACCTGACCGAGTCCGGCGGGGGTCTGGACGGCACCCTGGTCTACGCCCGGGACCGGTTCGACCCCGCGACGGCCGAACGGCTCGCCGGGTACTTCACCCGTCTACTCGCCGACGCGGCCGCTCATCCGGCGCTCCGGGCGGGGCAGTTGGACATCCTGCCCTCCTCCGAGCGGCACACCCTCCTCACCGAGTGGAGCGGCGCGGGGGCGAAGGCGACGAAGCCCGTCGGCTCGGCACCCCTGTGGTTCCGGGAGCAGGCCGCCCGGACGCCCGACGCCACGGCGGTGTTCCACGGGGCGGACCGGATCAGCTACGGCGAACTCGACGCGCGGGTGGACCGGTTGGCCGGGCATCTGCGCGGGCTCGGCGCCGGGCCGGAGCGGCTGATCGCCATCGCCATGAACCGCACCCCCGATCTGCTGGTCGCGCTCCTCGCCGTACACCGGACCGGCGCCGCGTACCTCCCGGTCGACCCGCACCACCCCCGGGAGCGGGTGACGGGGGTGCTGTCCGAGGCCGCGCCGCTCCTGGTGCTCTCCGACCGTGCCACCCGCACCGCACTCGGCGCCGACGACTGGATCGCCCTGGACGAGCCCGGGTTCGCTGCCGCGCTCGCCACCGGGACAACCGGTGCCGCGTCCCCCCGGGGCCCGGTCCCTGTTTCGGCTCCGGCTCCGGCTCCGGCTCCGGCTCCGCACGTGGAGGTCCCCGCCGACGCCACGGCGTACGTCCTCTACACCTCCGGCTCGACGGGCCGGCCGAAGGGGGTCGCCATCACCCACGGCAACCTCGCCCATCTGCTCGCCGCCATGGGCGACCGGCTGCCGCTGGGACCCGCCGACCGGCTGCTCGCGGTGACGACCGTCGCCTTCGACATCGCCCACCTCGAACTCCTGCTGCCCCTGCTCGGCGGCGCCGCGGTCGTCCTCGCCTCTCCCGAGGAGGTGCGCGAGCCGCACGCCCTCGGACGGCTGATCGAGCGGTACGAGGTCACCGCCGTCCAGGCGACACCTTCCCTGTGGTCCGGCCTCGTCGCCGAGATCCCCGACGCGATCCGGGGGCTGCGCGCGGTCGTCGGCGGCGAGGCGCTGCCGCCCTCCCTGGCCGGTTCGCTCGCCTCGCTGGCCTCCGAGGTCACCCATGTCTACGGCCCCACCGAGACGACCATCTGGTCCCTCGCCGCCCCGATCGGTCCGCGCGACGCCGCGCACCCGCCGCTCGGCTCCCCGCTGGGCGCCACCCGGGCGTACGTCCTGAACGAGGCGCTGCGGCCGGTGCCCCCGGGGGTGCCCGGCGAGCTGTACCTCGGAGGCCCGGGAGTGGCCCGGGGCTACCTCGGCCGGCCGGGGCAGACCGCCGAGCGGTTCGTCGCCGACCCGTACGGTCCGCCGGGCGCCCGCCTGTACCGGACCGGCGACCTGGTCCGGTGGACCGCCGAAGGGGAGCTCCACTTCCTCGGCCGCACCGACGACCAGGTGAAACTGCGCGGCTTCCGCATCGAACCCCGGGAGATCGAGGCCGTCCTGGACCGGCACCACCGGGTGGTGCGCAGCGCCGTCGTGGTGCGCGAGGACCGTCCGGGCGAGCGCCGGCTCGTCGCCTATGCCGTACCCGCCCGGGTGCCCGGCCCGGCGCGGGACTCCGAGTCCGCCGCCGAACCGGACTCCGCACTCGCCTCCGCACTCGTCGAGTGGGCGCGGCAGGCACTGCCGCCGTACATGGTCCCGGCCATCGTCGTCCTTCCCGGCGGGCTGCCGCTCACCCCCAACGGAAAGCTCGACCGGTCCGCGCTGCCCGCCCCGCAGGCGTCCGCACCTCAGGACCGGAGGACCCGGGAGCCGGAGACCCCTGCCGAGAAGCTGCTGTGCGAGCTGTTCGCGGCCGTGCTCGGCCGACCCGAAGTCGGTGTCGAGGACGACTTCTTCGACCTCGGCGGCGACAGCATCGTGTCGATCCGGCTGGTGTCCCGGGCCCGTTCACGTGGTCTGGGGCTGTCCACCCGGGACGTCTTCCGGTACCGGACCGTCGCCGAGCTGGCCGCCCATGCCAAGGTACGGCCCCCCAAGGCGGGCACGAAGGCAGGATCGGGGGCGGGGGCGGCCACTGCCGGGGCGCCGTCCGGAAAAGCGCCGAACGGTGCGGCGCCTTCCGGCGAGATGCCCTCCGCGGAGGTGCCGCTCACCCCGATCGTCCACTGGCAGCGCGAACGGGGCGGCCCCGTCGACGGTTTCCACCAGTCCGTGCTCGTGCGGACCCCGTCGGACCTGTCCCTGCCGCGGCTGCGCACGCTCCTCCAGTCGCTGCTCGACCGGCACGACGCGTTGCGGATACGGCTGACGCGCGGCCCCGCGTGGCGCCTGGAGGTCCTGCCGCGCGGCGCGGTCGACGCGGCCGGCCGTCTCGTACGGATCGACACGGCGGGCCTCGCCGTCGAGAAGCTCGCGGACCTGGTCCGCACCGAGGCGGACGCGGCCCGGCGCCGACTGGCCCCCGGCGACGGGAACATGGTCCAGGCGGTGTGGTTCGACGCGGGCCCGGGGCACCCTGGCCGGCTGTTGCTGATGATCAACCACCTTGTGGTGGACGGCGTTTCCTGGCGGATCCTTCTGGAGGACCTGCGCACGGGCGTCGCACCCCGTACGGCGGAACCGGACTTCACCCCGGTGTCGTTCGCCGACTGGGGACGGCGGCTGGAGCGCGAGGCACGCGGGCGCGCGGGCGAACTCCCCTTCTGGCTCGGGCTTGTCGAAGGGGCGGCCGATCTCGTCCCCGGCGCGGATCTCGTGGCCGCCCGTGATGTCGAAGGATCGAAGCGCATGGTGACCCGGGTGCTTCCGGCCGGACGGACCGAGCCTCTTCTGACCCGGGTGCCCGCGCGGCTCGGCGTCGGCGTGAACGCGGTACTGCTCGGCGCGCTGAGCACGGCGGCGGGGCGCTGGCGTTCGGCGCTCGCCGCCGCTCCCGTGGGCGCTTCCGCGGGCGCGTTCGCAGGCTCCTTCACGGGCTCGCCTTCCGGCATTCCCGCCGACGCGGTACCCGAGGGCGTGCTGCCCCACGGTGACGCGCCTTTCCTTGTGGACGTGGAAGGGCACGGCCGTGAGGAGATCGCCGACGGGCTCGATCTGTCCTCGACCGTGGGCTGGTTCACCAGCATGTTCCCCGTACGGCTCCCGGGGCGGCCGGGCGATCCGCGCGACGCCGTGCGGGCCCTGGACGACCAGCTCGGGAGCATGCCGGACAAGGGGATCGGTTTCGGCCTGCTGCGTCATCTGAATCCGGAGTCCGCCCCGGTGCTCGGGGCGGGGCCCCGGGCGCAGATCCTGTTCAACTACCTGGGCCGGTTCGACCGGCCGGACGAGGCCGACTGGGGTCTGGCGCCGGAAGCCGGCGCGGTCGCCGGTGGCGGCGACCCGGAGATGCCCCTGACACACCTCCTGGAGGTGTCCGCGATCGTCCACGACCGCGGGGCCGGGCCGGAACTCCATGTCACCTGGGCGTATCCGGATGCCTTGCTGGCCCGGTCCCGGGTGGAGGAGCTGGCCGACGCCTGGTTCGAGGCCCTGGAGACCCTGACCGCTTGTACCGGCGAACCGGGAGAGACGGCGTGACCGCAAGCCCAGACCGTATCCACGAGCCCTCGCACGAGCCCGCCCGTGCGCCCGTTCACGAGCCCGCCGACGACCGGACCCATGAGCGGACGTCGAAGCCGGCGCCGCTCCAACAAGGGCTGTTCTTCCACACGGCGTTCGACGCGGACGGCCAGGACATCTACACCATCCAGTTGGCGCTGGACTTCGAGGGACCGGTCGACCCCGGGCTGCTGCGGGAGGTCTGCCAGGCGCTCCTGGACCGGCACGACAGTCTGCGTTCGGGGTTCCGTACGGACGCGTCGGGCGCGCCCGTACGGTTCGTCCCGTACCGGGTCCCGGTGGACTGGCGGACGGCCGACCTCTCCCAGGAGACGTCCGAAGGCCGGGAGACAAAGGCCGCGCGGCTGGTCGAGGAGGAGCGCCGGAGGCGTTTCGACACCGCCCGGCCGCCGCTGATCCGCTTCCTGCTGATCCGTCTGGACGAGGCCCGCTGGCGCTTCGTTCTGACGAACCATCACATCATTCTGGACGGCTGGTCCACCTCGATCCTGCTCGACGAGCTGTTCCGGCTGTACGAGGCCGGGTCCGACGTCGCGGCGACGGACGTGCTGCCGGCGGCCCCCTCGTACACCGACTATCTGGACTGGCTCGGCGAGGTCGATCCGGAGTGGTCCCGGGACGCCTGGGCGGAGGCGCTGACGGGGATCGAGGGGCCGACGCTGGTGGCGCCGCGCGCACCGGGCACGGGCACGGTGGTGCCCGAGCGGGTGCTGCGTACGTTGTCCGCCGCGTCCACCGCCGCCCTGACCGACCGGGCCCGGGAGGCGGGGGTCACACTCGGTACGGCGATGCAGACGGCCTGGGGTCTGCTGCTGCGTCAACTGACGGGTCAGACCGATGTGTTGTTCGGGACGACGGTGTCGGGGCGGGCCGCCGAGGTCGACGGCGTCGAGTCGATGGTCGGGCTGCTCATCAACACCATTCCGGCCCGGGTGCGGATCGATCCGAGGGACACCCTGATCGATCTCCTCGAGCGGGTCCAGGACGAACAGCTCGACCTGTTCGAGCACCACCATGTCGGGCTCACGGAGATCCAGCAACAGGCGGGGTTCGGCGCCCTTTTCGACACCACGACGGTCTTCGACAACTATCCGATGGGTTCGGGCGAGCGCTGGCTCGGCGAGGCGCTCCTCGTCGGCGTCAGGGGGTTCGACGCCACTCACTATCCGCTGTCCCTGATCTGCACGCCGGCCGAGGAGTTGGGCATCCGGCTCGACTTCCGGCCCGATCTGCTCGCACGCGGGACGGTGGAGGGCATCGCCGAGCGGTTCGCGCGGATCCTGACGGCGATCGCCGAGGATCCGCACCGCCCGGTCGCCGCTCTGCCGGTCCTCTCCGCCGGTGAGCGACGACAGGTGCTGGAAGAGTGGAACGCCACGGCCCGCCCGGTGACACCGGCCACGCTGCCCTCCCTGATGGCGGAACAAGCCGCCCGTACCCCGGATCGACCCGCCCTCGTGTACCAGGGGCGCACCTTCGACTACGCCGAGCTCGACCGCCGGGCGAACCGTCTGGCGCGCGTCCTGCTGGCCGAGGGCGCCGGACCGGAGACCCGGGTGGCCCTGGCCCTGCCGAGGGCCCCGGAGATGGTCGTCGCTCTGCTCGCCGTCCTCAAGACCGGCGCCGCCTATGTGCCGGTCGACGTGCGCTACCCGGCCGACCGGGTGGCGCGGATGCTCGGCGACGCGCGGCCCCGGCTCGCGGTGGTCACCGAGGCGAGCAGGACGGTACTGCCGGAAGGGACGGCCGCGCTGGTCCTCGACGACCCCGCCGTGGCGAGGCGCGTCGAGGAGCAGCCGGACACCGGCGTCACGGACGCGGAACGCCCGGTCGCGCTCCTCCCCCGGCACCCCGCCTATGTCATCTACACCTCGGGCACCACCGGCATCCCCAAGGGTGTGGTCGTCGAGCACGCGAACGCCGTCAACTTCGTGGCGACCGTGGAGGACCACTTCGGCGCCGACGGCATGGCGCGGGTCCTGGCGTCCACCTCGCTCAGCTTCGACGTGTCGGTCTTCGAGATCGTCACCACGCTGGCGCTCGGCGGCCGACTGGAGCTGGTCGACGACCTGTTCACCCTGCTCGAACGGGACGGCTGGGAGGGCAGTTTGGTCAGCGGCGTGCCCTCGGCGATGGCGAGCATGCTGGCCGGCGGAACGCTCGACGTGTCGGCACGACATGTGGTGCTCGGCGGGGAGGCGGTGCCGCACGCCCTGCTGCGCGAGCTGCGGGAGCGGGTGCCCGGCTGCGCGGTCACCAACATCTACGGTCCCACCGAGGCCACCACCTACTCGACCTGGTGGCGCAGCGGCGAGACGGACCCCGACGGCGATCCGCCGATCGGCCGGCCGGTGCCCAACTCCCGGATGTACGTGCTGGATCCCTGGCTCCAGCCGGTCGCGGTGGGGCAGCCGGGCGAGCTGTACATCGCCGGCGCGGGCGTCACCCGCGGCTATCTGAACCGGCCGGTGCCGACCTCGGAGCGCTTCGTGGCCTGCCCGTTCGGTGAGCCCGGCGGCCGGATGTACCGCACGGGCGACCAGGTGCGGTGGCGGTCCGACGGCCAACTGGAGTATCTGGGACGGTTCGACAGCCAGGTCAAGGTCCGAGGCTTCCGGATCGAACTCGGCGACGTGGAGGCGGCTCTGCTGCGGCACGCGGACGTGGGGCAGGCCGTCGCGGTCGTACGGGAGGACCGCGCGGGCGACCGCAGACTGGTCGCGTACGTGGTGGCCGCACCCGGCGCCGTACTCGACGGCGCCGAGCTGCGGCGTTCCACCCGCGCCACTCTGCCGGACCACATGGTGCCGTCGGCGGTCGTGCCGCTGGAGCGGTTCCCGCTGATGCCGAACGGCAAGCTCGACCGCGCGGCCCTGCCGGCCCCCACATACGACACCGCGGCCCGGCGGGAGACGGCCCACGCGCACGAGGAGCCGCTGTGCGCACTGTTCGCCGAAGTGCTCGGCGTGGACCAAGTCGGCCCGGACGACGGCTTCTTCGACCTGGGCGGGCATTCCCTCCTCGCGACCCGGCTGGTGAGCCGGGTCCGCGCGGTCCTCGGCACCGAACTGTCCGTCCGCGCGCTCTTCGAGGCCCCGACCCCGGCGGCCCTCGCCCGCCGGTTCGACGGCGAGGGCGACGGCTCCGGCCTGGACGTCCTCCTGCCCCTGCGGACCGGCGGACGCCTGCGCCCGCTGTTCGCGGTGCACGCGGCCAGCGGCCTCGCCTGGCCGTACGCCCGCCTCCTGCCCCACCTGGCCCCGGACGTCCCGCTCTACGGTCTCCAGTCCCCGAGCCTCACCGACCCCGAGGGCGGCGCGCGCAAGCCGGACGAACTGGTGCGGGAGTACGCCCGGCGGATCCTGGAGGTCCAGCCGGAGGGCCCCTACCGCCTCCTCGGCTGGTCGGTCGGCGGCACCCTCGCCTACGCGGTGGCCGTGGAACTGCTGGAGACGGGGCACGCCGTGGAGTTCGTGGCCCTGCTCGACTCGTACCCCGCTCCCGACGCCCTCCCCGACTGGGAGGAGACCCACCGGCACGTCGCCGGTTCGGCCGGCTTCGCGGCGGACGGAACCCCACCGGAACAGATCACCCTCCTCGGCGAACGGGTGGTGGAAGGCTCACGCCTCGCGGTGCGCTCGGCGGTGGACGCCCTGCGCACTCCCCCGCCGCGCACGAAGGGGGTGGACGTACTCCACTTCCGCGCGGCCACGGACGCCGTGGACGTGGACCCGACGGCCTGGCAGCCGCTCGGCGGGGGCCGGCTCTCGACGGTCGACGTCCCCTGCGGCCACTACGAAATGCTGGACCCGGCCCCGCTGGTGACGATCGGGGAGACGCTGTCGGAGTGGGCGACGGGAGGCCGGGAGGGGCGGTGAGAGGGGCGGCGGCGCGGGCGGGAGGAAACTGGCCGCGCCGCCGCTCTGGGCTGGAAGGGCCCCGCGTCGGCGGGGAGAACGCGAGGGCATCGTCGTGACGCTCGGCGCTGACCGGAACACCCCCCGCGCCTGCGGGGAGAACCCAGGGGGCGCGCCCTCTCACGCTCACCCGAACGGAACACCCCCGCGCCTGCGGGGAGAACGCCACGATCCGCTCGAAGGCGGCTTCGTAGACCGGAACACCCCCGCGCCTGCGGGGAGAACGCTGCGCGGGTCGGCCAGGGTCAGGTGCCAGTCGGAACACCCCCGCGCCTGCGGGGAGAACGGATACGACCAGCTCACACACGAGCTGGTCTGCGGAACACCCCCGCGCCTGCGGGGAGAACGCGGTCGTCATGCGCCCTTCGGCCACGTCCAGCGGAACACCCCCGCGCCTGCGGGGAGAACTCCGGCAGCCCGAGCAGCGCGTCGTACCGGTTCGGAACACCCCCGCGCCTGCGGGGAGAACCCTTCCTGACCTGCACCTCAAGAAGGGCTTTTCACTTCCTTTACCTTCGGTGCGGCTCTCATCCTGATCAGAGTAAGCCCGTCGAATTCCTCGGGAATGCGACGACGTGCGCCAGCCGTCCGGATCACGTAGCCCTGCCGGACCAGCGGATACGGCGGAAGGCCAGGGTCCCGCCCTCGCGACTTACCCCACAACGACTCGTCCGGTGCGTCACTGCTGGGTGACGCGACCTCCTCCTCCGCTGCGTCCGGCCCTCGACACCCCTCCGCTCAGCGAAGCCGACTCACTTCCCGCACCCAAGCACGGGACACTGACATACCGACCAACGATACTCAGGGCAAAGGCACATGAGAAACGGCTGCATCCTCCGACAGCACCGTTCCGAACGGCCGTCGGGCGCCCCCGCCTTGGATAGGGTGGACCTATGCAGCCACACGAGTACGTCTCCATTCCCCCTTCGATAAAGAACGAGCAAAGCCACTCTTGAGTCGCAGGTCAGGAAGGGTTCTCCCCGCAGGCGCGGGGGTGTTCCGGTGCCGGCGCTGGTGATGTCCACCGAGTGCGGGTTCTCCCCGCAGGCGCGGGGGTGTTCCGGCGGCTTTCCCGATCAACAGCGGCGCGATCCGGTTCTCCCCGCAGGCGCGGGGGTGTTCCGGTTGAGGACCTGGGTCTCGCGGGCGATACCGCGTTCTCCCCGCAGATGCGGGGGTGCTCCGACCAAGCTCGGCGCCCCGTTGATTCCGCTGGAGTCCTCCCCACCGTCTCCCCCACTCACCCCAGCCCCCGCCCCCTCAGAAGTCCCAGCCCTCGTCCCCTTCAGCACCCCCCTCATCCCGCACCTCCGGCGCCGCGAAGGACTCGCCCACCATCCCCGCCGTCAGCGTCGTCCCATCCCCCGGGTCGATCAGGATAAAGGAGCCGGTGCTGCGGGAGGTGGCGTAGGGGTCGACCGGGAGGGGTTCGGCGGTGCGGAGTGTGACGTGGGCGATGTCGTTCGCGACCAGCCGGGCGGGGTGCGGGTGCAGGGACAGGTCGTCGAGGGTGAGCCGGGCCGGGATCGCCTCGACGATGGCCTTGACCGTGCGGGTGCCGTGTTTGAGCAGGACCCGGTGGCCGACGGTCAGGGCCTCGTCGGCGACGTGGCAGACGGTCGCCTGGATGTCCCGCGTGGTCGGCGGGGCGTCCCGGGTCGGGACGATCAGGTCGCCCCGCGCGACGTCGAGGTCGTCCTCCAGCAGGACGGTCACCGATTGCCTGGCCCAGGCGGTGTCGACCCGCTTGCCGAGCAGGTCGATGCCCGCGATCCGCGTCGTGCGGCCCGACGGGAGGATCGTGACCTGCTCGCCGACGCGGAAGGTGCCAGAGGCGATCTGGCCGGCGTAGCCGCGGTAGTCGGGGTGTTCGGCGGTGCGGGGGCGGATGACGTACTGGACGGGCAGCCGGGCGTGGTGGTGGGTGAGGTCGTGGCCGACCGGGACCGATTCCAGGTATTCGAGCACCGTCGGGCCGCTGTACCAGTCCATGTGGGCCGACGGCTCCACGACGTTGTCGCCTGCCAGGGCGGAGATCGGGATCGTGGTGATCTCGCCGATGCCCAGTCCGGTCGCGTACGCCGTGAACTCCTCGGCGATCGCGGCGAAGACGGACTCCCGGTAGCCGGCCAGGTCCATCTTGTTCACCGCGAGGACGACGTGCGGAACGCGGAGCAGGGCGGCGATGGCGGCGTGGCGGCGGGTCTGTTCGACGACGCCGTTGCGGGCGTCGACGAGGATCACGGTCAGTTCGGCGGTGGACGCGCCGGTGACCATGTTGCGGGTGTACTGCACGTGCCCGGGTGTGTCGGCCAGGATGAACCGCCGCTTCGGGGTGGCGAAGTAGCGGTAGGCGACGTCGATGGTGATGCCCTGTTCGCGTTCGGCGCGCAGACCGTCGGTGAGCAGGGCGAGGTCGGGTGTGTCCTGGCCCCGGCCGGCCGACGCCCGTTCCACGGCCTCCATCTGGTCGGCCAGGACCGACTTGGAGTCGTGCAGCAGCCGGCCGACCAGGGTGGACTTGCCGTCGTCGACGGATCCGGCGGTGGCGAACCGCAGAAGCGCGCTGGTCGGGAGTTCCGCGGTGGCGGGCGTGGTCGTCGTGGTCATGCTCAGAAGTACCCCTCGCGCTTGCGGTCCTCCATGGAGGCCTCGGAGAGCTTGTCGTCGGCGCGGGTCGCGCCCCGCTCGGTCAGCCGGGACGCGGCGATCTCCGCGATCACCTGGTCCAGGGTCACCGCGTCGGACTCGACGGCACCGGTGCAGGACATGTCGCCGACCGTGCGGTAGCGGACCCGCCGTTTCTGCGGCGTCTCGCCGTCCCTCGGGTCGCCCCATTCGCCCACGGGCAGCCACATCCCGGAGCGCTGGAAGACCTCGCGTTCGTGGGCGAAGTAGATCTCCGGCAGCTCGATGTCCTCGCGGGCGATGTACTGCCACACGTCGAGTTCGGTCCAGTCGGACAGCGGGAACACCCGGACGTGTTCGCCGGGGGCATGCCGCCCGTTGTACAGCTGCCACAGTTCGGGGCGCTGGCGGCGCGGGTCCCACTGGGAGAACTGGTCCCGGAGGCTGAACACCCGTTCCTTGGCGCGCGCCTTCTCCTCGTCACGGCGTCCGCCGCCGAAGACCGCGTCGAACCGCTCCGCCTGGATCCGCTCCGTGAGCGGCAGGGTCTGCAGGGGATTTCGGGTCCCGTCGGGGCGTTCCTTGAGCACACCTCGGTCGATGTAGTCCTGTACGGAGGCCACATGGAGGCGCAGCCCATGTGTGGCCACCACACGGTCCCGGAACTCCAGGACCTCGGGGAAGTTGTGTCCGGTGTCCACATGCAGCAGCGCGAACGGCAGGGGCGCCGGGGCGAACGCCTTCAGTGCCAGATGCAGCATGACGATGGAGTCCTTGCCGCCGGAGAAGAGGATCACCGGACGTTCGAACTCCCCCGCGACCTCGCGGAAGATGTGCACCGCCTCCGACTCCAGCAGGTCCGCGTGGGTCAGCGCGCGCGGTTCGCCGGTTCTCCCGGACCGTGTCGTCGCCGTCGTCATGCCAGCCCTTTCTCCCGCAGCAGCGCGACCAGTGCCCGCGCCGATTCCTCGCTGCTCTGCTCGTGCGCCGGGATCCGCAGCTCGGGTGCGGCCGGCGGTTCGTACGGATCGTCCACCCCGGTCAGTCCGGAGATCTCGCCCGCCGCCTGCCGGGCGTACAGCCCCTTCACATCGCGTACGGAGCACACCTCGACCGGGGTGGCCACGTGCACTTCGAGGTACGCGGTGCCGGCGGCCTCGTGCCGCGCGCGCACCGTCGCGCGGGCGTCCGTGTACGGGGCGATGACCGGCACCAGGACCGTCACTCCGTGCGAGGCGAGCAACTCCGCGACGAACCCGATCCGTTGGACGTTGGTGTTCCGGTCCTCGCGGGAGAATCCGAGATCGGCGGTCAGCCGAGCGCGCACCTCGTCGCCGTCCAGGATGTGCACCCGCCGTCCGGCCGCCCGCAGTTCGGCGGCGGCCGTCCGCGCGATCGTGCTCTTGCCCGCGCTGGGCAGACCGGTCAGCCACACCGTCGCGCCGAGGTCACGGGAACCATCCGCGTCCTCGGTCGGGCGGCCGCCTCCGGCCACGGCCTCCGCCGTGGGCGACTGTCCGGACATCACGCTTCCTCCGGGACGTCGGCGAGTTCGATCGCGGTGACGGCGATCAGCTGCCCGGTGGCCGTCTCGCGCAGCGCCATGTCGAACACTTCCACGCCCGGGGACGTGGCGCCGCGCCATCTGCGGACGGTGATCTCGAAGACCGTGCCGGGGTCGGCGTTGCCGAAGTAACCGAGCTTCTGGTCGGTCACCTTGCGCCGCAGGAACTCCTCGTCGGTGCGTCCCAGCGAGCGCCACACCCGCAGCAACATCGTGTCGAAGACCGCGAAGTAGGAGGCGAAGTACATCAGTCCGGCACCGTTGAGGTCGCGCACGACGTCGAGGGTGTACGTAAAGGTGTGCGGCCGGCCCGCCTCGTGGAATCCGGCGGGACCCTCGGGGTGGAAGCTGCCGGTGGCCCGGGCCCGGCCCACCAGGGAGCGGGGCGAGTAGGCGTTGGGCAGCGGCGCCAGGTTCCGGTAGGTGAAATCCGGGGGCGCCACCTGGGCGAGGCCCCGGTTGCTGCCCTGGGTGGTACGGGCGATCCACCGGTTGAAGTTCTCCGCGTACAGGCAGTGCGGGTGCGGGTGTTCGTACACCTCCGCCGGGTCCAGCGGGCCTTCGGGAAGCTCCAGCCCTGCGGGGGCCAACCGGTGCAGGGTGACGACGGACTGGCTGCCGAACTGGAAGGACCGCGAGTCGACCCGGAGTTCGTCGCCGAAGGTGAGCCCGTGGGGATGAACGGTGTCCCCGCCGCGCACATGGAAGTAGTAGAAGGAGAGGTACGCAGGGTCTCCCCCGGCGGTCGTGGCGGCGTGCACGTTGATGTCGCACGACTCGCCCACCACCTCCCAGGTCCAGTCGCCGATCCGGCCGAAGACCAGGGATCCGCCGCTGCACATGCCCGGTGCGACGACGACATGGCGGGAGATCCCGGCGTCCCCCTGGATCGCGGACGCGTCCGGGGCCGCGGCCGGGGCCGTTTCCGAGACCGGGGCCGTTTCCGGGGCCACATCCGTGACCGTTGCCGTTGCCGTGGCCGTACCTGAAGCCGTTTCCGGGACCGCGTCCTCGGACGTGTACGTGTCCACGGCGCCGTGCGCGGTGTGCAGGGTGGTCATGTCCGTGCCGCCTTTCGGTCCCGAAGCGTCTGCCCGGCACCGGCCGTGGCCATCTGTCGTGAGGAGCGCCATGCGTCCGCGACCGTCAGGAACCGGTCGTTGTCCTCGGCGGAGCCGATCGACACCCGCACCCCCATGTCCGGGAACGCCCGTACGGCGACACCCCTGTGCGCACACCACACTCCGAAGTCCTCGGCATGGGGACCGAGGCCCAGCCAGACGAAGTTCGCCTGGCTGTCCGGTATCTCCCAGCCCTGACCCACCAGGGTGTCCCGTACGCGAGTGCGCTCCGCGACCGTGTCGTCGACCCGTCGCATCAGCTCCCCGCCGAGGCCGAGGGCCGCGACGGCCGCCCGCTGCGCGACGGAGCTCACCGCGTACGGGAGGCAGGCCTTGCGCAGCGCCTCGACGATCGGGGCGCTCCCCACCAGGTAGCCGGTCCGCAGTCCGGCCAGTCCGTAGGCCTTGGAGAACGTACGCAAAACGACCAGGTTCGGGTGCGCGTCGCACAGCGGCAGGGCGTCGGCCACGGCCGGGTCGCGGACGTACTCGTGGTAGGCCTCGTCCACGGCCACCAGGCAGGTCGGCGGCACCGACTCCACGAACGCCCGCAACTCGTCGAATCCGAGGGCCGTTCCCGTCGGATTGTTGGGGTTGCAGACGACGACCAGCCGGGTCCGGGGCGTGATCCGGTCCGCCATGGCCCGCAGGTCGTGCGCGTCACGGGTCAGCGGCACCCGCGCGGACTCCACGCCGGCCAGGGCGGCGAGCGCGGGGTACACCTCGAACGACGGCCAGGCGTACACGGCTTCGGCGCCGGGGTCGGCGACCGCCTGGAACAGCGCCTGGAGGAGCGACAGGGAACCGGCGCCGACCGCGATCCGGTCCTCCGTGATGCCGTGGGCCCGGGCGAGGGCACGGATCAGCGGTCCGCAGCCGGGGTCCGGATAGCGGTTCACGGTGGCGCCGGCCGCCGCGATCGCCTCGGCGATGCCGGGAAGCGGGTCGTGCGGCGACTCGTTCGCCGACAGCGGGCAGGTCCGGGCGGCGTCCGACGCGTAGAGGCCGTCGGACGGCTTGTAGGAGGCGAGGGTTCCGAGAACCGCGCGCAGGGGTGGAGAAGACAAGGGGGCTCCCGATGGAGAGGGCACCGCCACGCTCGGTCGGGCGAGCGGTGCCCGGATCGACAGTGGGGCTCAGCCTCCCGGCTGTCGCTCCGCCACCAGACGGGCCACGTCGGCGACGGTGCCGGCGTCCAGCAGTTCGTAGTCGTACACCTCGATGCCGAGCCGTTCGTTCAGCGCGGTGGCGAGTTCGAGCACGGCGAGGGAGTCGAGCCCGACCTCTTCGCGGGTCGCGGTGGGGACGACGTCCTCCTCGCGGATGTGCAGTTCGTTCACCAGGATGTCCTTGATGAGCGTGATGTCGTTCAGTGTGTCGTCCACAACCGGCTCTTCTCTCGCTGTCCTCACCCGATCACATGCCGCGGGGCCGCGGCTCTCACGCACCGCGCGCCGCCTTCAGACCGAGGGCCACCTCGACGATGAGGTCCTCCTGGCCCGCGACGGCCTGCCGCCGGCCCAGCTCGAAGAAGACGTCGCGCGGATCGACGCCCTCACGCCGCGCGATGTCCAGGACCCGGGTCTTGAACCCGGAGAACACTCCGGCCAGACCGCTGACGACACTCACCGAGTCGATGGTGGGCGGGGCGGACATGAGTTCGCGCTCGGCTATGTCGGCGGCGTCCAGTAGGCCGTACAGATCGATCCCCGTCGGGAAACCCATCCGTTCGAGGACCGGAACCAGGACCTCCATCTGGGTGTTCCCGGCCCCCGCGCCGAAGCCGCGGGCGCAGGCGTCCAGGATGTCGGCGCCCGCTTCCACGGCGGCGACCGAGTTGGCGATCGCCATCCCGAGGTTGTTGTGGGCGTGGAACATCACCGGTACGTCGACGGCTTCCCGCATGGCGCCGATGCGCTCGGTGACGTCGGCCGGCAGATAGTGGCCGGAGGAGTCCATGATGCCGACCGCGTCCGCGCCGAACTCGACCAGGCGGGCGCATTCGCGCGCCAGCCGGTCGGGGCTCGCCATATGGCTCATCAGCAGGACGGCCTGCGCCTGGACGCCCTGCTCGCGCAGCTGTCCCAGGTGCCGTTCGGCGAGGTCGCCCTCGGTACAGTGGACCCCGATCCGCACCACGTCCACCTGGTGGGCGATGGCCCGTTTGAGGTCGGCGGTCGTGCCCCAGCCGGGCAGCATGAAGACGGCCATCCGGCTGTTGCCCAGGGCTTCGCGGACGATCGACAGCATCTCGTCGTCGCTCAGCCGGGCCTGGCCGACCTGGAGCGAGGAGGCTCCCAGGCCGTTGCCGTGGCCCACCTCGACCATCGGGATGCCGGCGGCGTCCGCCGCCTCCGCGTAGACGCGCAGCTGCTCGCCGTCCAGCTGGTGGCGGACGGCGTGATGGCCGTCGCGCAGGGACGCGTCGTAGAGGAGGATCCGCTTTGCTCCGCCGTCGGGCGCTGTGCTGACACTCATGACGTCTCCGTCCCCGTCCCCGTCGCGATGCCCGCCAGACCGGCCGCCGCGCACTGTTCGGCGACATGGACGGCGGCGGAGTTGATGATGTCGAGGTTGCCCGCGTACCGGGGGATGCGTCCGCCGGAGGAGGTGACCTCGGCGGCGACGAACACCTTGTGCTCCTCCACGACGCACGCGGAGATCCGGTAGCCCGGGACGAAGGAGCGGACCCGCTCGGCCGCTGCGGTCACGGCGGCGTTCACCGACGCCTCGCCGAATCCCTCTCCCAGCATCGACATGGCGACCCGGAAGGTCGCCGGCGGCCGGGCCGGGCTGATGTTGAGAATCGCCTTGACGTCCTTGACGCCGGTGAAGTCGCGCACGGCGTCCTGTGTGGTCTCCACGTACTCGTCGAGATTGAGCCGTGTGGAGCGCCCGACGCTCGGGCTGGCGGCGGTGGTGACGACTTCGACGTACTCGACCCGGTGCGTGCGGGTGATCGCGTGCAGGACCGGGATCGATGCCTGGCCACCGCAGCTGATCATGTTGACGTCGTCGCAGTCCAGGGCATCGGCCGCGTTGACGCTCGGGATCACCATCCGCCCCACCTTGCTCGGCGTCAGGTCCACGAGTTTCACGCCCGACAGACTCAGGCGTTCCGCGTGCTCGGCGTGCTCCATGGCATTGGTCGCGTCGAACACGATGCCGAACGGCTCGGGGGCGTCCAGGAGGGAGTCGATCCCGCGCGTCCCGATGGGAAGACCGAGATCGGCCGCCTGCCGCAGGCCCGGCGTGTTCTCGTCGCGTCCCACGACCAGGCCGCAGTCGAGGAATTCCGAACGCATGATCTTCTCGGCCAGATCGACCCCGATGAGGCCGGCGCCGAGGACGGCCACGGGCAGGCGCCCGTTTCGCTTCATGGCTGCATCGCCCTTCCCTGTCTGGAGATTCGCCTTGCGGCGCGTCGAGGTCCTACGACCGGGTGTCCGTGTCCGTGTCCGTGTCCGAATTCAAGTCCGGGTCCGCGCCCTGGACCGGATCCGGGTCCGTGTCGCCCACCTGGAGCGTGACGGTGCCCAGCCGGTCGAACTCGGCGACGAACGCGTCCCCGGGGCTCATCGGGACCGCGGCGTGGAGCGCGCCCGTCATGATCAGCTGGCCCGCTTCGAGCGTCACGCCGTGCTCGCCGAGGACGTTCGCCAGCCAGGCGACCACCGCCGCCGGGTCACCCAGCGCGGCGGCACCCGCTCCGGTCGCCACGAGGTCGCCGTTGCGGGAGAAGGCCATCCCGATGAGGCGGACGTCGCAGTCGTCGGGCAGCGCGACCGGCGGACCGAGCACGACCGCACCGTTCGACGCGAGGTCGGCGACGGTGTCCGCAAGCCGGATCCGCCAGTCCTCGATCCGGGAGTCGACGATCTCCAGACCCGCCATGACCTCGGAGATCGCCTCCCGGGCGGCGGCCACGGTGACGCCGGGCCCCTGGAGGGACTTTCCGAGCCGGAAGACGATCTCCGCCTCGACCTTGGGCGCGATGAACGCCCCGCCCGGCGTGGTGGCCCCGTTCTCGTACACGGTCGAGGCCAGCACCGGACCATAGTCCGGGGTGTCGACCCCGAGCATCTCCTGCATCGGTACGGAGGTGAGGCCCGCCTTGTAGCCGACGACCCGGTCGCCGGCGGCGGTGAGCATCGCGACCAGTTCGCGCTGGATGGCGTAACCGTCGCCCATGTCCAGCGCCGGCTCCTCGTCGGTGAAGGGCGGGATGGGGCGGCCGGTCGCGCGTGCCTCGTACAGCGCTTTGGCCTTGACTCTGGCGTCGTCCACCGAGATGTTCACTCTGCTCCTGTCCGCGCACGTCGCGTCTGCCGCATGGGACTGCCGGTCATCTGTCCGCGGACGGTCTCGTGTGCCGGCGCGCGGCGTCACCCGCGGCACCGGCCCGCCTTCGACGGGCTGCCACCGGCGGCCGGGGAGAACCGGCCGGGGAGCACGAGGTCCATGGCGTACGGACCGCATCACTCGGATCAGCGGAACGGATCCGGACGAGGGAGGCGCACGGCCGTGAAGCCCGGGGCTCGATGCCTGCCCCCTCGTTTCGCGTCTCACCGTAGCCACGAAGCGACCGTCGCAGAAGTGTTCCCTTCCGCGCGCGAGTCCGGCAATTGGGCACATTCGCCACCCCTGACCCGCACGAAAGGGGTCGCCGGGGCGGGACGTCCGCCTCAAACGTGAGCCTCGTCACCACCGAATTCCCAGCGGTGTCACCCGCCCCGGAAATGCCCGAAAGCCCCTGGACGCGCGGGACTCGCAAGAGAGCGGTCCCGTCGGTCGAGGGGCGGGGTGGCGAGATACGGGGGGTGCGGGACAGCGGGGAGGGAGGGCCGGGAGGGAGGGGTACGGAGCAGGGGGCGCGGGCAGGCGGCTATGGCAGGCGGTGGCCGGGCCGCGCGCGGACGGTCCGCCGGCGCCGGCGTGATGCCGACGGCCGCGACCTCAACGGACCGTCCGCCAGGCGCCGTTCGCCGTCTCGGTCTGCTGCAGGACGGCGGCCAGCCGCTCCCACTCCCTGGCGTAGTGGCACACCACCTCGGTGAGGGCCCCAGCGCAGTGCGGGGGTACGGCGGCCAGCAGCTGCTCGCCCGCCGCGAGGCCCTGCGCCTGTCCGTTGAGCCAGCGCAGCAGCGCCCGTCCGCTGTCGGTGAAGCGGATCGACGGGTCGTTGGAGAGGACGTCCAGGGCGCGCACCCGGAGGCGTGCGGGCCCCGATGCAGCCCCCTGCGCCGAGGGGTCCGCCGGGCCGTCGAGGGAGGGCGGGCCGGGGTGCCGCCGGGCCGCCACGACCATGAGCGAGGCGAGGTACGCGGCGTCCTCGCGCGCGGGGTCGCCCGGCGCGGCCGGTTCGCGGGGGCCCGCGCCGGCGGGGGCGGAAGCGGGTGTGCAGGAGCGCAGTTCCTGGCGCAGGCGGTGCGCGGTGCTGACGGAGACCCCGGCTTCCTGGGCCACTTCGCGCAGGGTCGCGCGGGGCCGCGCGGCCAGCAGGGACCGGGCCTTCTCGCGCCGCTCCGGCATGTCCGCCGGACGCGCCCGACCGTCCCGGCCCACGCGCGGGACCGGCGGGATCGCGGGGTTCGACTGAGGAGATTCCTCAGTCGAACGTCTGCCCCGTACGACCCCTACCGTCTTCGGCGAGACCCCTGTGACGGCAGCGATGGCCCGGTCCGACCAGTGGGGGTGGGTGGCGAGGATGCGCAGGGCCGCCGCCTTGCGGTCGCCGAGTGTCAGAGGGAGGCCGTGGCGGATGTTGGCCTGCACCGCGCGGATGAACAGATCGGCCGAGGCGCCGTCGACGTGGCGGACCGTGATGTGGTGCTGCCCGCGCAGGATCGCGGCCCGCAGCCGGTGCATGCCGTCGACCACGCGTCCCGTGTCCCGGTGCACGAGGAGCGGTTCGAACTCGGTGCCGCTCTCCGCCAGCGCCCGTGCGTGGTCCTCGTTCAGGCCCTCCAGGCGCGGCGAGTCCGCCGGCAGCAGGGATGCGACCGGCACGGTGTGAAGCGTCGGCTGCTGTTCGTCGGACAACTCTTCCCTCCCTCTGCTTGCGGTGCGCCCCGCGCCGGGGCGGCGGGCGCACGCCGCGTCGCGGGAGTCCGGCCGGCGTCGTCACCGGGATTCCGCGCTCCCACACCGTCGGGAAGGGAAACGCACGGCCCCGGCACGGCGGTGGAGGGAAAGCGACGGGACGGCACGGCGGGGCCCACGCCCGGAACACCCGCGGCCCCGCGTCCCGATGGACGCGCGGCTCGACCGTCCGGCAGCCCGGTGGAGCAATGGACCGGTGGACCGGTGGACCGGTGAGCGTCGGAGGGCGTCCGCGCGCCGCCCGCCCGGCCTCGCGCCGGACCGGCCTCAGACCGTCCCGGCCGTCGCCGCCTTCGGGGCGAGACCCCGATAGGTGGTGTACGCGAACGGGCTGAGCAGGAGCGGGACATGCAGGTTCCCCGGGTCGCCCTGGTACTGGACCGAGACGATGACCTCGCCGTACAGACTGTCGACGGCCCGCTCGGCGAAGTACGCGCCGGTGTCGAAGACCAGCCGGTAGGGCCCGCGGGGCAGGGGTCGGTCGCCCAGCGCGCCGATCCGCCCCGCGCCGTCGGTCCACGAGCGCGCCACGACCGGCCACGCGCCGTGTTCCCGGGCGTGCAGGGTGACGGCCAGATCGGCGACCGGGCAGCCGTTGGCGGAGTCGACGACCCGGACCGAGATGCTCATCCGGACTCACCGTCCCGTCGGCCCGGCCCTGCCGCCGTCGGCCGTCGCGCCTCACCTGCCGTCACCAGCGCATCCCATCTCGCGTCGTCGGTACGTGAAGGCACGCGCGGGCCGCTCGCGGGCCGGACGGTCGCCCGTCCGGGCCGCGAGAGCCATCGGATACGCGTGCCCTGCGGGGAACGTCAGCCCCAGATGGTGTCGCTCGGGGTGTAGACGACACCAGCGAATCCGGACAGGAAGGACAGCAGAGCCGACATATCGATCTCCCATGCGAAGCGTGTGACCCGGAGGTCCGAGGGGGGTGGACTCCTCCATTTGTAGGGGCTCCCCTTTTCGTCCCCCTACCAGAACGCTAAGTGCTCGCTAAGCGACCCCTCGCGCGCGGCCCGCGGGCCCGCCCGGCAAGGCCCCCCCGGCAAGACGGGCGGCGAAAGGGCGGGCGGAGAGGAAGGGATCGCCTTCGTCCGCCGCCTGTACGGTGCCGCGCGGGATCCGTCCGCGCCGGTGACCCGCACGCCGATGCCGGCATCCTCGGTGACGGCCCCGTGGGGTCTCACACGATCACACCAACGCCATGGGAAATCCGGCGAGTTGCCGGGGAGCCGCCAGGGTTGAACCCCCCGCCCTCACGTCCCAGCGCCGCGCCGCGCTAGGGAGTGACGGCGGACACCGCGTACCCGTGCGGGGCGATCACGATCGGGATCTCCTGGTCCGTCTCCCACTCGCTGAAGACGACCGTGATGTGACTGTAGAACGGCCGCATCCCGAGCGTCGTGAAATACCGGCCGGTTTCCAGGATCAGCCGGAACGGCCCCGGGGTGTCCTCCGGTTGAGAGGGGCGGTCCAGCCGCCCGTCCGTGCCGGTCAGCCCGTGCCACACGGTCTGCCACTCGTCGAGGCGAGGGCGTTCGATGCGGATCATCAGCCCGTCGACGGGCTGTCCGTTGGTTCCGTCAGAGACGGACACTCCGAGTTTCACGTAACACCGGCCTCATCGTTGGCATCCTTCATAGGACGGGGCACCGGATGTGCCCCGTCAGTGAACACCGCCGCGCCGCCGGCGCGGCGGCAGGTCGAGCCGGGTCTCCCGGCGCTCCACCGTCCGGCCCGGGTCCTGCCCTGCGGATTCCGCCGCACCGGTGAAGCCCCGTCGGCCGGGTCTCCGCCGAACGCGGGCCTGTCGCACGGGACTTCACCGGACACACGGTGTCAGCCCGAGCCGGCCCGCGCGTAGGCGGCGGCCGCGGCCGCGTCGTCGGAGGCCGCGCAGACCTCGCTCATCAGACGCAGCGACTGCTTCTGCCAGCGGGTCGCCTGCATCCGCCCGAAGATCTCCAGCGCCGCCGCGATGTGTTCCTTGGCGCGCTCGTAATCGCCCCGGTCCGCGGCCACTTCGCCGAGCGAGAGCTGGATCCGTCCGATGGCCAGGTGCTCGTGGGCCCGGGTGGCGATCACCATGGCCTGCTTCAGCATCTCGTAGGCCGCGTCGTGACCGCCCTGCCGCGACCGGACGGTGGCCAGTCCGCGCAGCGCGTAGCACTCGCCGACCGGGTCGCCGGCCGAGCGTACGGCCTCCAGCGCACGGCTGAACACGTACTCGGCCTCGGCCACTTCGCCGATCTGCAGATGCGCCTCGCCCAGCCGGCACAGGATCTGCGCGCGCACCCGCCGGTTGCCCGACCGCTCCACCGCCGCCAGACCGGCCACCATGGTCCGCTTGCCCTCCGCGATCAGGCCGCGGTCCAGATGGATCTGCGCCATGTTGCTGAGGACGTGCGCCTCGGCGGTCGAGTCGTTCACCCCGGCGAGCATGGCGAGCGCCTTCTCGTACCCCGCCATCGCCTCGTCGAGGCGCCCCTGGATCCGGTCGACGAACGCGCGGTTGCGCAGGGCCAGGGCTTCGCCGTGTACGTCGCCGACCTGGCGGAACAGCTCACTCGCGAGCCCCAGCCGGCCACGCGCCTCGTCCAGCTTGTACTCGAACATGTGCAGGGAGCCGAGCGAGTACAGCATCGCCGCCTGGCCGCGCCGGTTGCCGTTGTGCCGGTTGACCGCGAGCGCGATCTCGTGCGTCGTGCGCCAGTCGTCGAAGTAGCCGTACATCTCGAAGAGCGTGACGAGCGTCAGCGCCAGATCCCAGCACAGCTCGTCGAGCCCGGCGCCGGCCGCCTGTCTGACCGCGGTGATCAGGCCGGCCCGTTCGTCCTCGAACCACCGGAGCGGGTCCTCGAGTTCGCGGTCCAGGACCGCCGGGTCGAGGGCCAGGCGGGGCGCCGTGCCGTGGATCAGCGTGTGGTCGCCTCCGTACGCCCGCCGGTGCGCCTCCTCCACCAGGCGCAGCCAGGTGCCGAGGACGCGGCCGAGGACGAGCGAGCGCTCGGCGGTGCTCTCCTGGGCGGCCAGGCACTCCTGGGAGTAGACGCGGACCAGGTCGTGCAGGCGGTAGCGGGTGCGATGGCCCTCCACCACCTCGACGTCGACGAGTTGGGCGTCCACCAGGAACTCCAGGGTGTCCTCCGCCTCCGTCGCGGCGAGGTCGAGCAGGGGCGCCGCGACCCAGCTGGAGAAGTCCGCCGCCTCCAGGATCGACAGCCGCCGAAAGAGCCGCTGGGCGTCGGCGGGCAGGCTCTGGTAGGCCATGGCCAGGCCGGCGCGGACGCCGACCCCGCCGTGGGTCAGTTCGTCCAGGCGCTGGCGTTCGTCGCACAGCCGGGCCACCATCTTGCCCAGCGGCCAGTGCGGCCGGGCGGCCAGCCGCGCCGCCACGATCCGCAGCGCCAGGGCCAGGTTGCCACAGAGCTTGATGAGTTGCAGGGCGCTGGCCGGCTCGCGGTGGATCCGCTCGGCGCCGAGGATCCGGCCGAGGAGTCGCAGCGCCTGTTCGGTGGAGAAGACGTCGATCCGAACGGCACGAATGCCTTCTAGACCGGACAGCCGGGACTGGCTCGTGATGAGCACCGGGCAGGTGGACGACCCGGGCAGCAGCCAGCGCACCTGCTCCTCGTCGATCGCGTCGTCGAGCACGATGAGCATGCGCTTGTCGGCGACCAGGTTGCGGAACAGCTCCGCCCGTTCCTCGATGCTCTGCGGGACCGCCGGGCCGGGTATGCCCAGGCTGCGCAGAAAGCGTTCGAGGATGAGGGCGGGCGGGATCGGCCGGGCCGACGGTCCGCGCAGTTTCGCGAACATCTGGCCATCGGGGAATCGTTTCGCCAGGGAGTGTCCGAGGTGCACCGCGAGCGTGGTCTTGCCGACCCCGCCCTTGCCGGTGATCGAGACGATCCGCATCGCGTACGAGGTCTCCATGGTGTCCTCGAAGGCCGCTTCGAGCTGGGCGAACACCTCGTCGCGCCCGGTGAAGTCGGCGATCGCGCCCGGCAACAGGCGGGGCACCGCGGGCGGTTCGACCACCGCCATGGCCGCCGGGGCCGCCACCGGCTCCGCCGTCGACGCAGCCCCCGCCCCCGTCGCCGTCCCCGACAACGCCACCGACGACGCTTCCGGAGTGGCGGGAGCAGCCGAGGAGGCGGCCGGTGCGAGGACGGCCGGGGCCGGATGTGCCCCGGGTGCCACGCCCGCCCGCGGCGGTGCGGTGTCCAGCCGGCCGGCGAGAATCGACTCCTGGAGCCGGCGCAGTTCCTCCCCCGGCTCGATGCCGAGTTCGTCGATCAGCTCGCGCCGGCCACGCCGGTAGACCTCCAGCGCCTCGGCCTGACGGCCCGAGCGGGACAGCGCCACCATGAGCTGGGCGCGCAGGCGTTCGCGCAGCGGATTCTGCATGACCAGGTCGATCAGCCGGGCCACGAGCTGCTGGTGCAGCCCGAGGGCCAGCCGGGCGTCCACCCACTGCTCCACGACGGTGAGCCGCTGTTCGTCCAGCCGCGCGGCCGGCGCCTCCAGCGCCGTACTGGTGACGCCGCCGCCGAAGCACGCCGAGCCGCGCCAGAGCCCGAGCGCGGTCTCGAAGGCGGCCGCCGCCTCGTCGAAGCGGCCGGCCTCGGCGGCAGTACGGCCCGTCGCGGCGGCCCGCTCGAAGACATGGAGGTCCAGTTCGCCCTCGCCGACGTCGGCGAGATAGCCCGGCGACCTGGTCTGGATGACGTCGGGCAGGCCGACCTTCGCCATGCTGGCGCGGACCATGGAGACACAGATCTGGATCTGGGCACGCGCGGTGGGCGGCGGGGCCTCGCCCCAGACGGCGTCGATGAGCCGGTCCATCGGAACGATCCGGCCGTGTTCGAGGAGCAGAACCGCCAGGACGATCCGCTGGCGTTCCGCGGTGATCAGCGCCGGTCCACCGGGACCGACTACGTCCAACGGTCCGAGTAAACGAAAGCGCATGACCGTCCTTCACATCCACGCCATTGTTTCCGCCGGTCAGCTACGCACCAACATCATATCTATCCAACCCCGTGCGCTCTGTCCAGTGAGCGATACGCACGGTGTTCGGGGATCCGGCGGGAGGCGTGTCGGCCGTCGGCGTGCTCCGGCCCTTCGGCCGGAGCGGCTGTACCAGGCCAACTCCGCTCAAGAAAACGGAACTTGCCCAACGAGCTGCGGAGTGTGCGGATTTGCCCGCCGGGCGCGACGGCCCGGCCGCGCGCGGACCGGAGCCCGCACGGAAACAGGCCGGGGCCCGCGCGCGACCGGGGCGGCACGGGCCGGATCGGATCGGGACGGGGCGAGACGGGGCGGGTCGGGGCGGGGGCCTTACCGTCGTCGCGCGTCGGTGAGGTCCACCGCCGCCGGTCCGCCCAGCAGGGACGGCAGTTCGGCCCGCCGGCTGATCCGCAGTTTGCGGTACGTGCGGGTCAGATGCTGCTCGACGGTGCTGACCGTGACATGCAGATCCTCGGCGATCTCCCGGTTGGAGCAGCCGACCGCGGCCATCGCGGCCACGCGCCGCTCCGCCTCGGTGAGCCCGTCGCCGCCGTCGGCGGGCGTCGGCACCGCGGTGGCGCTCTCCACCGCGAGCCCCCGGACCAGCGCCTCGGCCTGGCAGTCGGCGGCCACGCTGACGGCGCGCCGCTCGGCCGCCGCCGCGCGCCGGAACTCGCCCAGGGTCCGGTACGCCCGGGCCAGATCGGCGAAGGCCAGGGCGAGTTCGTAGCGGTCGCCGTCGTCGGACTGCAGCAGTTCGGCCGCCTGGCGCAGCAGCGCCGGCCGGTGCGCCGGGGCACCCACCCCGGCGAGCACCCGGGTCGCGGTGCCCCGGGCCCGGTTCGGCAGCACGGGGAACAGGGCCGACTGCTCGTCGAGCATCCGCTTCGCCTCACCCGGGCGGCCGAGGCCCAGGAACACCTCGGCGGCGTCGGTGCGCCACGGAATCAGGCCGGGGGTGTCGATCCCCCACTGGCCCAGCTTGGCGCCGCACCGGCGCAGATCCTCCAGGGCCATCTCCAGATGGCCGGTGGCGAGGCCGAACCGGGCCCGCGCGTAGTGGTAGTGCATGCCGTACCGGGTGTCGAACATCGCCTCCGGGACCCGGTGGTCCAGATAGACCTGCGCCTCGTCGTAGCGGCCCATCGCGGTGGCGGCCAGCACCAGGGTGCTCAGCGGCGCGCCGACGGTCACCCCCCAGCTGATCGCCGGCAGGGTCGCCAACGCCTCGCCCGCGTACCGCCGGGCGTCGGCCAGGTCGCCCCGGCGCAGCGCGATCTCGGCCCGGACCGCGCCGAGCCGCGCCTGCCTGCTCGGTGTGTGCCGGGCCTGCGCCTGGTCGAGGAAGCGATCGCACCAGGCCGTCGCGCGCTCGACCCGCCCGCTGTAGGCGAGGGTGAGCAGGGCGCTCTCGACGGTCTCGGTGGACAGCTCCTCCGGCCGGGTGCCGTGCAGCACCCGCTGGGCCACGCCGATGGCCTCCGGGTGGGGACCTTCGCTCAGTACGGCGGCCAGCGCGGACACCGCCCGCAGCCGGCGGTCGGCGCTCACCGAGTGGGCCGGGGGGCGTCCCGCGCCGGTGCGCGGGCCGAGGGCGGCCAGGAACGACGGGTAGGCGTGCCGCAGCCGGCGCCGGGTGATCTGGAGTTCGGTGGCCGTCTCCGGGTCGGCCGCCTGGCCGGACGCGGCGAGGCGCTGGAGGACCTCCTGGGCCTGGTCGAAGCGGCCGTGCCAGAGCAGTGCCCGGACCAGCGTCAGCGCGTCGGCGCCGCGCAGGCCGCCGGTGCGCATCGCCTCGACGAGTTCGCCGAGCCGGCCGCTGGACACCCCGGGGTTGACGCACCACTCGGCGCGGACCAGGGCGGCGGTGATCCGGGCCCGGCGCGCCGGGTCCGCGCAGACCAGACGGGCCAGCCGGAGGCACTCCACGGCGCGGCCGGCCGCGCCGTCGCGTACGGCGTGCGCGGCGGCGTCCTCCAGGGTCGACAGCGCCCACGACTCCTCGAGCACGCTGCCGGCGGCCGGCGCGCCGGCGTGGAGCAGATGGCCGGCGGTCACCGAGGTGCCGGCTCCGCGCTCGTGGGCGAGGACCGCCGCGCGGGCGTGCAGCCGGGCGAGTTCACCGGCCTCGATCGCGCCGACCACCGCGTCGTGGGCGGCCTTGTGCCGGAAGCCGTCCATGGTGAGCAGTCCGCCGGCGATCAGCGCGTGCACCGCTTCCGTGGTCCTGGCGGGGCTCAGGCCGACCAGGGTGTCGAGGGTGCCGGGGTCGTCGGGTTCGCCGAGCACCACATAGCCGCTCAGCACCCGGACCATGTCCGGGCATCCCCGGCGCAGACAGGACAGGACGGCCTCGCGGTAGCGCGGGCCCGCCTCGGCGCCTCCCAGGTGGTCGCGGACCAGCGCCTCGACCAGGAGCGGGTTGCCGCCGCTGTAGGCGTGCCAGTCGGCGGACCGCGCGTCGGCGATCGCCCCGCCCAGGTGCCGGGCGATCAGCTGCCGTACCCCGGCCGGGGAGAGCGGAGTGACCTCGACGCGGTGGCAGTTGGGCTGGCGCAGCAGGTCGGCGGCGAAGCGGAACTCGGTGTCGCAGCCGTGGCCGCTGTGGGTGAAGACCGCGAGCACCCGGGTGTTCCGCAGCCGTCGTACCAGATAGCCGAGACAGGTCAGCGAGGCATGGTCGGCCTGTTCCACGTCGTCGACGGCGAGGTACAGCGGGCAGCGTTCGGCCAGTTCGAGGAGGATGGCGCACAGCCCGTGCACGATGCCGTCGTCCACCTGCTCGCCGGTGCCCCGGAGCCGGGCGCCGCGTACGCCTTCCTCGATCAGCGCCACCGCCCGGGCCCGGTCCCCGGCGTCCAGGGGCGCGTCGTCCACCAGTTGCCGTACGACCCCCAGGGGCAGATGGCGTTCGGCCGCGGATCCCAGTGCCGAGAGCGGCTGCATGCCCCGGCTCATGGCGCGATCGGCGAAGTGGTGCACCAGCACGCTCTTGCCCGCCGCCACCGGCCCGGAGACCAGCACGGCGTGTCCGTGTCCGTTCCGGGCCTGTCCGGCCAGCCTGTCCAGTAGGGCCGACGGTGCTTCGCGCTCCACCAGTTCCACCGCGAACTCCTCCCATGGGTCGGTGAGAAAGAGGGAAAGTCATTCCTCGGCCAGGCAGCGGATCGCGTACGTCGGCCGCGCCCTCGGCGCATGCGTCGGCCATGTTTTCCGTCCGGCTCATCGACCGGCTATCGGTGTGCTATCGGGCACGCCGACAGGGGCGGCTCAGGATGCCTCGGGGGCGGTGCGGGAAGGGAGGAGGAGCGGCTCGGGGACCGGTGACCGGCGGCCCGTCCGCGTGAGAAGCGGCCCAGCACGCGACGGCCGGGGACCGCACCGTCGAACGGTGCGATCCCCGGCCGGATCGGGAGCGGGGCGGGTCAGTCCGCCTGACTCATCGCCTCGACAAGGCTCTTGGGGCGCATGTCGACCCAGTGCTCGTTCACATAGTCCAGGCACGCCTGCCGGGTCGTGCTCGGCAGGGCGACGGTCCAGCCGGCCGGGACCTCCGCGAAGTCCGGCCACAGAGAATACTGTTCCTCCTCGTTGACCAGAACGCAGTAGGAGGCATTGTCGTCCTCGAAAGGATTGCTCATGAACCCTCGTACCCCTTGTTTTCCGCCGAATTGAAGAGTCGCCCGTATTCTGGCCGTGCCGCATTCGCTCGACAACCCCTAGGCCCCCGTAGGGAGGAGGGTTCACTGTCCACCGAACACCTGTGATACGAGCGGGAGTTCCTCGCCCGGACGCTCTGAGCCCGGGCGCCAGGCCACCCTGTCACCCGCTCATCGCGGTGAGGACCGCGTCCAGCGCGGCCACGCCCTTGTCCAGTTCGTCGAGTCCGATGGTGAGGGCCGGACGGAACCGTACGGCGCTGGGCCCGCCGGGCAGCAGCAGCACCCGGTGATCGCGGCGCGCCCGCTCCAGGACCTCGCCCCGCAGGGCCGGATCCGGCAGGTCGAAGGCCCACATCAGGCCCATGCCCCGGACGTCCCGCACCAATGCCGGATGGGCCTCGGCGAGGCCGGCGAGGAGCCGGCCGAGGTGCGCGCCCTTGGTCTCGGCCGCCGCCACCAGGCCGTCCCGTTCGATGATCTCCAGGATCCGGGTGGCCCGCACCATGTCCGCGGTGTTGCCGCCCCAGGTGGAGCCGAGCCGGTCCGGCACGGTCAGGGCGCCGTCGGCCACCTGGTCCACCCGGCCGCCCGCCATCACTCCGCACACCTGGGTCTTCTTGCCGAAGGCCACCACGTCCGGTTCGAGTCCGAGCCGCTGATAGGTCCAGGGGGCGCCGGACATGCCGCATCCGGTCTGCACTTCGTCGACCACGAACAGCACCTCGTATTCATGGCACAACTCCTGCATGCGCAGCAGGAATTCGGTGCCGAGATGCCGGTCGCCGCCGGCACCCTGGACGGGCTCGGCGATGAAACAGGCGATACGGTCGCCGTGTTCGGCCAGCTGCCGGCGCGCGGCCTCGACCGCTTCCCGTTCCGCGCCGGGCACGGGCACCGGCACACGTGGCCAGCTCCACCGCGGATAGCGGTCGGTCACCGTGGGCGAGGTGTTGGTCAGGCTCAGCGTGTAGCCGCTGCGCCCGTGGAAGGCCCTTTCCATGTGCAGGACTTCGAGAGGCGCCGACGGGTCGAGACCGCGCCGCCGGGAGTGCCAGTCGAAGGCCACCTTGAGCGCGTTCTCCACCGCGAGCGCGCCGCCGTCGATGAAGAACAGGTGTGGCAGCCGGGGGTCGCCGAGGACCCGGCGGAACGCCGCCGCGAACCGGGCGTACTGCGTGGTGTAGATGTCGGAGTTGGTCACCTTGTGCAGGGCGGCCCGGGCGAGTTCGGCCAGGAACGTCCGGTCGCCCGCCATGTCGGGGTGGTTCATGCCGAGGGGCAGCGAGCCGTAGAACGTGATCAGGTCGAGGTACTCCGCGCCGCCGCGCGCGTCGACCAGGGTGCTGCCCCGGCTGCGTTCCAGGTCGAGCACGAGGTCCAGGCCGTCCATCAGGACGTGCCGGGACAGTTCCGCCAGGGCGTTGTCCGCCGTGATCTCCACGTCACACCTCGTTCCGCTGATATCGCCGCAGATCCAGCTCGTCCAGGCCGGCCAGCACCGCGTCGGCGCCGGCCAGGCCGGGGGCCATGGCCGGCTCCCAGGGCACCGCCACGCAGCGTAGACCGGCGGCCCGGGCGGCGCGGACGCCGAGCGGGGAGTCCTCGACGGCCAGCGCGTCCCCGGCGGCCACCCCGGCGCGTGCCAGCGCGAGCAGGTACAGGTCCGGCGCGGGTTTGTGCCGGCCGCTGTCGTCGCCGGTCACCAGGAAGGCGAAGGACCCGAGCAGCCCGAGCCGCCGCAGGTGGCCTTCCACCCAGACGGCCGGGGAGCTGGAGACGATCGCGGCGCCGTCGGCGGCGTGGAGCAGCCGCTCCACGCCGGGCCGGGCCGGTGCGGCGGAGCACCGGGCGGTCCGCCGCTCCCGCTGCCAGTTCCATTCGTCGTCCGCGACCGGCCGGCCGAGGTGGCCGGCCAGGTCGTCGAGCGCGACCCGGGCACCGGCCGAGTTGCCGAGCATCGTGGCCCGTACGCCGGGGCTCAGGGGAACCCCGAGCCGGTCGTAGAGGTCCTGCCAGGCCAGCAGGGCGGCCCGTTCGGTGTCGCAGACCACGCCGTCGAAGTCCAGCAGCAGGAACGGCGTGGACATCAGTGGTCCACCGGCCCTCGGTCGAAGGCGGTGAGCCGGGCGCAGTACCGGGCCAGGGCGTCGGTCCAGTGCGGCATGGCGTGGACGAAGGCGGCCGCGCGGGTGCTGTCCAGGCGCGAGTCGCGCGGCCGGCCGCCGACGAAGCCGGCGTCGTCCATGGACATCGGCACCGGGTGGGCGGTGCCGAGCCGTTCGGCGAGCGCGAGGCCCACCTGGTACCAGCTGGCCCGGCCCCGGTTGGCTATGTGCAGCAGACCTCGGACGGCCAGCGCGCCGGGCAGCAGGCGGACCAGGGCGGACGCCAGATCGGGGATGTAGGTCGGACTGCTGAACTGGTCGTCGATCAGCCTCGGCCGGCCCCCGTCGAGGAACTCGCGGGCGGCGGCGACCACTTGGTCCAGATCCGGGTCGGTGCCGCCGTACAGCCAGGACGTGCGGACCACGAGGTGGTCGGGCACGGCCTCGACGATCCGCTCGCCGGCGAGCTTGGTCAGTCCGTACACGCTGACCGGGGCGGGGATGTCGTCCTCGTTGTAGCCGGCCGGCCCGGGCGCCCGGCCGTCGAACACGTAGTCGCTGGAGATGTAGATCAGCCGGCTGCCGTGCCGGCGGCAGGCGTCGGCGACATGGTGGGTGCCGCCCACATTGACGCGCAGCGCCTGGGCCGGGTCCTTCTCGCAGGAGTCCACCACCGCGTTGGCGGCGGTGTGGACCACCACGTCGGGCTTGAAGTCGGCGATGGACTCCCGGACGGCGGCCTCGTCGCCGATGTCGAAGTCGGCGAGGGAGACCCCGAGGACGGGCCAGCCGGCGGTCTCCGGGCGCGCCGCGAGTTCGCGGCGCAGCGCGGTGCCCAGCATCCCGTCCGCGCCGGTGAGATAGACCCGCATCACAGGTGTCCGAACTCGGCGATCAGTTCGGGGACCGTCAGACCGGAACTGATCTTGTCGCGGATGACCCGCTCCCTGGCGATGTTCATCTTGGTGTGGTCGAGCACGGCTGCGGCCTCGCCCTGCGGGACGACCGCGATGCCGTTCTCGTCGGCGACCACGATGTCCCCGGGGTTGATCACCTGTCCGTCGATCACCACCGGCACGTTGACCTGGACCGGCTCGGTGCGGTCGTGGACGGCGGTCGGCGAGGGCCGCGGGACGGTGCTGCGGTACCAGACCGGGAAGTCGAGGTCGCGGATCTCGTCGACGTCGCGGATGGCGCCGTCGACGATGCCGGCGGCGATGCCGATCTGCTTCGACAGGGTGGACATCAGGCCGCCCCACATGGCGGTGCGGGTGGTGCCGTGGCAGGCCACCACGATCACGTCGCCGGCCTGGGCCTTGGCCAGTACCGGCATGCAGTCGACCAGGTCGTCGATGGACAGATTGACGGTGAGCGCCGGTCCGGCGATCTTGTGGTGGTGCTTGACCGGCAGCAGGCCGCCGATCGCGCCGACCCGCCGCCGCGCGTCGGTGACGAGGCAGCTCGGGCTGTACTCGGCGAGGACCGAACGGAAGCCCTCGACGAGCTCCTCGGAGGGTCGGTTCAGTTCGTTGCGGACAGTTTCCACGTTGTGTCTCCCATGGGTTCGGTGGTGCGGTTCAGCCCTTGACGTCCGCGCCGATCAGGTCCGCGAGGTGGGCCGCGTCCATGCCGTGCGCGGCGAGCACTTCGGCCTCGGTGCCGCAGCGCGGCACCTCGGTGAGGCCGATGCCGCGGAAGGCGGTCCCGTCCCCGGTGCCCGTCTCCAGCAGGTGCCGGGCGATCAGATCGGCCTGGCCGCCTCGGTCGAATTGGTGCTCGACCACGAAGAGGTGACGGGCGGCGGTCAGCAGTCCGCTCAGCCACGCCGGGTCGATCCGGTTGTGCCAGGGCAGATCCACCACGGTGAGTGCGACGCCCCGCTCGGCGAGCAGCTCGGCGGCGCCGAGGAGTTGGGCGAGGACGACCGGGCCGGCGCCGATCGCGACGGGGCCGTCGCCCTCGCCACGCAGTACCCGGCCCTGGCCCACCACCAGCGGGGTGGGGGGCAGTTCGGCCAGCTCGGCGGGGACCGGCTGGCTGGACAGCCGCAGATAGACGCTGTCCGGAGTGGTCCGGCAGTAGCGTACGGCGGCTTCCAGCTGGGCCGGGTGGGACGGCTCCAGGATGGCCAGTCCGGGGACGGCGCAGAGCGCCGACACATCGCGGACCGCCTGGTGCGAGTGGCCGGGCCCGGCGGGCAGCAGCCCGGCGAGCGAGCCGACGTAGACCACCGGCCGCCGTTCGGTGGCGTTGTTGTAGATGTGCTCGTTGGGGCGCGCGTGCAGGAAGCAGGAGAACGAGTGCACGAACGGCCGCATGCCGCCGGCCGCCAGTCCGCCCGCCATCGAGACCATGTCCTGCTCGGCGATGCCGCATTCGACGAACCGGTCGGGGTGGGCCTCGCGGAACGGGATCAGACCGGTGTCGAGCACCAGGTCGCCGTCGAGCGCGACGATCCCCGGGTCCTCGTGCGCCGCCTCGGTGAGCATCCGGCCGTACAGCTCGGGCAGCCGCACCGCGGCGGGCTTCGCCGGCAGGTCCACCGTACGGACGACGGGCCGCAGCGGGGCGAGGCCGTGCCGGGCGAGTATCTCCTCGGCCGTAGCGGTCAGTTCGCGGTACGCGGCGTCGTGGTCCGCGGGGCTCGGCGCGCCGCTGTGGTGGCGGTAGCGCCATTCTCCGGGGGCCATCGAGGTGGCGGCGAATGTGGGGCAGCCGCCGCCCTTCACCGTGTCCGCGATGATCACCACGGGCCGGTCCGGGTGGTCCGCGGCCCGGCGGGCGAACGCCTCCTGGAGCTGCCGGGGGTCGTGCCCGTCGCAGCGCAGTACACCCCAGCCCGCGGCGGTGAACTTCCCCCGCAGATCGCCGAGATCGCTCACGTCGGTGACGAACGTGTCGGACTGCAGCCGGTTGTGGTCGACCACCACGGTCAACTCGCCCATCCCGTACCGCGCGGCGCTGGGCAGCGCCTCCCAGTTCTGGCCCTCCTGGAGTTCGCCGTCCCCGGTCATGACGACCACCCGGGAGGTCCGGCCGGCCAGCCGGTGGGCGAGGATCAGGCCCTTCGCCTTGGAGATGCCCATGCCCAGGGAGCCGGTGTTGAAGGGCATGCCGGGGGTGCCGGTGTCCGGGTGTCCGGGCAGTCCGTCGATCCGCCGGAGCCGGTGCAGCAGTTCCTCGTCCAGGTGCCCGAGGGCGATCATCGCCGCGTACAGGCCGGGGGCGTCGTGCCCCTTCGACGAGAAGTACACATCGCCGCCGGCTTCGAACGGCCGGTCGAGTTCCTCCAGCAGCAGCCAGCCGACCACGTCGGCGGCGCTGAAGCTGGAGCCGATGTGCCCCGAACCGGCGCGCGTGATCATGTAAAGGGTGTTGATGCGGGTCAGCGCCGCGAAGGCGAGGGCCCTGTCGTGCGGATCGCCGACATGGTCCAGGACGCGCTCGAACTCGGTCCTCGGTATCCAGGCCAGGGACCTGTCCATGGCTTCTCCTCGGGGAGGGGTCGGTGTCACCAGCAGCCGAACCCGCCGTCGACGGCGAGTTCCGTTCCGGTGACGTAGCGGCTCAGATCGGACGCGAGGAACAGCAGCGGCCCGGTCAGGTCCTCGGCGCGGGCCATCCGCCGCAGCGGCACCCGGGCGTCGAACTTCTCCCGGAACACGGGGTCCTGCGCGCCCAGGACACCGCCCGGCGACAAGGTGTTGACCCTGACCCCGGACGGACCCCACAGGGCCGCGAGGTACCGGGTGAGCGCGGCCACGCCGGCCTTGGACATGCCGTACGCGGGCGGCTTCAGGAACGGCGGGTCCACCGGCAGGTGCTCGTACATCCGCGGGTCGGGCGCCAGACCGCCGTACATCGAGCCGATGTTGACGACGGATCCCCGGCCGTGCCGGGCCATCTCCGCGCCGAAGACCTGGCACATCCGCAGCGTCCCGTGGGCGTTGACGCCGAGGATGCCGCCGGACACCTCGTCCGGGATGTCCTCGAAGCGCCAGCTGCCGCCCCGCGCCGACGGCGGGCTGTCGATCCCCGCGTTGTTGACGAGGACGGACGGCACTCCGGACCGGTCCAGACAGGCGTCGAGCGCGCGGCGCAGCCCGTCGGTGTCGGTGACGTCCGCGACCAGCAGTGTGAACCGCTCGGGGCCGTGGTCGTCGAGGACCGCCCGCAGCCCCGGGCCGACGGCGTCCTGGACGTCCAGGCCCACCACGTCGGCACCGGCGCCGAGCAGGGCGTCCACCCACACCGGGCCGAGCCGGCCGCACACGCCGGTCACGACGGCGACCGACCCGGTCAGATCAATCGCGGCCGGCATCGCTGTCCATGTCCATGGCCATGCCCACGTCCGTCAGAACGTCCAGGGTGATGTCGGCGTCGGCCGCGAGCGGCCCGCTCAGATGACGGCCCACCACGTCGGCGAGCCGGTCGGGGGTCAGCCCGTCGCCGGGCGACTTGATGGCCACGTCCTCCAGGCTGAGACGGTGTCCGGCGGGCAGGTCCCGCTGGGCGACCAGCTTCTTGCCCATCTTGAGCATGGCGGGCCGCTCACCCGGCTGGACCGCCTTGTCCCGGCCGCCGAGCGAGCGCCGTACCCGGCCGAGCCCGTCGACCAGTTCGGTCAGGGCCGCCTGCTCCATCGAGAACTTGTGGTCGCTGCCGGGCCGGGTGCAGTCGAGGGTGACGTGCTTCTCCACCACCCGGGCGCCGAGCGCGTACGCGGTCCAGGCGGCCCACGGGCCGAGGTCGTGCCCGGAGAAGCCGACCACCGTGTCCGGGAACTCGGCCCGGTAGGTGCCGAGCACCGCCAGGTTCAGCGCTTCGGGCTCGGCCGGGTACATCGCCGTGCACTGGAGCAGCGCCAGGTCCGGGTTGAGCGGCAGGACGGTGCCGACGGCGCGCCGCACCACCTCCATGTCGGCACCGCCGGTGCTCACGATCAGCGGCTTGCCCGCCTTGGCGGCGTACGCGAGGAGCGGGGTGTTGCGGATGTCCCCGGACGCGATCTTGATCGCCGGCACGTCGAGTTCGGCCAGGAAGTCCACGCTGGCGAAGTCGAAGGCGGTCGAGAAGAAGTCCACGCCCAGTTCGGCGGAGAGCTGCTGGAGATACGTGTACTCGTGGGTGCCGAACTCCAGGAACTCGCGGTGCGCGCCGTACGTCGGGCCGAAGCTGTTGCGTCCGGTGTACGGGGAGTCGTACATCTCCCGGGTGAACAGCGAGCGGTTGTCCCGCTTCTGCAGCTTGACCGCGCTGGCCCCGGCGGCGGCGGCCTGGCGCACCAGCTCCTCCGCCTTGCCCAGGTCGCCCTCGTGGTTGTGGCCGATCTCCGCGATCACATAGGCGTCGGAGTCGTCCGATATGGTCCGCTGGTTTACCGTCAGCGCTCTCATGGTTGTCAGGTCCTCTCCAGAAGATCGGTCACCAGCGAAGCGAGCCGGTCCAGTCCGAGGTCGATCTCTTCGGGCGTGAGCAGGCTGCAGGACAGCCGCAGCTGCCGCAGTCCGCCTCCCGCCGCGTAGAAGTGGTGCATCGGCGTCCAGATGACCTTGTGCCGCTTGGCCGAGTAGGCGAGCAGGTCGTCGTCCGCGACGAACGGGACCGTGACGACCAGGAAGAATCCACCGTCCGGCCGGTTCCAGGAGACCGGGGACGGGTCCGGGAACCGCGCGGCGAGCCCGTCGAGCAGATGTCTCAGGCGTTCGCCGTAGCGCGCGGTGGCGTCCCGGTTCGCCTCGCGCAGGGCGAAGCCGCTGTCCAGCAGTTTGCCGCCGATGACGGCCTGCGCGATCGGCGGGGTGTTGACAGTGATCATGCTCTTGATCTTTGAGAGCTCGTCGGCGAGGGTGCCGACGCTCTCGCCGCCCCGGACGACCGGCTGGTCCGCTACCACGAACCCGATCCGGGCGCCGGGCAGGGCGGTCTTGGCGTACGAGCCGAGGTAGACGACCCGGTGGTCGGTGTCCAGCGACTTGAGCGTCGGCCTCGGGGGCGCGCCGTCGCCGAAGAACCCGTAGGGGTTGTCCTCGACGAGCAGGATGTCCAGCTCGGCGGCCAGGTCGAGCAGCCGGCGCCGGGTCGGTACGTCGAGGCTGAGCCCGGTCGGATTGGCGAAGTCCGGCACCAGGTAGCAGGCGCGGGGCCGCAGTCCCGCCGCCCGTGCCTTGTGGACCTTGTCCGCCAGATCGTCCAGGTCGATGCCGCCGGTGCCGCTGTCGACCGGGACGACCGGGAGGTCGACCAGGCGGGCCGCGCCGGTGATGCCGACGTACGCCGGGGAGGTGGCGAGGAGGACATCGCGGTCGTCGGCGCGCAGCGCGCGCAGGACCAGGACCATGGCCTCCTGGCAGCCGACGGTCACCAGGACCGACTCCGGGTCGACGTGGATGTTCTCGTCGGTCGCGAGGTTGCGGGCCACCAGGTCCTGGATCACGCCCTTGGTCCGACCGTACTGGTAGAGCCGCTTGCGGGCGGTCTCCGAGCCGCCGGGCTCGGTGCCGGCGACGTGATCGGTCCAGATGCGCAGGTAGTGGTGGACGTCCTCGATCGCGAAGCCGCCCGGGTCCGGCCTGCCGGGCGCGAAGGAGACCGCGTCCGGGTAGAGGTCGGAGACCTCGTTCAGCAGGTTCATCGACACGAGCGCCGGATCGGACAGCGAACCGTGCAGCTCGGCCAGGTCCAGCGCCGCCGCGGGGCGGGGGGCTGGTGTGGCCTTGGTGGCTGGAGTGGTTCCGGCGGCCGGGGAGGTCGGGCCGGTCGGGTCCTGGCGCTGGTCCGTCGGTGCGGTCGGTGCGGTGGGTGCGGTCGGGTCCGTCGGTGTGGTCGGTGCGGTGGGTGTGGTCCGGCCGGGGGGTGCGGTCCGGCCGGGGGGTGTGGTCCGGCCGGTGGGTGTGGTCGGTGCGGTCCGGTCGCTGGACGACTCGGTCATGGTTTCTCCCGTTCGCTCGCCTCGGACGCCCATCGCACACCCAGCCGTGCCGCGGCGGACACATCCGGCGCGCCGGCGAGGGCCATCGATGTCGCGAGTTCGGTGCGCAGCAACTCCAGTACGCCGCTCACGCCCTGCTCACCGCCCACGGCCAGCCCCCACAGGACCGGTCGGCCGAGCAGTACTCCGGACGCGCCGAGGGCCAGCGCGCGCAGCACGTCCGTACCGCTGCGCACCCCGCTGTCCACGAGGACCTCGCACGCGTCACCGACCTCGTCGCGGATCGCGGGCAGGGCCAGCAGGCCGGGCACGGCGCCGTCGAGCTGCCGGCCGCCGTGGTTGGACACCACGAGACCGTCCGCGCCGAGGTCCGCCGCGCGCCGCGCGTCCGCCGGGTCGAGGATTCCCTTGAGCACCAGGGGAAGCCGGGTGCGCCGCCGCAGCCATTCCAGGTCGGACCAGGTGAGGGTGGGGTCGATCACGGCGGCCGCGTGCGCGCCGACGCTCTGGCCGCCGCCGCGCTGGCCGCCGGGCAGGTTCACCGGGGCGGCGTGCGCGGGCACGGCGAAGCCGTTGCGCAGATCGCGCAGCCGCCGGCCCATGAACGGGACGTCCACGGTGAGCATCAGGGCGCGGGCGCCGAGCCGCTCGGCCTCGTCGATCAGCCACTCGGTACGGGCCCGGTCGCGCAGCCAGTAGAGCTGGAAGAACAACGTGCCGCCGGGCACCTCCAGTTCGTCCAGCGGGCAGCCGGCCAGGGTCGCCCCCGTGAAGGGCAGACCGGCCGCGGCGGCGGCCCGGGCCACCGCCGGTTCGCCGTCCGGGTGCACGACGGCGTGGAACGCCATCGGCGCCACGACGACCGGCAGCGACGCCGGCACCCCGAGAAGGGTGGTCGTGGTGTCGGCGGTGCCCACCCCGGACAGCACGCGCGGGACGAGATGACAGCGGTCGAACGCGGCCCGGTTGGCGTCCAGCGTCGACTCGGCGCCGCTGCCGCCGGCCACGAAGTCGTACACCTCGGGCGCCAGCACCGCGCGGGCGCGGTCCTCGACGTCGGCGAGGGTGAGCGGTTCCGTCGCCTGGACGGCCGGCCTGTCCGTCACGCCAGGTCCTGCCGCTCGACCGCCTCGTACAGCTTGCGGATGTTGTTGCTGCCGAACGTGGTGGCGCCCCGGCGTTCGACGACCTCCATGAAGAGGGTGCGGCGCGGGTGCTCGGAGCGGGTGAAGATCTGGAACAGCTCGCCGTCGTGGTCCCGGTCGGCGAGCACCCGGTGCTCGCGCAGCTCCGCGACCGGGTGGCCGGCCGGACCGAGGCGCTCTTCGAGGTTCTCGTAGTACGCGTCGGGCGTGGACAGGAACCGTACGCCCGAGGTGGTGAGATCGCCCACGGCCGCCACGATGTCCGGCACCGCGAACGCCAGGTGCTGGACGCCGCCGCCGCCGTGCTTCTTCAGGAAGTCGTCGATCTGGCCCGGGACGGCCCCGCTCATGGGCTGCAGCAGGGTCAGCGTCACCTGTCCGTTCGGGCTCTGCACCACCTTGGACTGCATGGCCTGCGCGCCGACGTGGATGTCCTCGGCGAACACCACACCCCAGCCGAGTTCGCGCTCGTAGAACGCGACGGTGGGGTCCAGCTCGCCGTTCTCCAGACAGATCGCTATGTGGTCCACGCACATCAGATGGCGCTTCGCGGATATCGCGTCCGCAGCGGACTCTGCGGTCTCCGCGGTCTCCGCGGATTCCTCGGCGGCCACCGGCTCGATGCCGGGCAGCGACCAGGGCTCGCCGGCGGTCCGGCGTACGAAGGTGTGGGTCACGTCGCCGAAGGGCTGGAGCGCCGTGCGCTCCGGCTCCGTCTCGGGATCCGTGTCCGCGTCCGCGTCCGTGTACGGATCCGTCTCCGTCTCCGTCTGCGGCTGCGGCTTCACGCGCAGGGCGATGTCGCTCACGCCGTCGCCGTGCCGGGCGGTGAACAGGGTGGCCGGGTGGTCGTCGGAGCGGCCCTGCAGCAGCACCAGGACGATGTCCCGCTGCCGCACCGCCACGGCGGTGAACTCCTGGTTGTCCCCGGCGGCGATGACGTCGAAGCCGTAGCGGTCGACGAACTCGGCGGCACGGACGTGGGCATCGCCGACGGCGATGGTGATGTGGTCGATACCGGCATCGAGGGCGTGCCGATTTCTGGTCCGGGGTGCGGACGACACCAATTCCCCCCAAGGTCTGGATAATCGGTTTCCACGGCGGGAACAGAAATTGCCGATCCCGGTACCGCGACGAAAAAACGCTACGGACGGGCGCCGAAGAATGTCAACGAATGCCGGCGCGAGCCGCTCGATACTGCGGAATGCCTCGTCCCACATCAGGGTGACGGGGCATCCGCTATGGGGTTCCTAGGGGTTGGGGTACCTAGGGGTTGCACTTTCCGCCACGACAGGCCGAATATGCGTGCGATCGAAGCTGCGGACAAGGAGCGATACGTGCTGATTCATCAGGCACTCGACAAGCGCGCGGCAGAATACGGCGACCGAATAGCTCTCGTCGACGCCGGGGGACCGGTCACCTATTCACGACTTGTTTCCATGGCCGATTCGTATGCCGCCGAGTTGGCCGGAGCGGGAGTCGGACCGGGCGCCCTGGTGCCGGTACGCGTCCCGCGTTCGGCCCGGATGGTGGCACTGCTGCTGGCCGTACTGAAGACGGGCGCGGCGTACTGCCCCATCGACGTGGGGTGGCCGGAGGCACGCGTACGGGAACTGCTGGGCCTGCTGCGGGCACCGCTGTTCGTCACGGACACGCCGCTCGCCGGCGTGCCGTGCTGGACTCCCCCGGACGGGCCGGCGCACGAGACCCGGACGGCCCCGGCGGCCCCGGCACTCCGGACGGCCCCGGCAGGACGGGCGGTGCGGGCGGACATCGGGCCGGCCGATCCGGCCTGTGTCTTCTTCACCTCCGGCAGCACCGGCACCCCGAAGGGGGTGGTGACCCCGCATCAGGCCGTGCTGCGGCTCTTCGACAGCGGCCCCCTCTCGGCCTTCGGCCCCGGCCGGGTACTGCCGCAGCTCTCCCCCGTCGGCTGGGACGCCTGCGGCCTGGAGCTGTGGGGCATGCTGAGCCGGGGCGGCACCGTGGTGCTGCCCGACGAGGACCATCTGCTGCCGGACACCCTGCGCGATCTGATCGCGCGACAGGGGGTGAACACCCTCGTCCTGGTCGCGTCCGTGGTGAACCTGCTGGTCCGGCTGGACCCCGACTGTTTCGACGGGGTCGACCTCATGTTCATCGGCGGGGAACGGCTGGCTCCCGGGCCCGTCCGCTCCCTGCTGACACACCACCCGGACACCACCGTCCACAACTGCTACGGCCCGGTCGAGTCCTTCGCCTTCGCCACCATGCACCACATCCGGCCCGAGGACTGCGACCGGCCGCACGGCGTGCCCATCGGGCGGCCGGTGCCCGGCACCCAGGTCCATCTGGTCGACGGCGAACTGTGCGTCGCGGGCACCGGACTGGCCCAGGGGTACCTCCGCGACCCGGAGCGCACCGCCGAACGGTTCGTCACCGTCGACGTCGACGGCGTGCCGACACGGGTCTACCGCACCGGCGACCGAGCCGAGCGCGACGCCGATGGAGTACTGCACTTCCTGGGGCGGGCCGACCGGCAGGTGAAGATCCGCGGCTACCGGGTGGAACTGGCCGAGGTGGAGAGCCACGCCGCCGGCCGCCCCGGCGTGGGCGACTGCGCGGCGGTGGCGCTGCCCGGCCGCGGTGGCGCGTACGAACGTCTGGCGCTGGCCTTCAGCGGCGCCGCCGACCCGGCCCGGGTCCGCGCGGAGCTGCGGGACCGGCTCCCCGGCCATCTGGTGCCGGATCTGGTGCGCCGCTTCGGCGCACTCCCTCACAACGCCAACGGCAAGGTCGATCACCGGGCGGTGGCGGAGCTGCTGCGCGCCCCGGCTTCGGAAAGGGACTGACGATGAACACGTACAAGACCGCCGAGAGCACCGAGACCATCGAGAGAGCCGGGGCCGCCGCGGGCCCCGCCCCCGTCGGGGACCAGGTCACAGGGAGCCTTGCCGCCGGGAGCACCGGGCCCGCCGCGGCCGGCATCACCACGGTCGGCGCCCCCGCGGCCGGCACCCTCTCTGCCGGCACTCTCGCGGCGGAGACCGCTACGGCCGAGACCACCGCCCGGATCGTGGCGGACTATCTGACGCTCGTCGACGACAGCATGGTCGCGGTGCTGCCGCACGCCCTGCGCATCGCCGTCGAACTCGGCGTGGCCGATGTAATGGACTTCCTGGCCCCGCAGCCCGTCGCCACCACGGCGGAGCTGACCGGGACCCACTCCGATTCCCTGGCCCGGCTGCTCTCCGCCCTCGCCGCCGCGGGATTCTTCGCCGGCGATCCGGCCGGCGGCTTCCGGCTGACCGCGCTCGGCTCCCGGCTGCGCCGGGACGACCCGGAGAGCCTTTCCGCGTCGCTGGTCAACGCCGAGAGCCAGCATGCCTGGCTGCGCGCCACCGACACTTTCCGTACGGGCGCGGCCGCCTTCGACGACGGGGGCGACGACAGCGGCGACTTCTTCGGGGTCAAGAACACCCGGCACGGCGAGAACCTCGCGTTCCTGCGCCGGATGCGCGAGCGCACCGGCCGGCTCTACCGGCAGGCCGCCCGGGCCGTCGACTGGACGCCGTCCGGGGTCATTCTCGACATCGGCGGCGCCGACGGCTTCCTCCTCGGGGAGATACTCGCGGCCGCCCCGCACGCGAGCGGCATCCTGTTCGACCGCCCCTCGGTGATCGACGAGGTCAACTCCCGTGGCGGCGTGCCCGGTTGCCGCACGGTGGCGGGCGATTTCTTCGAGTCGGTGCCCGACGGCGCGGACACCCATCTGCTGTGCAGCGTCCTGCACGACTGGACCGACGCCCAGGCGGTGGACATCCTGCGGTCGAGCCGGCGCGCGCTGGCACCCGGCGGTCGGCTGCTGGTGATCGAGATGCTGGTGCCGGAGGACGGCTCGCCGCATCTCGGCCACTGGAGCGATCTGGGGATGATGGTCCTCACCGGCGGCCGGGAACGCAGCCGGTCGGGCTTCGCCCGGATCCTCCGAGCCGCCGGTTACCCCGCGCACCGGGTCCAGCCGATCCCCGGCTCGCCGTTCTCCGTCATCGAGGCGCGCTGAGCGCCGATGGACACCGACTCCGCACCCGCCCACGGCCTCGTCGGCCTCGCTCCCGGCCCTGGCGCTGGCCTTATCTCTGGCCCTGACCCCGGCTCGGGTACGTGTCCGGGTCCGGGTACCACTCCCGGCCTCGACCTCGGCCCGGGCGTCGCTCCGTACCCCGCCCCGGACCTCGATCTGCTCTCGCCGGAGGTCTTCGCCGGGCAGCGGCATCTCGACCAGTTGGCCGCCCTGCGCGCCCGCCCCGGCCTCGCCCGGCATCCGGAGCCGGACGGCCCCGGGTTCCTGGTGGCCACCCGGTACGACGATGTCCTGGCGGTCCTGGGCGATCCGGCCACCTTCAGCTCCCGGGCCGGCATCCGGCTCGGCGGCTCCCACGAGGCGGCCGACCGGGTCGCGGACCGGCTGATGGTGGTCAGCGACCCGCCCCGGCACGGCCGGATCCGCCGTGTGGTGGGCGCGCCGTTCACCCCTGCGGCACTGCGCCGCTGGCAGGACCGGATCGTCGACGGGGTCACCGACCTGGTGGACGAGGTGGTCGGCGCGGCCGCGTCCGAGGACCTGGGCGGGAACAGGGACAGCGGCGGGAACGGGAACGGGGACGGATACGCGGGCGGAAACGTAGACGGCAACGGGGGCGAACGGCCACCCAGGGTGCCCGGGCCCGTGGTCCTGGACGCCGTCGGCGATCTGGCCCGGCGGCTGCCCAACCAGGTCATCTGCGCCATGATGGATCTGCCCCGGGCCGACTGGCCGCTGATCGGCCGGCTCACCACCGACGGCCTGGACTCCCCCGACCCGATCGACCGTCTCGACGCCAACGCGGAGATCTTCGGCTACTTCGCCGACCTCCTCGACGAGCGCCGGGCCCGTCCCGGCGACGACCTGATCAGCGCGCTGCTCACGGCGGGCGGCGATCTGACCGACGAGGAACTGATCGTCAACTGCGGCGGGGTGCTGACCGGCGCCAGCGAGACCGTCCGGTACGCGGCGGCCGGGGCGCTGCTGGTCTTCGCCGAACAGCCCGCGCTGTGGGCCCGGTTGCGCACATCGCCGGAGCTGCTGCCCACCACCGTCGAGGAGATCCTGCGCTGGACCACCCCCGGACTGCACGCGCTGCGTACGGTGACCCGCCCGGTCACCGTGGCGGGCACCGCGCTGGTGCCCGGCGACCGGGTGACCGCCTGGCTCTGTTCGGCCAACCGCGATCCGGCCGTCTTCGCCGACCCGAACACCTTCCGACTCGACCGCACGCCGAACCGGCACCTCGCCTTCGGCTGGGGCCCCCATGTCTGCGTCGGGTCCCGGGTCGCCCGGCTCGAACTGAGCGCCCTGCTGACCGCACTGACCCGCCGGGTGCGCGCGGTGGCCCTGGCCGGCCCGTCGGTGTGGGGCACCGGCAACTTCATCCACGGACTGACCAGTCTGCCGGTGCGGCTGAGCCCGGCGTGAGCCGCCAAGGAGCTGATGAACGTTGAACACCACCGACACTCCCGCAACCACCGAACCCCTCGCGACACCCGCGACAGCCACTGCCCCCACGATCGCGGCGATCGCCGCGATCTGGCAGGAGGTCCTGGGCGTCCCGGTCGCGGAAAACGACGACTTCTTCGTCCTGGGCGGCCAGTCACTGGCCGCCATGGAAGTGGTGGCCGCGCTGCGCCGCCGCCTCGGCGTCACGATCCGGGTCCGGGTCCTGCTGGAGCACCCGGTGCTCGCGGACTTCGCCGGTCGGCTCGCACTGCCCGGGGAAGGAGCCCTGGGGCGCTCCTGAGCACCCGGGGCCACTGACGAGGACGGCGGAAGCGCACCAGCGCTCCCGCCGTCCTCGCGTGGCCGCCACCTGCTTCGGCCCGTCGGAGACAGCGGGAATTTTCCCGCGGGCGTGATCGGCCGGCCACCCGTGAAGCTCAGGCGAAGACGGCGAGGCTGGTGCTGCTCGTGCTGACACCCGAGATACCGATCACGGTTTCATTCGTCGTCGCGGCGAGGCTGAAGCCGGCACCGGACGAGGAGTAGACCATCTGCCCGGAGCTGGTCGACACGCCGTTCGGGCCGACGGTGGTGGTCGAGCCGGACGAGACGACGGTGTCGGCGGCGGCCAGGCCGGCGCCGCCGATCAGAAGGGGAAGGGCCAGAGAGAGGACGGCGACGGTGCGCTTGACAGCGTGCATGGGACGGTCCTTTCAAGGGAGAGAAGGGGACCGGAAGTCCCCTCTCCTCGGGTGTGAGGAGAGGGGACCAGCACAGCGCGTGGAGCCGTTCACCGGAAGAGGCGCGGGAGGCAAACCACCGGAAGGGCGGGAGCGGAGGCGCGGAGGCACGGACGGCGTGAGAAGGGACGGGGCGGCCCACCGCGCCCCCTGGGACAGTACGGGTGCGCGTGCGCACACCACACCTTGGCGTCGGTCCGTACGCACCCGGGCTGTTCACACACCACCCGACTCCGCTCAGTCGAGGCAGTGTTCCCAGATCGCCCTGGACTCGCCCTCGATCCAGTAGCGGTGCGACGCCTGGGTGACGCGGAGCCGTACGGCGGTGATGTCGGGGCTCCCTGCGGCCTCCCAGGCGATCAACGCCTCTTCGACCCGGTCCCACAGAGAGACGGGGCCACCCTGGCGGACCCGCCACTCCTGCCCGTCGATCGTGAACTCGGCGAACGACTCGTGCTCGGGGTCGAAGAGGTAGAGGAGTCGCGCACCCGTGCTCGTCGTGGCACGTACGAGCTGAGCGCCCGGTGCGGCAAGCTGGGCGAGGAAAGCGGGCGTCCACTCGTCCAGCGCGAGCGGTGTCACCTTGGCCGGCCGCTCGCTGTCGGCGTAGGCCGTACGCGCCGAGAGGTCACCGGCGACAGGCGTGGTGGCCTGCGAGCGTGCCTGCATGAAGCTCGCGCGCCCGATGATCCGGCCCTCGGCCGTGCCGTCCTCGCGCACGGTCACCTTCGCCAGACCGGAGCCGTTCGCCCACGAGCCGACGGTGGCGAGGATGGTTCCGCCCGGCTTGGTCTGCCGCACCCACGCGTAAGGGATACGGCGGACCAGGCAGGTGGCGATGACCCGGTCGTACGGCGCCCGCCGGGGATACCCGAGAAGACCGTCGCCGGTCACGGTCCACGTGGAGTGGCCGGCCGTCTCCAGGGCGGCGTCCGCGCGTGCGGCGACCCCCGGATCCACCTCCACGGTGGTCACGTTGTCCTCGCCGAGACGGTGGCACAACAGGGCGCCGGAGTAACCGGTTCCGGTGCCGATCTCCAGGACCTGGTGGCCGTCCTCCACATCCAGGCTTTCGAGCATGCCGAGCACGAGGGCCGGCATGGTGGAGGAGGACGTGGGAAGTCCTGCCACGGGTTCGCTCACCTGGTCGGCGGTGAGGTGCCCGTCGAGCTGGGTCGTCAGTGTGTCGAGGCTGTAGGCGGTCCGGATCCATTCCGCGGGATCGGAGCCGGTGGCCGTGACCGGCCGCCACCGCACGCCTTCGGGAAGGAACACTCCCGGATTCAGGAAGAGTTCGCGGGGAACGGTTTCGACGGCCGCCCGCCACGCGTCCGTCACGAGGGCGCCGGACTGCACGAGTCGAGCGGCGAGCCTCCGGCGCTCGGGACCGGTGTCGGTCATGTGGTCTCTCCTGTCAGTAGGGCCGCGAACGCGGCGGCCATGGGCAATCCGGTGTGCGGCTCCAGCCATCCCCACTGCCCGTTGGGGTTCAGCTCCAGCCACCACAGGTCGCCTTGTCGGTCCTCGGCGAAGTCGAAGCTGCCGGACGCCAGTCCGTAGTGATCCAGATACGAGAGAAGTGCGCTCTCGATTGCCCCGGGCAGGGCCACCACGCCGTACGAAAGGGCCGAGTAGTCCTTGCGCCAGTCCAGCAGACCGGAGGTGATCCGTACGGCGAACACCTGTCGGCCGACGACCAGGACGCGGAGGTCGGCCACCTTGTCGACGACGGTCTGGAAGAGGTGGGGCGCCACTCGCAGACTCTCGTCGATCTCCTCGGCGGCGACGGTCTCGGTCCAACCCGCCATGGGGACGCCGTCTCGCTGATAGGGCGTCCAGCGCAGTGTTTTATAGATCACGCGCTCGTGGGAGGAGATGAACTCCCGTGCCTCATCAGGATCGTTCGTCACCAGCGTGGCCGGCACGGTGAGACCAAGACGCTGGGCCGTTGCCAATTGGGCGGGCTTGTAGTCTGCCACCGCGACGCGGAGGGGGTGATTCACCCAAACGGGACCCTCCATCGCGTACAGGGAGCCGCCCAGCCCGTAGCGAACCTGCGCCACGGCGAACTGGGCGTCATGCTCCCCCAGATCCGGAAAGGTGGGCCAGACAGGCCGGCGCCAGTACACCGCGCGGACATCCGAGAGGTCTGCGGTTCTCGACGGAGTACGCACGCGCCCGGCCACGGGGGCCGGGCGCGTACCGAACCGAGCCGAGACCGTCAGGTCCGCCCCGATGTCGGCCGGGTCGATCCGCACGACCGGGACATCGAGCCGGTTGAGTTCCCTGATGACCATGTCGGCGGTGACGTCGTCCGCCTCGGTGACCACGAGGACCGGCCTCTTCTCGGGCATGACCATCAGTCCTGGTTGCTGTCCTGGTCACTGCCCTGGTCGTTGCCGGACTGCCCGTCGGGGCTCGTGATCGTCGAGGTCTCCGTACCGGAGTGGGTGCCGTGCTTGCCCATCTCGACGACGAGGCCGTACCGATCCCGGAAGACACCGAGTTGCGTCTCGGGGTCGACGGACACGGACGCGTGCGGCAGGTGAACGGTCGTGGGGTACGGCGCGAGTCGCCCGACGCCCCACGGGCGGACAGGGGTCAGATGTGCGGTTGCGGACATCGATCGCTCCTTCAAGTGGGGAGGGCAGGAACCGAAATGGTCGGCCCTGAGGTTCGCTACCAGGTGTGAATCACGGGAACCAAGGTGGCCCCGCCTCGCCGGTGGAGTACGAGGCGGGGCCGGCCCGATCCGGCGGGAGTTCCCCAACACGACAGCCGGATCGGGAGCTTGGGAAGCCGCCGCTCTCCGCGGACGGAGGACGAGGGCTGGGCGAGACCCCCTCACGGTCGACGGCGAAAGCGTCCGTGAGGGGCGATCTCAGGGGTTCGCCGTCAGGCGGGGCGCCCATGGAGCCGGGAAGGGGCCGGTACGCCCCGCCATCCGGCGCTCCGCCCGAGCGGGCAGTCGGTGCGTCAGCCGTACGTCAGCCGTGCATGATCGTGCGCCACGGCCGCTCGACGATCTCGCGGTACGTGTGGTGCGACGGGTTGCGGCCCGAGTGCTCCAGAGCCCATGTCTGCGGCGCTTCCCACGAGCCGCTGTCCTCGGAGCCGTCACCGCACACGGCACACCGCATGGCGTGGGTCATCGGCTCGGCGTCCGGCTCACGGTCGGGTATGAGGGACCAGAGCATGGGCTTGACGATCGTCTTCGGGCCGCTCACAGACCGCGCCTCCGCAACATCTCGTCGCGCGCCGCGCAGCGGATGTTCAGCTCCTCGTGGGGCGTCAGGTGCCGAACGCGATCCGCGTCCCACTCCCGGCCGCCGCCCAGCGGGCGAAGCTGTACCCGGACCCCGCCGTCCCGCCCCATGACGATGCCGGCCACACCGCGGCTGATGTCCATCATCAGTGCGCCGAGCTTGCAGTCCTGGGGCGGGACGGTCGTTCCGTCTTCCTCCGTCGTTTCCATGATCCGAAGCTACGGGCACCAACGACGCCCCGTCGATGGCACTTTGACGGGGCGTCGGATCGAAGTGCCACGACGCGCTACATCGGCAGGTTCACCGCATCCGCGAGCGTCCGCATCTCGGGCGTGAGGGTGCGCCGCTTGCTCACAACGCGCGCCAGGATGTCCCGGGCGTAGCTCTGGTTCGACAGCCATTGCGGCGACGAGTTCCGGATACCCTGAAGCACCTCGATCGCCTCCGCGTAGCGACGAGTACGGGCGTAGGCATCGGATACGTCAAGCAGGTGGCGATGACGGTTGTTCGAGGTCGGCCTCAGCTTGTCGGCGGGCACCTCGGTTGCAAGCTGGAGCACCTTGTCGGGCCGGTCGATGATCATGGCGTTCTCGGCGCGCTTCAGCGCCACCGTGACGGGCCCGAAGGTACGCAAGGAGTCCTCACGCGGTGCGTACTCACGCCCCATGGCCACTGCCGCCGCCTTCGCCAGGCGCATGGCGTGTTCAGCCTCGCCGGGGCGGTTGTCCCTGACACTCGCGGCCGAGACGCGCAGCAGGAGCCCACCCCAGGCGCTCAGCTCTTCGGGGGTGGCCTTCGACAACCTTGGCTCGGTCTCGTCTGCCCACTCGGTGGCCAGCTCCCGGGCTTCCGCGAGCCTTCCACGGCGCAAAAAGAGCCAGCACTGGGTGTTGACCGTGGACGCGCCCTGAAGTCGATCCGCAGACTCATCGAGGGCTCGTTCAAGCGCCATCTCCGCGGCGTCGAACTGCCTGGTCTGGGTCAAGAGCCATCCAGTGAGCTGCATCAGCTTCACCCGCACCGCCCGACCGTCCGGGTGAAGCCCGGCAAGCACTTCGGCATCACGCAGGAGCGGAGGAAGGATGGCGCCAAGCTCGGCGAAGCGGTCTCCACGGAACAGAGGCATCGCGTCACGCAGGGCCGTGGTAACGCCCTGAAGAGTGGGTTCTTCGAGTTCACCGCTCGGCGGGGAACCGACCAGGGCTCGGCGCACCGGCTCCCACTGGTCGACGACCACCTGTTTAGCGGTCTCTTCCCTGGATTCCGCCATGAGGGTGGTCGTGGGCACCCGAAGCGCGGATGCGAGCCGGCGTGCCGTCTCGAGCCGCGTATCGTTGCGCTCCCCCTGCTCCAGCTTGCGGATCAAGGAGAGGGAGAGGCCGGATTGAATGGCGAGTTCTCTTTGACTCATGCCCCGGCGCTTGCGGACGTCCCGGAGCCGTTCCCCGATGTTGGCGCTCATGCACCGAGAGTACGGCTCTCAGTAGCGAACGTCAGCAGAGATGGCAAGACCCCCGTCGAAATTACGGGAGCCTTACAGCTCAGGCGCTTTACTCGCCCCGCCCGACCGGTGATCAGGCCCGGCTCAGCCGCCCCAGCACCCCCCGCAGACTCTCCGCCAGCGTGGCCAGATGCGGTTCCCGCATCATGGTGTGGTGATCGCCGGGGACCGTGTGCAGCTCGAAGCCGGACCGGGCGAGGAGGCGCCAGGGGCGGGTCTTCAGGCGGCGGGGCTGCCGCTCCGCCGAGAGCAGCACGAGGCGGCCGTCGACCGGGCCGGGGCGGTGCCGCAGCAGGGCCCGGGTGTTGGCCTCGAAGACCCGGATCCGCTCCCGCATGTCCTCCCGGATGCCTGCCGGGACGAGGGCCGCGCGTTCCAGGAGATCGAGCAGGGCCTCGTCCTGGTCCTCGGGCGTGAGGCTGCGGAGCGCGGACTCGTCGTACGGGGGTGCCGGTACGCCCGCCTGGCCGGCCAGGTCGTGGAGGAAGCCGCCGAGGAGCACCGCGCGGTCCGGCAGGTCCGCGCCCAGGTACGGGGGCATTCCGGTGTCGAGCATGACGACCAGCGCGACCGGTTCGCCCGCGGCGGTCAGCTGCCCGGCCATCTCGGCGGCGACCATGCCGCCCAGGGACCAGCCGCCGAGGTGGTACGGGCCGTGCGGCTGGACGGCGCGGATCGCGTCGACGTACCGGGTGGCCAGTTCGGTCAGCGAGGTGGTGACCGGGCCGCCGTTGAGGCCCGGGTCCTCCAGTCCGTAGAGGGGCTGTTCGGGGTCGGTGAGCCGGGCCAGCGGCAGATACGGCACCACGGATCCGCCGACGGCGTGGACCAGGAAGAGCGGGGGCCGGCTGCCGGTGGGTTTGATCGGCACCAGCGGCGAGGCACCGGTGGACGGGTCGTGGCGAGACGAGTCGTCGCGGGACCGGTCGAGCAGCTTGGCGGTGCGCTCCACCGTCGGCGCCGCGTACAGGTCGCGTACGTCCAGCTCGGCGCCGAACGCGCGGCGGATCTCGGCGCGCAGCCGGGTCAGGTCGAGCGAGGTGCCGCCGAGGTCGAAGAAGCTGTCGTGGATGCCTATCCGTTCGGTGCCGAGCAGCGCGGACCAGACCTCGGCGACCGCGCGTTCGGTGTCGTCGCGCGGTGCGACGAACTCGCCGGCGCGGCTCGGTTCCGGGGCGGGCAGCGCGGCCCGGTCCACCTTGCCGTTGCCGGTCAGCGCGATGTGTTCGACCGGGACGAGGGCGGACGGCACCATGTAGTCGGGCAGCCCTGCCGCCAAGTGAGCGCGGATTTCCGTGAGTTCGGCGCTGTCGCCGGTCAGGTCGAGGTCGGCCCGGGGTACCAGGTACCCGACGAGGCGGTCGTCGCGCACGGTGACGCACGCGGTGTCGACGTGGGGATGGGCGGCGAGTACGGCTTCGATCTCGCCGAGTTCGATGCGGTAGCCGCGGATCTTGACCTGGTGGTCGATCCGGCCCAGGTACTCCAGGCCGCCGTCGGCGCGGCGCCGGGCCAGGTCGCCGGAGCGGTAGAGCCGGGCGCCGGGGGCGCCGCCGAACCGGTCGGCGACGAAGCGCTCGGCACTCAGGCCGGGCCGGTGCAGATACCCCCAGGACAACCCGGCGCCGCCGACGAGGAGTTCGCCGGGGACTCCGATGGGCGCGGGCTGTCCGGCCCGGTCGACGACCCACAGGGACAGGTCGGGGATCGGCTCGCCGATGGGGCTGGTGTTGTCGCGCAGCAGCTCCCGGGTCAGCGGGCAGTAGGTGACATGGACCGTGGTCTCGGTGATGCCGTACATGTTGACCAGCCTCGGCCGGTCCTCGCCGTGCCGGTCGAACCAGCGCCGCACCGCGTCGACGTCGAGCGCGTCGCCGCCGAAGACGACGTAACGCAGGGCGAGTTCCTCGGGCCGTTCCTCGTCGGCCGCGACGAGCTGGCGGAACGCGGCCGGGGTCTGGTTGAGCACCGTGACCTTCTCGCGAGCCAGCAGCCGCAGGAAGTCCTCGGGCGAGCGGGTCTGCCAGAACGGCACCACGACCAGCCGGCCGCCGTGGACGAGGGCGCCCCACAGTTCCCAGACGGAGAAGTCGAAGGCGCAGGAGTGGAACAGCGTCCACACGTCCCGCTCGTCGAACCGGAACCAGTCCTGGGTGGCCCGCATCAGACGGACGACCCGGCCGTGCGGGACGGTGACGGCCTTGGGCTGTCCGGTCGAGCCCGAGGTGTAGATCAGATAGGCGAGATCGGCGCCGGTCGCCGTCGCCGCCGGCACCGGGAGGTCGCCGTCGGTGTCCGCGTCCAGCGGCAGCGCTGCCGCGGGCACCTCGATCCCCTGCTGGGTGACGACCAGCTTCAGGCCCGCGTCGGCGGCCATGTAGGCGAGCCGCTGCGCCGGGTGGTCGGGGTCGAGCGGCACATAGGCGGCTCCGGCGCGCAGGATGCCGAGGATCCCGACGACGAGGTCGGTGTCGCGGCGGACGCACAGGCCGACCAGGCTGCCCCGGACGACGCCTCGGGCGGCGAGCCGGGCGGCCAGCCGTTCGGCGCGCCGGGCCAGTTCGCGGTAGGTCGTCCGCTCCTCGCCGGCGACCACCGCCACCGCGTCGGGGCGCAGCCGGACCTGTGCGGCGAACAGGTCCCACAGGGACTCGTCGGCGGGCACCTCGCGGCGGGCGGCGCTCCACCGCTTCAGGTTCGCCGCCTCGTCGGGGCCGGGCAGGACGAAGTCGCACAGCGGGGTGTCGGGGGCCGTCGCCGCGTGGGCGAGGACCCTGCCCAGGTGTTCGAGGAGCCGAGTGATCCGGTCGGCGTCGAAGAGGTCGGTGGCGTATTCGGCCTGGAGCCTGAGGCCGCCGTCGGCGGTGACGGTGGCGTGCGCGGCGAGGTCGAAGCGGGCGACCGAGCCGGCCACGGGCAGCGGTTCGGCGGTGACCTGACCGAGGGCCGGGGCGGCCGCCGAGACCTCGTCGGCGTGCAGGGTGAGGCTGATCTGGAAGAGCGGGTTGCGGCCCGGCTCGCGCTCCGGCCGCAGTTGTTCGACCAGGGTGCTGAAGGGGAGGTCCTGGTGTTCGGTGGCGCCCCGCACGGCCTGCTCGCAGCGGCTCACCAGCTCCCGGAATCCGGGGTTGCCGGCGGCGCTGGCGCGCAGTACGACGGTGTTGGCGAAGTAGCCGACCAGCGGCTCGAGTTCGGGGCGGCCCCGGCCGTAGAAGACCGAGCCGATGCCGATGTCCTCCTGACCGGTGTGCCGGGACAGGACGGTGAGGAATCCGGCCATGAGGACGGACAGCAGCGAGCCGCGTTCGGTCTCGGCGAGTCTGCGCAGCGAGGCGCCGAGGCCGTCGCCGAGGCGGAGTTCGACCGTGGCGCCGGGGTGCCCGGCGCCGGTGCCGCGCGGGCGATCGGTCGGGAAGTCGAGGCGGGGCAGCGCGTGGAGCCGCTCGCGCCAGTAGCCGAGCTGCCGGTCCAGGACGTCGTCGGCGAGTCGGTCGCGCTGCCAGACGGCGTGGTCGGCCGGCTGGATGTCCAGGGCGGGCAGCTCCGCGCCCATGTCCGTGTACAGGGTGGCCAGTTCGTCGAGCAGGACGCCCGCCGACCAGCCGTCGGCGATGATGTGGTGGGTGCACAGCACCAGGACGTGCTCGGTCGGGCCGAGCCGCAGCAGTTCCGTGCGCAGCAGCCGGTCGGCGGCCAGGTCGAAGGGGCGGGTGGCGGCCCGCGCGAGCGCCTCGGGCACGTCGTCCGGGTGGGTCGGGGTGAGGGTCAGCGGCCAGGCCCGCGGGGCGGGGTCGGTCACCTGGACCGGGATGCCGTCGACCGCGACGAAGCGGGTGCGCAGGCTCTCGTGGCGGGCGACCAGCAGGCCGAGGACGCGGGAGAGGCGGTCGGTGTCGAGCCGGCCGCGCAGCCGCAGCGCCAGGGGCACGTTGTAGACCGGGGAGGCCGGGTCGAGCTGGTGCAGGAACCACAGCCCTTCCTGCTGGTACGACAGCGGGAGCGAGGTGGTGCGCGGGACGGCGGGGATCCGCCGACCGGTGTCCGGCGCGGCGAGCCGGCCGGCGAGTTCGGCGACGGTGGAGGCCTGGAACAGGGTGGCCACCCCGAGGTCCGCGCCGAGGGCGGCGCGGATGCGGTTGATCAGCCGGATCGCGAGGAGCGAGTGGCCGCCGAGCGCGAAGAAGCCGTCGTGCACGCCGACTTGGGGCACCTGGAGCACTTCGGCGAACAGGGCGCACAGGGCACGCTCGGTGTCGTCGCGCGGGGCCACGTACTCCGTCGCGGGGTCGGACTCGTCGGGGGCCGGCAGCAGCCGCCGGTCGATCTTGCCGTTCGGGGTGAGCGGCAGCGCGTCGAGCGGGACCAGTGCGGTGGGCACCATGTACGGGGGAAGGACCGAGGCGGCCGCGGCACGGATCCCGGCGAGGTCCGGCGCCGGTACGGCGGGCACCAGGTAGCCGACGAGCCGTTTGTCGCCGGGCCGGTCCTCGCGGGCGTGGACATGGGCCTGTGCCACGTGCGGGTGGCGGACCAGTACGCTCTCCACCTCGCCGGGTTCGACCCGGAAGCCGCGGATCTTGACCTGACTGTCGGCACGCCCGGCGAATTCGAGGATCCCGTCGGCCCGCCACCGGGCGAGGTCGCCGGTGCGGTACATCCGGGTGCCGGGCGGACCGAAGGGGTCGGCGGTGAAGCGTTCGGCGCTCAGCCCGGCCCGGCCGGCGTAGCCTCGGGCGAGTCCGGCGCCGGACGCGTACAGCTCGCCCACCACTCCGACCGGGACCGGCCGCAGCCGCTCGTCGAGCACGTAGACGGCGGTGTCGTCCATGGGCCGGCCCAGCGGGACGCTGTCCGGCACCGTGTCCGGGTCGCTCAGGGGCATCTGCACCGAGCACATGGTCAGTTCGGTGGGGCCGTACGTGGCGCGGATCCGCAGGCCGGGGTGGCGGCGCAGGGCCGCGCGGACGGCGGCGGGGCTGATGACGTCGCCGCCGGTCATGACCTCGCGCAGTCCGGCGAAGCAGTCCGGGTCCTCCTCGGTGACGACCTGGAAGAGGCCGGAGACCAGCAGGGCGTCGGTGAGTCCGGCGGCGCGGACGACGGCGCCGTCGACCTCGCCGGGCGGGGCCACGACGACTTCTCCGCCGGACAGCAGCGGCACCCAGATCTCGCAGGTCGACGCGTCGAAGGCGTGCGGCGCGTGCAGCAGCGCGCGGCGGGGTCCCCGGTCGTCCCGCCAGCAGGCGTCGCGGGCGAAGGCGAGTACACCGCGCTGGGTGGTGACGACGCCCTTGGGCGCACCCGTCGAACCGGAGGTGTACATGATGTACGCGGTCTGGTCGGGGTGGGCGTCGCCGTCCGGGACGGCGGCTTCGTCGGCCTCGGTGGCCTGGAAGCCGGTCACGGACAGGGTGGCCGCCGTGGTCCCGGTCGCCAGCTCGTGGCCGGCCAGCGCGTCGTCGACGAGCAGCAGTTCCACGCCGGACTGCGTCAGGATGTCGCGCAGCCGTTCGGTGGGCGCGGTCAGGGGCAGCGGTACGAAGCAGCCGCCCGCCCTGAGGATCGCGAGCATCGACACGATAAGGTCGGCGGAGCGCTGCTGGAGGATCGCGACCGGGGTCTCGTCACTCACGCCCAGCCGGCGCAGCCGACCCGCCAACAGGCCGCTCCTGCGGTCCAGTTCGGCGTAGCTCAGGGTGCCGCTGGTATCGGAGACGGCGGGCGCGCCGGGGGTGCGGGCGGCCTGCCGGGCGAAGGTCCGCGCGAGTCCTTCCGTGATGTCCGGGCCGGTCGTGCCGTTCCACGCGCGCAGGACAGTGTCGCGCTCCGAGGCGTCGAGCAGGTCGATGTCGCCGAGCGCCCGGTCCGGGTCGTCCGTCACCGCTTCGAGCAGCCGCACCAGGCGGTCGGCGAACGCGGTGACGGTCTCCCGGTCGAAGAGCGCGGTGCGGTAGACGACCTGCGCGGACAGGGCCAGGGGGGTGCCGTCGTCGGCGTACCGGTCGGTGAAGGCGACCGACAGGTCGAAGTGCGCGGCGATGGTCCGGTTGCGCAGTTCGGTCACGGTCAGGCCGTCGAGGGTGTAGTCGGCGGCGGCGTTGTTCTGGAGGACCAGCGCGACCTGGAAGAGCGGGTGCCGGTTGAGCGCCCGGCTCGGGTTGAGCGCCTCGACGAGCCGGTCGAAGGGCAGTTCGGGGTGGGCGAGGGCGGCGAGGTCGGTCTCCCGGGCCCGTGCGAGCAGTTGCCGGAACGTCGGGTCGCCGCCCGTGTCCAGCCGCAGCACGAGGGTGTTCACGAAGAACCCGATCAGGTCTTCGAGATCCTCCTCGCCTCGGCCCGCGTCCATCGTGCCGAGCGGGATGTCGGTACCGGCGCCCAGCCGGGTCAGCAGGGCCGCGAGGGCCGCGTGCACGACCATGAACAGCGACGCGTCGGCGTCGCGGGCGAGCCTCAGCAGCCGTGCGTGCAGTTCCTTCGGCAGGTCCAGCAGCACCTCGCCGCCGTCGTCGCCGAGGACTTCGGGGCGGGGCCGGTCGAGCGGCAGCGGCAGTTCGTCGGGCAGTCCGGCGAGCCGACCGGTCCAGTGGGCGAGGAGGTCCGCGCCGTCCGGGCCGTCGAGGAGTTCCCGCTGCCACAGCGCGTAGTCGGCGTACTGGACGGGCAGCGGTTCCCAGCCGGGCGCGTCGCCGGCCCGGCGGGCCGCGTAGGCGGCGCCCAGGTCGCGGCCGAGCAGCGCCGTCGACCAGCCGTCGCCGACGATGTGATGGAGCACCAGATAGAGCGTGTGGCTCTGCTCGCCGGTGCGCAACAGCCAGACATGCAGCGGAAGTTCGGCCGTCAGGTCGAAGGCGTGCCGGGCCAGCCGGTCGAGGGTCGCGGGGAGTTCGTCTTCCGCGATGTCGAGTGCGGTGACGAACTCGTCGATGTCCACGGTGTCCCGTACACGCTGCCTCGGCTCGCCGTCGACCTCGGGGAAAACGGTGCGCAGACTCTCGTGCCGGGCCACCAGATCACCCAGGGCCGCGTGCAGGGCCTTGGTGTCGAGCGGGCCTTCGAGGCGGAGCGCGAGGGGCAGGTTGTAGGTCCAGGCTTCGGTGTCGAGACGGTTGAGGAACCACAGTCGCTGTTGCGCGAATGACAACGGGAACACGGATCCTCCTGCGCCGGAAACCTGAGAGACGTCGACGGTCATCGGCGGCACACGATAGGCCGGTTCCGTGGAACTCAAGGTCATCAAGGCCGAAAAGGCCCTGCCCCAAGGGGTTGTGGGGACCTGGCCTAGGGGTTGTCGGGCCGCTCGCGGTCCGCCCATCATGAGCCGGCCCGCAGGGGGACCACGGCTGAGACTGATCTTGGAGGGCCGCGATGCCGATTTCGCCGGAGCGCTTGCCGTCAGCGGAAAGCGACCCGTCAGGGTCCTTGCACGCCCGGGTGGCGCGGCACGCCGCGCGTCAGGGTGATGTGCCGGCTCTGCGCTGTGGCGCGGTCGAGCTGTCGTACGCCGAACTGGACGCGCGAGCCGATCAGTTGGCCCATGTGCTGCGCGGGCGCGGGATCGGCGCCGAGGACGTGGTGGCGCTGGCGCTGCCGCGCTCGGCCGAACTGATCGTCGCCCTGCTGGCGGTGGGGAAGGCGGGGGCCGCGTTCCTGCCGGTCGACGTCCATCACCCGGCCGACCGGATCGCGTTCATGTGCGCCGACAGCGCGCCGCGCGCCCTGCTGTCGACCGAGAAGGTGCTGCCCGGCCTGCCGGAGACCCCCGGCACCGCCCAGTGGTCGCTCGCGGAGCTCCTTGCCGAGGCGGCGACGGCGCCGCGGACCGCCCCCGACCCGGTGGACCGTCCGCTGTCCCTCGCGTACGTCATCTACACGTCCGGTTCGACGGGCCGGCCCAAGGGCGTCGCGGTCCCGCACCGGGGACTGCTGCCGTTCGCCGCCGACCTCGCGGACCGGATGGCGGCGGGCCCCGGCTGCGTGGTGTCGCAGCTCGCCTCGCCCAGCTTCGACGCCATGATCATCGAGGTGCTGCTCGCGCTCGCCCCGGGCGGCACCCTGGTCGTCGGGCCGCCCGACACGCTGGCCGGCGAGGAGCTGGCCGCGTTCCTCGCGGACCAGGGGGTCACCCACGCCTTCACCCCGCCGTCGGTGCTCGCCACCGTGCCGCCCACCGAACTGCCCGCGCTGCGGGCGCTGATGGTCGGCGGCGAGGCGTGCCCGGCACGCCTTGTGGACGTCTGGAGCCCCGGCCGCCGCATGGTCAACGGCTACGGTCCCACCGAGACCACCATGGCGATCACCCTCTCCGCCCCGCTCACGCCGGGCCCGGACGCCCCGCCGATCGGCTCCGCGTCCGGCGACACCCGGCTGTACGTCCTGGACGACGCGCTGCGCCCGACGCCCCCCGGCGAGATCGGCGAACTGTACAGCGGGGGCGGCGGCGTGAGCCGAGGCTACGTCGCCCGCGCCGGGCTCACCGCGCAGCGCTATGTCGCCGACCCCTTCGGGGAGCCGGGCACCCGGATGTACCGCACCGGCGACCTGGTGCGACAGCTGCCGGACGGACAACTCGCCTACTGCGGCCGGGCCGACGACCAGGTCAAGATCCGCGGACTGCGGATCGAGCCGGGCGAGATCGAGGCGGTCCTCGCCGGACACTCGGCGGTGGACCAGGCCCGGGTCCTGGTCCACGAGGACCGGGCCGGCGAGAAGCGGCTCGCCGCGTACGTCGTCGCCGGCCGGGTCGCGGAGACCGACGACGGCAACGCCGACCGGCATGTCGACGAGTGGCAGCAGATCTACGACACGTTCTACGACGAGTCCGACCGCTCGGCCTTCGGCAGCGACTTCTCCGGCTGGAACTCCACGTACACCGGCGAGGGCATCCCGGTCGACGAAATGGCCCGCTGGCGCGAGGAGTTCGTCCGCCGCGTCCTGGAGTTCGCGCCGCGCCGCGTCCTGGAGGTCGGCGTCGGCTCCGGTCTGATCCTGACGCCGCTGGTCGGCCGGGTGGACGAGTACTGGGGCACCGACTACTCGGCGTCCGCGATCGAAGGTCTGCGGGCCCGGCTCGCCGGCGAGCCGGACACCGCCGCGAAGGTCACCCTGCGCGCCCAGGCCGCCGACGTGACCACCGGTCTGCCCCGAGACCGCTTCGACACGATCATCGTCAACTCGGTCGTGCAGTACTTCCCCGACGAGGGCTATCTGCGGGATGTGCTGGTCAAGTTGCTCGATCTGCTGGCGCCGGGCGGTCGGCTGTTCATCGGCGACGTGCGGTGTCTGCCGCTCGTGGACGCCATGTGGACCGGCGTACGGCTCGGACAGCTCGACCACGCGGTGGAGCCCTCGGTGCTGCGCCGCGAGATCGAGCAGGCCGTCATCCTGGAGAAGGAACTCCTCATCGCCCCGGGCCTCTTCGCCACCGTCGGCGCCGGCGCGGTCGATCTGCGGCTCAAGCGCGGCGCGGACCGCAACGAGCTGACCGGACACCGCTACGACGTGGTCCTGCACAAGGACGGCGCCGGCGCGCAGGATCTGGCGGCGGCCCCGGCCGTGCGCTGGAAGGCCGACGTCCGGGGCGCCGAGGATCTGGCCGCGCGGCTGGCCGACGGCACCGCGCTGCGGCTCACCGGGGTGCGCAACGCGCGCGTCGCCGGCGAGGTCGCCGCCGCGCGGTCGGTCCGGGCGAGCGCGCCGGTGGAGGCGACCCGCGCCGCGCTCACCGGGCCCCGCGACCAGGTCGACCCGGAGTACTGGCACGCCCTGGCCGAGGAGTACGGCCGCAGCGCCGTGGTCACCTGGTCGGCGGACGGCCCGGACCTGGTCGACGTGCTCTTCCCGGCCGCCGGCGGCTCGCCGGTGCTGGACGGCGTCCATCTGGCCCACGCCCCGGCGACCGCCCGAGGCACCGAAGGCCCCGAGGGCCCGGCCACCTTCACCAACGACCCGATCGCGACCCGCCGTCGCGGGCTGCTCGTCGCGTCGCTGCGCGACTGGGCGAAGGAGCGGCTGCCCGCCTCCCTCGTACCCTCCGCGTTCCTGGTGCTCGACGCGCTGCCCCTGACCGCGAGCGGCAAGCTGGACCGGAAGGCGCTGCCCGAGCCCGGTTTCCGGAGCGACGCGTCCGGCCGGGCTCCGCGCGACGCGCGGGAGAAGCTGCTCTGCGAACTCGCCGCCGAACTGCTCGACCGGGCCTGGGTCGGCATCGACGACGACTTCTTCGACCTCGGCGGCCACTCGCTCCTCGCCACCCGGCTGCTGCACCGGATCCGGGCGGCCTTCGGCGTCCGGCTCGGGCTCGACACGCTGTTCGCCGCGCCCACCGTCGCGGGACTCGCGGCGGCCCTCACCCAGGCGGCCGGACAGGACTCCCCGGACCTCGGCGAGGAGGCCGGGCCGGAGGCGCCGGCCCTGGTGGCGGCCCCGCGCCCGGAGCGGCTTCCGCTGTCCTGGGCCCAGCAGCGCCTGTGGTTCGTCCAGCGGATGGACCCGCTCGGCTGGACCTACAACCTCCCCGTGGTGCTGCGGCTGAGCGGCCCGGTCGACCCGGCCGCGCTGACCGCCGCCGCCCTGGATCTGACGGCACGGCACGAGTCGCTGCGTACCGTCTTCGACGAGCGGGACGGGCAGCCGTACCAGCGGATCCTCCCGGCCGTGCCGGCGGACGAGGTCGTCCGGGTCCTCGATGTGGCCGAGGACGAGCTGGACGAGGCGATCCGCACCGCCTGCCGGCAGCCGTTCGACATCACCGCCGACGTACCGGTACGGGTGACGCTGCTGCGCACCGCGCCGGACCGGCACGTGCTGGTGTTCGTCCTGCACCACATCGCCGGTGACGGCTGGTCGATGCGGCCGCTGGCGCAGGATCTGGCCGTCGCGTACACGGCGCGGGCCGCCGGTGCCTCGCCTGCCTGGCAGCCGCTGCCGGTGCAGTACGCCGACTACGCGCTGTGGCAGCGCGACCAGCTGACCACGGAGTTCCAGGAGCGGCAGTCCGCGTTCTGGCGCGACTACCTGGCGGAGCTTCCGGAGGAACTGGCCCTCCCCTACGACCGGCCCCGGCCCAGCGGCGCCGACCACGACGGCGCGCAGATCCCGCTGCGGATCCCCGCCGCGCTGCACGCGGAACTGCTCACGCTGTCCCAGCGGAGCCGGACCACGCTGTTCATGGTGCTGCACGCCGCCCTGGCCGCGCTCTACACCCGGCTCGGCGCGGGCACCGACATCCCCGTCGGCACCGTGGTCGCCGGGCGCGGCGACGACAGCCTCGACCATCTGATCGGCTTCTTCGTCAACAACCTGGTGCTGCGCACCGACACCTCGGGCGATCCGACCTTCCGCGAGCTCCTGGAGCGTACGAGGACCGCCGACGTGGCCGCCCTCAGCCGGCAGGAGCTGCCGTTCGACCGGCTCGTCGAGGCGCTCAACCCGTCGCGTACGCTCAGCCGCCACCCGCTCTTCCAGACCATGCTGGTCCTGCAGAACAACGCGGGCGCCGACTTCGCGCTGCCCGGCGTGGACGTGGAAGCGGTCCGGTCGACTCCCTCGGCGGCGCAGCTCGATCTCTTCGTCAACCTCACCGACTCCTACGGGCGGGACGGCGCCGCCGACGGCATGACCGGCGAGATCGTCTACCGCACCGGGCTCTTCGACGAGGGCACGGTGCGGGCGCTGGCCGACCGGTTCGTCCGGGTCCTCCAGGCCGTGGTCGCCGATCCCGACCGGCGGCTCGGCGCCCTCGACGTCCTGGACGGCGCGGAGCGCGAGACGATCCTGCGGGCGTGGAACGACACGGACCGGCCGCTGCCGGACGCCTCGCTCCCCCGGCTGTTCGCCGAGCGCGTCGCGACGGCCCCCGACGCGGTCGCGGTGACCGGGCCGGTCACCCTCACCTACGCCGAACTGGACCGGCGGGCCAACCATCTGGCGCACCGGCTGATCGCGGCCGGAGCGGCCCCGGACCGGCCGGTGGCGCTGTCGCAGGGACGGTCGGCCGATCTGGTCGTGTCCATGCTCGCGGCGCTCAAGGCGGGTTCCTCGTATCTGCCGCTGCCGTCGTCCGCACCGCCGGGCCGGCTGGGGCTGATGACCGAGCAGGCCGGTGCCACGCTGCTCGTCACCGATCTTCCGGTCGCCGAACTGCCGCAGGAATTGGCCGGGTTGACCGTACTGACACCGGGCGACGGCGAGTCGGCCGAGGCGCCCGGCCGGGACCCGCACCCGGACCAGGCCGCCTATGTGATGTTCACCAGCGGCTCGACGGGCATGCCCAAGGCCGTCGTGCTGACCCACCGGAACGCGGCCGGGTTCGTCCGCGACCGGCTCTGGCGGGCCGGTGGCACCGTCCTCATGCACTCGGCGACGGGATTCGACGCGTCGGTGCACGAGATCTGGACACCGCTGCTGACCGGCGGAACGGTCGTGGTGGCCCCCGGCGACGTCCTCGACGACGCGGGCCTCGCCCGCGCGGCGACCGCGTCCGGGGTGGACCGGGTCTGGCTCACCTCCGGCCTGTTCGCGGCGCTCGCGGAGAACCCGGACTGCTTCGCCGGGATCCGGGAGATCCTCACCGGCGGCGACGTGGTGCCGCCCGCGGCAGTCGCCCGGGTCCAGGGCCGCCACCCCGGCCTGACGGTCCGCGCGCTGTACGGCCCGACCGAGACCACCACCTGTTCCAGCCGGTTCTCGATGTCCGCCGGGCAGGACGTCCCCGGCCGGGTGCCGATCGGCGGCCCGATGGACAACACCCGGCTGTACGTGCTCGACGGCCGGCTCCAGCCGGTGCCGGCCGGGGTCCCGGGCGAGCTGTACATCGCCGGTTCGGGGGTCTCGCGCGGTTACGCCGGACAACCCGGCCTCACCGCCGAACGGTTCACCGCCGATCCGTGGGGTCCGCCGGGCGGCCGGATGTACCGCACCGGCGACATCACCCGGTGGCGGGGGGACGGCACCCTGGACTTCGTCGGACGGGCCGACGCCCAGGTGAAGATCCGCGGCTTCCGGGTCGAACCGGCCGAGGTGGAGTCCGCGCTCACCGCCCTGCCGGAGATCGGGCAGGCGTTCGTCACCGCCCACGAGGACCGGGGCGGGGAGCGCAGGCTCGTCGCCTATCTCGTCCCCGAGGGCGCGGCCTTGGACCTCGACGGGCCGGCCGACTCCGATTCCGGCTCCGGCTCCGGCTCCGACGCTGCCTCCGACGGCTCCGACAGCCCCGACGTGCCGGCTCCCGCTCTCGATGTAGCCGGTGTCCTCGGCCGGCTCGCCGCCGCCCTGCCCGAGTACATGGTGCCCAGCGCCTGTGTCGTCCTCGGCCGGCTGCCGCTCACCGGCAACGGCAAGATCGACCGACGGGCCCTGCCCGAGCCGGAGTTCGAGACCGGCTCCGGGTACACCGCGCCGCGCACCCCCGCCGAGGAGATCCTCGTCGCGCTCATGGGCGAGCTGCTCGGCCGGTCCGGGATCGGCGCCCACGACAACTTCTTCGACCTGGGCGGCCATTCGCTCCTCGCCACCCGGCTCGTCAACCGGATCCGTACCCATCTGGGAGCGGACCTCGGCGTCGCCGACCTGTTCGAGGCACCGACGGCCGCCGCGCTCGCCGCGCGGATCGGCGCGCGCCCGGGCTCCGGCGACCCAGTGGAGGGCGAGACCCGTGACGCTCTGCTGCCCGTCGTACGACCGCGCCCGCTGCCGCTGTCGTACGCCCAGGAACGGCTGTGGTTCGTCTCCCGCTGGAACGGCCTCGGCTGGCCGCTGGTGCTGTGCCTGGACGGGCCGCTGGACACCGGGGCGCTGCGCGCCGCGGTGGGCGATCTGCTGGAGCGGCACGAGACGCTGCGCACCCGGTTCCCGGAGGACGACGGGACGCCCCGTCAGCAGATCCTGGAGTCGGCCGACCCGGACGAGGTGCTCCGGGTGGCCCCGGTCGATCCCTCCGATCCGGCCGGACTCGACGCCGCGCTGACGGCCGCCGCCGCGCACCGCTTCGACCTCACCACCGAACTGCCGCTGCGGCTCCACCTGTTCACGACCGGACCCGACCGGCACACACTGCTCCTGCTGATGCACCACATCGCGGGCGACGGCTGGTCCCTGGGCCCGCTGACCCGCGACCTGGCGCAGGCGTACGCCGCCCGCCTCCGGGGGGACGTCCCGGTCTGGCGTCCGCTGCCGGTGCAGTACGCCGACTACACGCTGTGGCAGCGGAATCTGCTCGCGGGACCGGCCGGACAGCGCCTCTCGGCGTACTGGACGGAGCGGCTCGCCGGGCTCCCGGCGGAGCTGCCCCTGCCCTACGACCGGCCCCGCCCCGACTCCTCGCAACTGCCCGGAGCACTGCTGCCGGTCACCCTGCCCGCCCCGCTGCACGCCGGCCTGCTGGACCTGGCCCGGCGTACGCACACCACGCTGTTCATGGTGCTGCACGCGGCCCTCGCGACGCTCTACACCCGGCTCGGCGCGGGCACCGACATCCCGCTCGGCACCACGGTCGCCGGGCGCAGCGACGACGGTCTCGACCATCTGGTCGGCTGCTTCGTCAACAGCCTGGTGCTGCGGACCGACACCTCCGGGGATCCGAGCTTCGTCGAACTGCTCAGCCGGGTGCGCGAGTTGGACCTGGCGGCCTACGCCCATCAGGAGCTGCCGTTCGACCGGATCGTCGACGCGCTCAACCCGGCCCGCTCGCTGGGCCGGCACCCCCTGTTCCAGACCATGCTGGTGCTCCAGAACAACGCCGAGTCGGCGTTCGCCCTGTCCGGCGTGGACGTGTCGCCGGCGCCGGCCGAGGGCGCGGTCGAGGCGATCCGGGTCGGCCCGGTGGACTTCGACCTCAACCTGAGCTTCACCGAGCACCACGGGGACGGCCGGGCGCCCGAGGGCATCACCGGCGAAGTGCGCTACCGCACCGACCTGTTCGACCAGGACACCGTGGCCGCCCTGATGGACCGGCTGCTGCGGATCCTGGAGGCGGCCGTCACGGCCCCGGACACGCCGATCGGCGCGATCGACCTGCTCTCCGGCGCCGAGCGGCGGGCCGCGCTCACGGACTGGCGCGGCACGGGACGGCCGGTCGTCGACGAGGACCTCGCCGTCCTCTTCGCCCGGCAGGCCGCCGCCGCCCCGGACGCGACCGCCGCGGTCGAGGGCGGCCGGTCGATCTCCTACCGGGACCTGGAGCGGCGCGCCAACCATCTGGCGCACCGGCTGGTGGCGGCGGGCTGCCGGCCCGACGACCCGGTGGCGATACGTCAGCCGCGCGGCATCGACTACCTCGTGACGGTCCTCGCCGTGATCAAGGCGGGCGGCGGCTGTCTGCCCCTGTCCGCGTCCGCGCCGCTCGCCCGGCAGCAGCGGATGGTCGACCACATGCGGGCCACGCTGCTCGTCACCGACGGGCCCACCGAGCTGACCGGGGTCACGGTCGTCGCGCCCTCGCCGGGCGCGGAGGAGCACCCGCCCGCGGTCCGCACCCACCCGGACCTCACCGCGTACACGATGTTCACCAGCGGCTCGACCGGCACGCCCAAGGCCGTCAGCGTCCCGCACCGGGCCGTCGCCGAGTTCGTCGCCGACCGCGCCTGGGGAGAGCTGGACCCGGCGGACACGCTGATGCACTCGCCGACGTCGTTCGACCCGTCCACATACGAGATCTGGCTGCCCTGGCTCACCGGCGGCCGGGTGGTCGTGGCGCCCGAGGGCGAGCTGGACACCGAGGTGCTGGCCCGCGTCATCGCCGAGGGCAAGCCCACCACCGCGGTCTTCACCTCCGCCCTGTTCAACCTGATGGTGGCCGAGGCCGCGCCGGCCCTGGCCGAGATGGACCTGGTCTGGATGGCCGGTGACGTGGTGTCGCCCGGGGCGGTGGCCGATCTGCTGGCCGTCGCGCCCCGGACCGCCGTCGCGGCCGCCTGGGGCACCACGGAGACCACCATCATCTCCACCTGGCATCCGATCGGGTCGGCCCCGGCGCGTACGGTGCCGATCGGCCGGGCGATGGACCACACCGGGATCTATCTGCTCGACGAGCGGCTGCGGCCGGTGCCGCCCGGGGTGCCGGGCGAGGTGTACGTGACCGGTACGGGCCTGGCCCGGGGTTACGCGTACCAGCCGGACGTGACGGCCGCCCGGTTCGTGGCCGATCCGTACGGCCCGGCCGGCGGGCGGATGTACCGGACCGGCGACCTCGCCCGCCGCCGGCCCGACGGGGTCCTCGAATTCGAGGGGCGCGCCGACGCGCAGCTGAAGGTGCGCGGGTTCCGGATCGAACCGGCCGAGGTCGAGGCGGTCCTGACCGGCCACCCGGACGTGGCCCACGCGACGGTCACGTCGGACGGCGAGCGGCTGGTCGGCTATCTCGTCCCGGCACAGGCCGACGTGGCCGCCGTACGGGCGCACGCGGCCCGGACCCTGCCGGACTACATGGTGCCGAGCGTGTTCGTCACCCTGGACCGGCTGCCGCTGACCGGCAACGGCAAGGTCGACCGCAAGGCGCTGCCGGCCCCCGGGCCGGGCACGTCCGAGGCCGGTTACGTGGCACCCAGGGACGAGCGCGAAGAAGCGCTGTGCGCGATGTTCGCGGAGGTCCTGAAGGCGCCCAGGGTCGGCGTGCACGACAACTTCTTCGACCTCGGCGGCCACTCGCTCCTCGCGACCCGGCTGCTGAACCGGGTGCGTACCCGGTTCGGGTCGAGCCTCAACGTGGCCGTGCTCTTCGAGGCCCCGACGGTCGCCGCGCTCGCCGCGCGCCTCGGCACGTCCGAGCGGCGCGCCCGGCCGAAGCTCCGGCGGCGCACGGGGCCGACGGACACCGGAGGCCCTGCGGGCTCTACGGGCTCTGCGGGCTCTGCGAACTCGGGCTCGGGCTCGGGCTCGGGCTCAACGGGCGGGGAATCGACCGCCCGTTGAGGCGAGGGGCCCCGGCGCCCCCCCGTTTTCACCCCCGCCGCCGGGCCGGCGGCGGCGCGGAACACACCCATCTGAACTCTGAACACCGACATGGAGTAGGAGAGCGCGATGTCTAGCGTCAGTTCCCCGGAGACCGCGGCCGATCTCGCCGCCGTCGCCGCCCTGCTGGAGATGGCCGACCGGCTGGGCATCGTCCCGCTGCTGGAGCGCGGCGAGCCGGTCACCGCGGCCGAGCTGGCCGTGGCCGCGCAGGTGCCGGAAGAGGGCATGGCCGGTTTCGTGTCCACGCTGGTCGCGGCGGCGCTGCTGGTGCCGGCCGGGGGCAAGGAGTTCAAGGTCGCGGACGACTTCGCGGACCGGATCTACCAGGCCGGCTACCTCACCTGGTCGCTCCGGGCCAACCAGCCGTACGTCGAGCACCCCGCCGAGTTCCTGCGCGACCCGGCCGGCGCCGCCGCGCTGTACCAGCGCAACGGCCGTGAGGTGGCGGTCAGTTCGCGATGGATCGGCAGCCAGGGCTTCTACCCGGCGGCGACCGAGACGATCCTCGCGGCGCAGCCGAAGCGGATCGCCGACCTCGGCGCCGGCGCCGCCGGCCTGCTGATCGACCTGCTCGGTCGACTGCCGGAGACCACCGGAGTGGCGCTGGACATGAGCGCCGGCGCGTGCCAGGAGGCGGCCCTCGCGGCACAGGCCGCGGGCGTGGGCGACCGGCTCGACGTGGTGGAGCGGCCGATCCAGTCCATCGCCGACGACCCCACGCCGGTCGAGGGCGCCGATGTCATCCACGCCGGGTTCGTCTTCCACGACATCGTGAAGGAGGGCGACATCTTCGACCGGGTGCTGCGCCAGTGCCGGGACGCGCTGCGCCCGGGCGGCATCATGGCGATCACCGACGCGGTGCCGTACGCGCCGGCGGAGCGCGAGCGCCGCTTCAGCGCGCTGTTCACCTATCTGCACGCCGGGTTCATGAACGTGGAACTGCCCCCGGAGGAGGACTGGCTGGACCGCTTCCGGCAGGCCGGCTTCGACCAGGCGCGGCGCGTTCCGCACCGCTTCCCGGGCGGCCGGCTCTTCATCGCCACGAAGTGAGATAGGCCGTTCCAAGGCGGCACGGCGGCAAGGCGCACCCCGCCCGATGGGGACATTCCCCCGGGCGGGGTGCGCCTTGCCGCGTTCCCGTACGTCTACCCGGGCTACTGCCCTGAGGACTCGCCCGAGGGCTCCCTGGGCGCCCAGAACATCAGCAGGAACTCGACCGGCACCGTGGCGTTCTCCTCGTCGTCGGGCCGGTTGAACTCCTCCATCAACGCGGACAGCCGGGACCGGAACTCGACGGCCCGCTCCGGCGTCAGCCGGCGGTCCAGCGCCACGACCATCGGCCCGAGCGGGTCCGGCCGTTCGCCCTCCGCGGCTTCTTGCCCGGGCACGGCCCCATCCCCGGCTTCCGGCCCGGCGACGCCCCCTGCCCCGGTCTCCTGTTTGGACTCGGGCTGGAAGCGGCCGCTGATGACGTCCCGTACGAGCCGGTCGCGGAAGTCGTTCAGTGTCGCGGCGAACGCGTCGGCCAGGTCGTCCGCGTGGTCCGGCGCGGCGAGCAGATCACGGCTCAGCCGCAGGGCGAACTGCGCCACCTGGTACTGGCTTTCCTGAATGCCGGAGACCATCCGGGTCTGCGCCACCCTGATCAGCCCCGCCGCCTCCAGCACCTTGATGTGCCGGTAGAGCTTGGTGGTCGGCTGGTCCAGCAGCCGGGCGATGTCCTTGACCCGGTGCGACGCCTGTACGTCGCTCATCATCGTCCGCAGGATCGCCAGCCTCAGCGGGTCGGACAGGGCCTTGAGCGTCTCCACGTCGTCCACCTCCCGGACGACCACTCTCGCGTCGGCTTCTTCAGCCATGAATCCTTCTCCGTTTCCTCGTAGCGAACCATTTACTCAGATGCTACCGTTCACGCATGAGTGAACGCTTGCTGCAAGGTGATAGCGAAGCTCCCGCCCCCTCGGTCCCCCTGCGCCGCAACCGGCGCTTCCAGACTCTCTGGATCGGGGCGGCCGCGGCCAACCTCGGCCTGGAGACCGTGGAGGTCGCCTATCCCCTGCTGATCATGACCCTGACCGGGTCGCCCGCGCTGGCGGGCCTGTTCGGCTTCACCCAGATCGGCACCGCCCTCCTGGTCGGGCTGCCGGCCGGGGTGGTGGTCGACCGTATGGACCGGCGCCGGATCCTGCTGATATCCGAGGCCGTCCGCGCCCTCACCCTCGCCTTCATCGTCCTGATGCTGACGACGGACCGGGCGAACTTCGTCCTGCTGATCGTGGCCGCGATCGCCCTCGGCACCGGCACGGCCTTCGGCGCCCCGGCCCGCATGCTGCTGATCCGCGCCGTCGTGCCGGACCATCAACTGACCGCGGCGCTCAGCCAGGACGAGGCGCGCGGCGGCGCCGCCGCCCTGGCCGGACCGCCGCTCGGCGGCGCGCTCTACCTGGTCTCCCGTACGTTCCCGTTCCTCGCGGCGATCGCCGGATTCGCTATCTCGTTCCTCTGCGCGCTGTTCATCCGCGTACCGGAGGCGGCCAAGCCCGCCGCGCCGGCGGACGAGGAGCCGGAGAACGGCGGCGGGCCGGCGGGCGAGCAGCCGAAGAAGAGCGCGTTCGGACCGCTGGCCACCGCCTTCTCCGGGGTGCGCGAACTGCTCGGCGACCGGCTGCTGCGGTCCGCGCTGGCCCTGATCAGCATCTTCTACTTCAGCGTCACCGCCGCGATCCTGATGGTCCTGGTGACCCTGCGCGACCAGCACCACTCCCCCAGGGCGATCGGCCTCGCGCTCACCGGCACCGCCGTCGGCATGCTCGCCGGCTCGGTCCTGGTGCCTCGGCTCAACCGGCTGCTCAGCCCCGGGGCCCTGTTGCTCGCCGCGTCCACCCTGACCACCGTCGCGGTGGCCCTGCTCGCGCTGCCGTTCGGACCGGTCTGGGTCTTCGCCCTGCTGGCCCTGGCGGCACTCGGGCTGCCGGCGCTGAAGGTCCTCGTCGACATCATGATCTTCCGGCAGACCCCGGACCACCGGCGGGGCCGCGCCATCGCCGCGACCATCACCCTCATCGGCGCCGGATCCCCGCTCGGCTCCCTGGCCGGCGGTCTGTCGCTGCAGTTCCTCGGTGTCACCGGCGCCATCGTGCTGATCGCGGGCATCCAGGCCGTGATCACCGCCGCCGGGCTCGCGAGCCGGCACGTCAGATCCGCCCGCTGGCCGGCCTGACCACCCGTACTCCATGTACCCCCTGGACAGCCCGCACCGCCCTCCGGCCGGCCCTCCCGCTACCCCCCGCCGAAGAACCCACCCCAAAACCCGCCCGAGAACCCGTCTGAGAACCCGCCTCCTTACGAAAGCGAAGCTCAGCCATGCTCAAGCAGCCCATCTTCATCGTCGGCCACCCCCGTTCCGGCACCAGTCTGGTCCGCAGTCTGATCGAACGCAGCGAGCACGTGTGGAGCATCGGCCGCGAAGGCAAGCCGATCTGGGAGCGCGACAGCCTCCACCCGGGCCGCCGCGGCTGGCAGTCCAATGCCCTGGACGCCTCCGACGCGACCCCCGAGGTGGCGGCCCGGCTGAACGCGGACCTGCTCGCCGCCGCGCGCCGGCCCGGCGCCGAGTGGTCGGTCGCCGACAAGCTCGACCACCTCGACTTCCTCCGCTCGCAGGGCCCCCAGCCGTACTACTACGACGTGCCGTTGAAGGCGCTCCAGGAGCGCTTCCCCGGCGACCTGCCGGAGGGCCCGCCCACCACACGCGACGGCGGCGAACTCGACGAGATCACCCCGTTCTGCTTCCCGCCGCGCGGCGAGCGCCCGACCGAGGCCGAACTCGCGGACGGGATCCGGCTGGTGGAGAAGAGCATCCAGTCCTGCTTCCGGATCCCGTTCCTCCAGGCCCTCTACCCGGACGCGCGGTTCGTGTTCGTCGTCCGGGACCCGCGTACCAGCGTCGGATCCCTGATGGACGCCTGGCTCAACCCGCGGATGTTCTTCTCGTACAAGATGCCGGTGCCGCTGCGGATCCAGGGCTACTCGGACGTGTTCCCGTGGGGCAAGGAGTGGTGGAACCTGAGCCTGCCGCCCGGCTGGCAGGACTGGGTGGACCTGCGGCTCGCCGAGGTCTGCGCCCGCAACTGGCTGGCCCACAACCGGGCCGTCCTGGACGCCGCCTCGGCCCTGGCCCCCACCGGCAACTCCGTCCTGGTCCGTTACGAGGACGTCCAGGCCGACCCGGTCGCCGCGATGGAGGCCGTGGCCGAGGCGGCGGACCTGCCCTTCTCCGACGCCTGGGGCCGCCGCGATCTGCCCGTCGTGATGACCCAGACCACTCCCGACCCGGAGAAGTGGCGCCGTCACGAGTCGGAGATCCTCCCGGTCCTGCCGCTCGTGCGCGACCTCGCCGAGGAGGCCGGCTACGACGTGCGCTGACCGCCGGTCCCGGCACGGCACCGGCACCGGCACCGGCACCGGCACCGGCAGGGGACGGATGAACACGACGGCGGGGTACGGATTGTGACGCTCCCTCAGAACATGAAGGAAATCCAGGAGATGAAGGACATCCAGCTCATGAAGGCCGTTCGGGTCGGCCGGGCCGGCGGGCCCGAGGTCCTCGAACTCGTCGACCTGCCCCGCCCGTCGCCGGCCGCGGGCCAGGTGCTCGTACGGCTCGCCGCCGCCGGGGTCAACTACATCGACGTCTATCTGCGGTCCGGTCTCTACCCGGCGGAGCTGCCCTTCGTCCCCGGGCAGGAGGGCGCCGGGACCGTCGTCGAGACCGGGCCCGGGGTCGGCGGGGTCGCCGTCGGCGACGTGGTCGCCTGGGCGAACCTGCCGGGTGCGTACGCGCAGTACGCGCTGATCGACGCGGACCGGCTGGTGCCGGTGCCGGACGGGCTGGCCCCCGAACGGGCGGCGGCCGCCCTGCTGCAGGGCATGACCGCGCACTACCTGTGCCACGACACCTATCCGGTCCAGAAGGGCGACACGGTCGTCGTGCACGCCGCCGCGGGCGGGGTCGGGATGCTGCTGACCCAGCTCGCGGTGGCGCGGGGCGCCACGGTGGTCGGCACCGCGTCGACCGCCGCGAAGGCGGAGGCCGCGCGGTCCGTGGGGGCGACGGAGGTGGTCGACTACCGGCCGGGCGCGCTCCTTGAGGCGGTACGGCGGCACTCCGGCGGCATCGGCGCCGCCGCGGTGTACGACGGCATCGGGGGTCCGACGTTCGACGAGGGCCTGGCCGCGCTGCGGCCGCGCGGGGTCCTCGCGGTGTACGGGCAGGCCGGCGGCGCGGTGCCGCCGGTCGACCTTCAGCGCCTGAACGCCGCCGGGTCCGTGTACGTCACCCGCCCGAACCTGGTCCACCACATCCAGGACCGGGCGGAGCTGCTGCGCCGGGGAACCGCCGTACTCGAACTGGTCCGTGACGGGCATCTGGACGTACGGATCGGACAGCGGTTCGCCCTGTCGGAGGCGGCGGACGCCCATACCGCTCTCGAAGCACGGGCCACCCTCGCGAAGACCCTGCTCATCTGCGACTGAACCGCCCGAGCCGCCCGAGGCCGCCCGAGCCGTCTGAGTCATCCGAGCCGCCCGAGTCGCCTGAACCACCTGATCGGGCCCGGACGAACAGAGCCTTCGTCCGGGTCCGATTGCAGCCATTCCGGTACCGCGCCCCGGCCGCGCGAGGCTTCAAGGCGTGAAAAGCGCCTGATCACCGGCCGGGAGCGCGGTCGGCGGCGGGCGGTGTCGCACAGGAATCGCATGGCTGTCACACAGCGGTCACACAGCCATCATCGCCCCATCGCGCCCGGGGACTTCGGCGTGTCCGAAACACCTGCCCTCGCGGGCCGACCGTCGTTGATCGGCTTCCCGCTCCCTCACATACTGCGCTGACCAGCGGCGGGTTCCTGATACCCCCGGCTGGACGTCATCACTCCACCTCATCCCACCCTCCTGGGGGAGACTTGCGCGCACATGTGAACAGAGCACGCGCCTTCACCATCGCGGCGGCCACCTCGGTGGCCCTGGTCGCCGGCATGACCGGCCCCGCGATGGCGATCGACGCGCACACCACGGCCGCGTCCGGCGGCACACCCGGCGCCCCGCGCACCGGCGGCGGCGAGCGGATCCCGCTCGTCACCGGCGACCGCGTGGTGGTCGACGGCAAGGGCAAAATGGTGGGCTTCGAGCCCGCCAAGGGCCGCGAGCACATACCCGTCGAGGTGCAGCGCCTCAAGGACCGCACCCTGCTGATCCCCGCCGACGCGCAGCACCTGATCGCGACGGGCCGGCTGGACCAGCGGCTGTTCGATCTCAAGGTGCTGACCGATCCTCGGCTGCGCGAGAGCCACCGCGCCGGGCTCAAGCTGATCGTGCGGTACGGAAAGAACGCCACCGCCGCCCGCGCCGAGGTACGCGCGGCCGGCGACACCGAGGTACGTCGCACCTTCCCGGCCATCGGCGCCGACGCGATCCGTACGTCCCCGGACGACCTCGCCCAGGTGTGGAACGCGCTGACCAGCCAGGGGAAGACCGGCATCCGGGCCGCCGCGCCCGGTATCGACAGTGTGTGGCTGGACGGGGTACGCGGCGCCAGCCTGGACCGCAGCGTCCGGCAGATCGGCGCCGACAAGGCGTGGGAGTCCGGGTTCGACGGCACGGGCGTCAAGATCGCCGTCCTCGACACCGGTGTCGACACGACCCACGCCGATCTGAAGACCCAGGTCGTCGAGGCGAAGAACTTCTCCACGTCGGCCGACACCGTGGACCGGGTCGGCCACGGCACCCATGTCGCGTCGATCGCCGCCGGCACCGGCGCCGCGTCCGGTGGCCGCTACAAGGGCGTCGCCCCCGGCGCCAAGCTGCTCAGCGGAAAGGTCCTCGGCGACGAGGGCTGGGGCGACGACTCCGCCATCATCGCGGGCATGGAGTGGGCCGCGGCCGAGGGCGCCGACGTGATCAACCTCAGCCTCGGCTCCCCCGACGGCCCCGGCGTCGACCCGCTGGAGGAGACCGTCGACCGGCTGTCCGCCGAGAAGGGCGTCCTGTTCGCCATCGCGGCGGGCAACGAGGGCGAGTACGGCGCGTCGAGCGTGGACTCGCCGGGCACCGCCGACGCGGCGCTGACCGTCGGCGCCGTCGACAAGGACGACAAGCTCGCGTCCTTCTCCAGCACCGGTCCGCGCGTCGGCGACGGCGCCGTCAAGCCGGACGTGACCGCGCCCGGTGTCGCCATCGCCGCGGCGGCCGCCGCCGGCAGCGCCATCGACACGAGCCCCGGAACTCCGCACCCGGCGCCGGGCTATCTGCAGATCGACGGCACCTCGATGGCGACCCCGCATGTCGCGGGCGCCGCCGCGATCCTGAAGCAGCGGCACCCGGAGTGGAAGTCCGCCGAGCTGAAGGGCGCCCTGACCGGATCCGCCAAGGGCGGCGACTACACCCCCTTCCAGCAGGGCACGGGCCGGATCCGGGTGGACGAGGCGCTCGCGCAGAGTGTCGTCGCCGAGCCGGTGTCGCTGAACTTCGGCACGGCCCAGTGGCCGCACACCGACGACAAGCCCGTCACCCGGAAGCTCGCCTACCGCAACCTCGGGGCCTCGGACGTCACCCTGGACCTCGCGGTGTCCGCGCTCGATCCGGCGGGCAAGCCCGCCCCGGCCGGGTTCTTCGCGCTCGGCGCCCCGCGGGTGACCGTGCCCGCCGGCGGCACGGCCGAGGTCGATCTCGTCGCCGACACGAGCGTGGGCGACGCCGACGGCACCTACTCGGCGTACGTCACCGCCACCGGCGCGGGCCGAAGTGTCCGTACGGCCGCCGTGGCGGTCCGGGAGGCCGAGTCGTACGACCTGACGATCCGGACCCTCGGCCGCGACGGTGCCGACGCCGCGAACTTCGCCAACACGCTGCTCGGCGTCTCCGGCCCGGCCGCGGGCTACCAGGCCCGGATCGCCGACGAGCCGGGCAGTCACACGCTGCGGGTGCCGAAGGGCTCGTACACCCTGAGCACCGCCGTCTACCAGGACCCGTCCGACTACACCCAGGGCACGGACTGGATCGCCCAGCCGAGGCTGGACGTCACCGGGGACACCACGGTCACCCCGGACGCCCGGACCACCAAGCCGGTGGACCTCACCGTGCCCGGCATCGACCAGGCCGACTTCGGCGGCACGTTCTACCAGCGTTCCACCCCGGAGATCGGCCATGTCGGCGACGGCTGGGTGCTGCGGGGCTTCGCCGGTTTCCGCACCGCCCACATGGGTCCGGCCCTCACCGACGGCTCGCTCCTGCAGACCTGGGACGCGCACTTCCTCAAGGACGCCACCAGCCAGTACGCGGTGGCCTTCGGCGGGAAGACGAGCACGGTCGCGACCGGCTACACCCGGCATGTGAAGGCGAGCGAGCTCGCCACGGTCAAGGTCGGTCTCGGCGCCTCCGCCGCCGGGAAGCAGGCCTTCGCCTCCCCCTTCGCCCAGCTGCCGGGCGCCCCGGAGGGCAACGGCTTCTTCGCGCCGCAGTCGGCGCCGGGCACCCGCACCTTCTACGTCTCCACCGCCGACGGCGCCACCTGGCTCACCCGCTACCACCAGCTGGGCGACCCCGACGAGTGGGGCGGCCCGGCCCTGGAGGGCTCCTTCGAGATGGTACGGCCGAAGCGCTACGAGGCGGGCAAGTCCTACCGGGAGACCTTCAACACCGGTGTCTTCGGCCCGCTCCTGGGCGAGGGCATGGGCGTGTTCCGTACCGCTGCGGACCCGGCCACCGGTGAGCAGCAGATCGTCGGCGCCGTACCGCTGTTCTCCGACGGCGAGGGCCACGCGGGCATGATGCCGGACCTCACGGCCACGTCGACGCTCTACCGCGACGGCGTCAAGGTCGGCGAGAACGACGACGCCCTCAGCGGCTGGAAGCCCTTCACCGTCGACGGCTCCGACGCCTCGTACCGGCTGACGACCACCGTGGAACGCCCGGCGACCCTGGCCGCCGCCTCCACCCGGATCGACACCGACTTCACCTTCCGCTCGAAGCCGGTCACGGCCACCACCGCGCTCCCGGTGTCCACCGTCCGCTTCGCGCCGCCGGTCGACCTCTCCTCGCGCGCCCCGCAGCTCGCTCCGCTCACGGTCCCGGTGACCGTGCAGGGCGCGGCGGCCGGAGCGAACCTCAAGTCGCTCACGATTTCGGTGAGTTACGACAACGGGAAGAGCTGGAAGCCGGTGCCGGTGCAGAACGGCACGATCGTCGTGAAGAGCCCGGCGACGGACGCCGCCGTCTCGCTCGCCGCCGAGGTCACGGACAAGGAGGGCAACGTCTCGAAGCTGACCGTCCACAACGCGTGGTACGGCAAGTGACCTTGCCCCGTCACCCCGGCCCGCGCACCAGGGGCCGGTCACACTGAAGGAAGGCGTCCGCCCCGGGCCGAAACCCGGGGCGGACGCCTTTCCGGTGCGGGCCATCTCTCGGCGCGGATGCACTTCGGCGCGGGCCGGTGGAACTCCCGCTGTTTCAGACCGCGTTCAGCGCCACCGTGGGATGGACACGTGAGGCGCGGATCGCCGGATAGAGCCCCGCGACGACCCCGATCAGCAGGGTGGCGGCGAAGCCGCCCGCGAGGGACCACGGCGGGACCACCGCCGTCCACCCCTGGACCCGGGCGAAGCCGTACGTCGCGGCCACGCCGAGCAGCGCGCCCGTCGCCCCGCCCAGCGCCGACAGCAGCAGCGACTCGGTCAGGAACTGGAGGCGGATCGCGCCCCGGGTCGCGCCCAGCGAGCGGCGCAGGCCGATCTCCCGGCGGCGCTCCAGGACGGAGACGACCATCGTGTTGGCGACCCCGACCCCGCCGACCAGGAGGGCGACCGCTCCCAGGCCGAGCATCAGGGCCGTCAGGCCCTCGTCGGTGGCGGCCTTGGCGGCCAGCGCGTCCGAGGGCCGGGAGACCTTGATGCCCGCCGCGTCGCCGGGGCTGATGCTGCGGGCCAGGACCGCCCGTACATCGGCCACCGAGGCGTCCGTGGAGCGCTCGAAGACGGTGGTGGGGTGGCCGTCGAAGCCGAAGTAGCGGGTGGCGGCGGGGAATCCGACCATCGCCACCCGGTCGAGGGCGGGGACGAGTTCGAGCGGTTCGAGGATGCCGACGACGACCACCCGGACGTCGTTCATCATGATCGTCTCTCCGGTGCGGGTGATGCCGAGGCGCCGTGCGGCGACCGCGCCGAGTACGGCCGTCGGGAGGCGTTCGCCGGCCGGGGTCAGCCAGATGCCCTCCCCGACGGTGCCGCCGAGCGCCGCGAGCAGATCGGTGCGGACCGCCTGCGCGGTGACGCCCGCGGTGCGCTCCTCGGGGACGACGTCGCTGCGGCGGATCCGGGCGTCGAGGTCGGCGGTGGCCGTGGCGTGCCGTACCGGGCCGATGCGTTCGACCATCGCGACCGCGTTCTCGGGCAGCTTGACCGGGCGCCCCAGGGCGTCCTTGCCCGCCTCGGCGGTCAGGAGGTTGGTGCCGAGGCGGTCCAGCCGGGCCATCAGATCCGCGCGGCTCGACTCGGACAGCCCGACGACCGCCACCATGGTCGCGATTCCGAGGGCGATGCCGAGCGCCGAGAGGACCACCCGCGCGCGCCGGGCGCGCAGACCGGCCGCGCCGACCCGCAGGACGTCGGGAAGGGAGAGACGGGCGGGCCGGAGGTCGCTCTTCGTTCCGCTCCGTGTACCGCTCTTGGTACCGCTCTTGGTACCGCTCTTGGTACCGCTCTTGGTACCGCTCTTCATGGTGCTCTTCGAAGTCATGGACCGGCCTCCTTCGCGGCCGGGGCGCCGCCCGTTCCGGTGCGGGTGCCGGAGTGCGGGCCGGGTCGGGTGTCGTCGCGGGTACCAGAGCGGATGTCCGAGACGATCCGTCCGTCGCGGAAGCGGATCCGGCGCGGCAACGCGTCCGCGATCCCGTTGTCGTGGGTGATCACGCAGACGGTGGTGCCGACCGCGTTCAGTTCGCGCAGCAGCTCCATGACGATCTCGCCGGAGGCACTGTCCAGCGCGCCGGTCGGCTCGTCGGCGAGCAGCAGCCGGGGCTCCCCCACCAGGGCGCGGGCGATGGCCACCCGCTGTTTCTCGCCGCCGGACAGCTGGTTCGGCGTGTGCCCGGCCCGGTGACCGAGGCGTACCCGGGCGAGTGCCTCCCGCGCGCGGGCCCGCCGTTCCTTCAGGGGGACGCCCGCGTACAGCAGCCCCTCGCCGACGTTGTCGACCGCGTCGCGCCCCTCCGACAGATAGAAGTGCTGGAAGACGAAGCCGATGTGACGGGCGCGCAGAGCCGAGAGACGGGAATCGGGGAGCCCGGACACGTCGTGGCCGGCGATCCGGACACTGCCCTCGGTGGGCCGGTCGAGCGTGCCCATGATGTGGAGCATGGTGGACTTGCCGGAGCCCGACGGGCCGACGACGGCGAGGAGTTCGCCCTCATGGACGGTGAGGTTCACCTCGCGCAGGGCGTGGACACCGCCGGGGTACGTCTTGCCCGCGCCGCGCAGTTCGACGACGGGGGCGGGTCCCCGGTCCGAATTCCGGGCCGGGGCCGGGTTGGGGTACGGATACGGGTTGGGGTACAGATACGGGTTGGGCTTCATGACGCCGCCACTCCCACCGTGAGGCCGGCGCGCACATCCGGTCCGGAGACCTCGATCCGTCCGTCGGCGGTCATGCCCGTCTCCACGCGCACCATTCTCGACGTGGTGCCCTCGACGACCTGGAGACCGTAGCCGCCGTGCTCCCCGCGCAGGGCGACGACCGCCTCGACGGGAACCGCCAGAACTCCCTTGCGCGCCTCGCTGACGAAGGTCACGCTCGACGGCGCCTTGGGGTCCTCGCCGGACACGGCGCCCGCCCCGCCGTCCAGGACGACTTCGACCGTGATGCCGTCCTGGGCGGGGGCGCCGCCCCCGGCCCCGCCCCCGGCCCCGCCCCCGGCACCGGAGGAGTCGGGGCGCACCGTCCCGTCGACGTGCCCGGTCACGGTCTTCCCGCTCGGCAGGGTGACCTCGACCCTGGTGCCGCGCGCGGTGAGCGCGCCGTCGGTCTGGTCGAGTTCCGCCCGGACGACGGGCTTGGTGGAGGCGACGGTGAGGACCGTCCCGTCCGGGCCGACCCGGTCGGCGAGTACCGCGTCGGCGGAGACCACCTTGACCGGGCCGGGCTGGAAGACGACATCGCCCCGGCCGACCCGGCCGGTGGGTTCACGGTTCAGGGACTTCTGCCACCGCTTGACGGCGGCCGCGGTGTCCTCGCCGTAGCGCACGTCGACGTACAGGCCGGCCCCGTAACCCAAGTCCCGTAGATTGCGCTCCAGTTGGAGCACGTCGCTGCCCCGGTCGCCCACCTTCATCTCGCGGAACATCGGGACCGGCCCGTAGAGGAGGGAGACGGGCTTGTCGTTCAGTTCGTACAGCGCCTGCCCCCGGGTGAGGGTCCGCCCCTCCGCCGCGGCGACCGTGACGGTGCCCTCGACGGCGGACTTGACGGGGCGACGCCGTGCGAAGTCGAGCTGCCCGTCGACCGTCTTGGACCGTACGAGATCGGTCCGTTCGACGGTCGCGGTGGCGGGCGGCAGCCCGCCCTTCCCCTTGCTTCCCGGCGCGCTGTCATCGCCGTCGCCGAGGAACCAGACGGCCCCGACGGCGACGGCGGTCGTCGCGCCGAGCGCGACGAGTACGGTGCGGCGCCTCACTGCATGCCGTCCACGCTGTCGATCAGCTTCGACTGGCAGGCCTCGCGGGCCTTCTTGTACGCGGGCGAGTCACGGTCGAACGCCGGGTGCGCCGGGTTCGGGTCGCCGCCCGGCTGGGCGATGCCGCCGCTCATGGTGGGATTGACGAACCGGGAGACGCCATTGTCCCGCATGCACTTGGCGTGCGCGAGCATCGACTCGTACCCCTTCTGCTCGTCGCGCTCGGGTTCGGCGGCGAAGGCGTCCCGCAGTTCGCTGCCGCAGACCTGGTTCCTGCCGCCCTTGTACGCCTCGTTCTGACCCGGCTTGGAGGCGATCACCTCGATCTTCTCCCAGTCGAGATAGCCGCTGAGTTTTGGATCCGGGTAGTCCTTGTAGCCGCCCTTCACCCGCATGCACTGGACGTACTTCAGCTGGGCTTCGTAGAACTCGGTCTTCTTGGCGGGGTCGTCGCCCGCGCCGCTGCCGCCCTTCGAGGAGTCCGTGTCCGGTGCCGTACCGGACGCCCGGGGCACGTCGGCGATCGCCGTGTCCTCCTTCGCCGCCCCGGCGCCGTCGTCTCCGCCTCCGCACGCGGCGGTGAGGGCGAGTGCGGGCACGGCGACGAGAGCGGCGGCGCGCAGCCGGGCACGGGCGGGGCGCGGTCGGAGTCGGGGGTCGGGTCCGGGTCCGGGTCCGGGTCCGGGGATGTGCGGGCGGGGTCCGGGAGTGCGCGGGCCGGGCCCGGGAGTGCGCGGGCCGGGCCCGGGGATGTCGGTGGGGTTCATGCCCGGTACGTTCGCCGCCGTGCGTGATGGCCCGTCCATGACCATGTGATGGGAGGGTAACAATGCCTCCGACCTGCGAATCCGCCCCGTGTCCGGGCACATAATCGGTCCATGCCGCATGTACTTCTCATCGAGGACGACGTGTCCGTACGGGACGGAATGGAACTGGTGCTGCGCCGGCACGGGTACGGCGTGGACACGGCCGCCACCGGCGAGGAGGCCCTGGCCCTGCTGGCCGGGGAGGCGGGCGGGCGGATCGAGATCGCCGTCCTGGACCTGATGCTGCCCGGCATGGACGGCTTCGAGGTGTGCCGGCGGATCCGGGCCCGCTCGGCGACCCTGCCCATCGTCATGCTGACCGCCCGCGGCGACGACGCGGACATCGTGACCGGTCTGGAGGCGGGCGCGGACGACTATGTCGTCAAGCCCGTCACGGCGCCCGTCCTCAAGGCGCGGATCCGGGCCGCGCTGCGCCGCGCGGAGCCGTCGGTGCGGCAGGGGCCGCGGGATGAACTTCCCGATCTCGCCGGTCTGGTGATCGACCGCGCCGGACTCACCGTCACCAGGGACGGCGTCCCCGTCCCGCTGCCGCCCACCGAGCTGCGGCTGCTGCTGGAGCTCTCGGCCGCCCCGGGCCGGGTCCTGAGCCGTGAGCAGCTGCTCGAATCCGTCTGGGACCACAGTTTCCTCGGCGATTCCCGGCTGGTGGACGCGGCGGTCGGCCGGTTGCGGGCCAAGATCGAGCATGTGCCGTCCGCGCCCCGGTACATCCAGACGGTGCGGGGCTTCGGCTACCGCTTCGGGCCGCTGTGAGACGCCCGGGCAAGGCCGCCCGGGCGCCCGGGAGACGGGTCCGCCGATTCGCCGGCGGGCTGCGCGCCCGGCTCGTCGTCACCTTCGTCCTGGTCGCCCTCGTCAGCGCGGTGACCTCGACCGCCCTCGCCTACCGGGACGCCCGTACGGCGATCCTCCGGCGCACCCAGGACACCGCCGTGCACGATCTTCGGGAGCGGGCCGGCTCGGTCGCCGCCGACTTCGATCTGCCGCCCGACCAGCGGGCGCTGTCCCGGTTCGCGGCGAAGGTCTCGGACGGACTCGGTGCCCGTATCGTGGTCGCCCGCTACCGGGACCTGGTCGCGGTCTCCGACGCGTACGCGGACACCTCGGGCCGGATCACGCCCGAGCTGCGCGCCGCCGTCCGGGCGGGCGACGGAGCGCGCTTCCAGCGGGTGACGTGGGGCGGCGAGCCGTATCTGGTCGTCGGCATGCCCGTGGCGTACGCCGACGGAGACCGCCGCACCTCCGGTCTGGAGGTCTACGCGATCACCGACCTGCGGGCCGAACGCGACGACACCGAGGCCCTGTTGGCGTCCGTCCGGGCGGGCACCGTGCCGGTGGTGCTGCTGGCCGCCGCCCTGGCGCTGCTGGCCGCCGGGACGGTGCTGCGCCCGGTACGGAAGCTGGGCCGGGCCACCCGGGCGCTGGCGGGCGGCCGGCTCGACAGCCGGGTCGCCGTCCGGGGCAGCGATGAACTCGCCGATCTGGCGCGGACGTTCAACGAGACCGCCGACGCCCTCCATGCCTCCGACGCGGAGCTGCGCGAGCAGGAGGCCAGGGCGCGCCGTTTCGTGGCGGACGTGTCGCACGAACTGCGCACGCCGCTCGCGGCGATGACGATGGTGGCGACCGTACTGGAGGAGGACGCCGACCAGTTGCCGCCGGACGCCGCGCGGGCGGCCCGTACCGTCGGCGCGGAGACGGCGCGACTGGCCCGTCTGGTCGAGGACTTGATGGAGATCTCCCGTTTCGACGCCAAGGCGGTACGGCTCGACGCCGCCGAGACGGACCTGGCCGGGACGGTGCGGGCGTCGCTGGCGCTGCGCGGCTGGACGGACCGGGTGGAGGCACACCTGGCGGAGGGGCTGCGGGCGGTGGTGGACCGGCGCCGAATCGACGTGATCGTGGCGAACCTGGTGGGCAACGCGCTGCGCCACGGGGCTCCGCCGGTGACGGTGACCCTCGCGGCGGACGGGGCGGAGGTCGTCCTGGAGGTCGCCGATCACGGCCCGGGGCTGCCGCCGGGGGCCCGCGAACGGGTCTTCGACCGCTTCTACAAGGCGGACGCGGCCCGCACCCGCGGGGTGTCCGACGACGACGGCGGCGGGCACGGCAGCGGCCTCGGCATGGCGATCGCACTGGAGAACGCGCGGCTGCACGGAGGCACGATCGAGGTGGCGGGCCCGGGCACGGCCGGACCGGACGGTGCGCCTGACGCGGAAGGTACGTGCCGTGCAGGCGGTACGTCCCGTGCGGACGAGGTGGACGACGAGGCGGGTGAGGCGGGCGGTTCGGGTGGTCCGGGCGGTTCGGGCGAGGGGGTGCGGCGCGGTGCCGTGTTCATCCTGCGGCTGCCCCTGCGGCGTACGGAAGAGGGAGAGGAGACGGAGTGAAGCCTCGGTACACGGCTGTGGCCGCCGCGCTCGGGGCGGTCCTCACGGCCTGCGGGGTCCAGCCGACCGGAGTGGTCGGGGCGGGGGAGCCCGCGTCCGGGCTGACGCGCGGGATGCGGCTGTACTACGCGTCCGACTCGGGGCTGCGCGGGGTGCCCGTGCCCGACCGGAAGGTCGACGATCTCGACGGGGTGCTGAAACTGCTCGGCCAGGAGCCCCCGCCCGCCGAACAGCGCGACGGACTCACCTCCCTCGTCCGGCTCGGCGGCTACTCGGCGACGGGCGAGGGCACCCGGGTGACGGTCCGCATCGACGGCCCCCAGGCGACGGCACCGCCGCCCGGCCAGGGCACGGGCCAGTTGGTGTGCACCCTGGCGCGCGCCCAGTCCGTGCTCGACCCGAAGGTCCGGGCCGACGACGTCGAGGTCACCTTGCGGCCGTCCGGGGCAGCCGCGCTGGGCCCCTACCGGTGCGCGGAGTTCCGGGGCTGACGGACCGGCTCGGCCTCGCCGGGGGCGGCCACCCCGGCGAGGCCGAGAGAGTCCGGGAGAGTGCCGGGGCCCGGGGGAATGCCCGGGCCGGGGAGATTGCCCGGGCCCGGGGGAATGCTTGGGCCCGGGAGAGCATCAGGGCCCGGGAGCGCGTCGGGACCGGGCAGAGGATCAGGCGCCCGGGGAGCGGGACCGGACGGCGTCCTGGATCCTGAGCCGTCGCCATTCCCGCGGGGTGACCCCGTAGGCCGCCCGGAAGCGGCGGGTGAAGTGACTGGGGCTGGTGAATCCGCAGCGCGCCGCCACCGCAGAGACCGGAAGTCCGGCATGGCGCGGGGAGACGAGCAGACGGCAGGCCGCCTCCAGTCGTTCGCTGATGACCCACTGTTCCAGACTGATGCCGGCCCGACCGAGGACCGTGTACAACTGCCGCCGGGAGACGGCGTGTTCGCGCGCGATGCGGTCGGGTGTGAGGTCGGGGTCGGTGAGGTGGCGGCGTACGTACGCCATGATCCGGGTGGCGAGGCAGTCGTCGAGGGCCGAGCGGACCTCGCCGTCGTCCGGGTCGCGGGCGGCCGAGACGAGCAGGGCCCGGACCAGTTCGGTGGTGGCGTGCGCGAGCGCCGCCGCTCCGGGGTCCGCCGCCAGCGTCCCGGGGTCGCGCCAGAGGGTGCGCAGATGGCCGAGGACGAGGTCGTGCAGGGGGCTCGACCGCAGGCGTACGGAGGCGCGTACGACGGTGTCCACCGGGAGCCCCAATAGCTCCATGTCGAGAGTGAGGGCCTGGGAGGCGCCCTCACCGGACCAGCCGTAGCGGCGGGGCGCAAGTTCGTGGAAGACGGCGATGTCGTCCATGCCGAGGGTGTAGCGCTCGGCACCGTTCTCGGCACGGTGGACGCCGGAGGTCTGGAGCGAGACGGAGACCACCGGGCGTGCCCGGTGTCCGCGCACATGCCGGGCCGTCCGCCGGACCTCGAAGCCGGTGCCTCGGATGTCGAGCAGGTCGAGCGTGCCCAGCCGCCATACCTCCATCCGGGCGCGCATCGTCGTGCCGGGTTCCTCGTGGGCGATGTCGTTCGGCACCGAATCGTCCGTCAGCGCGTGGTGGAACGCCTCCACCCGGTCCTTCGGATCCAAGGTTTCCAGGTCCAGTAGCAACACGCGGTTCCCTCCCTCCGCACCGGCCCCGAGGCCGGTTCCCGCCCGGCGGCGCCGGACGGCCCGTGGCCTTCCGCGCCGAAGGCTGCACTGAGGGTCAAGTCCTCTGCACCGAGGGGCGACCCCGGGCGCCGGCGCCCGTCTACGTTCTCCACTGTCCCCGCGAAACCGGCGCGAGGACACCTCGTCGGCGGCCACCACCGGGCCGCCTGCCCTCCCCTCCCCTCCCCGACAGTCCCTTCCCGTCCCCCACCGAGAGGCCGGAGCATGCACGACCCCGCATCCGCCACCCCTGACACTCCCGACACTCCTGTCGCACCTGTCACCGTCACTCCCGTCACGCCCGTTCTGGAACCGGCCGCGCGCGAGTTCGCCGAGGCCACGTCCCGGCCGCCGTTCCTGTTCCAGATGCCGCCGGCCGAGGGCCGCAAGGTCGTCGACGAGGTACAGTCCGGCCCCGTCGAGCTGCCCGCCGTGGACGAGGAGTGGGTGACCGTGCCGGGCGGCCCGACCGGGTCGGTCCGCGCCCGGATCGTGCGGCCCGAGGGGGTGGCCGGCCCGCTGCCGGTCATCGTCTACCTCCACGGTGCGGGCTGGGTCTTCGGCAACGCCCACACGCACGACCGGCTGGTGCGCGAACTCGCCGTCGGCACGGGCGCGGCCGTGGTCTTCCCCGAGTACGACCTGTCCCCCGAGCAGCGCTACCCGGTGGCCATCGAGCAGAACTGGACCGTGGCCCGCTGGGTCGTCACCCACGGGCGGGAGCACTGCCTGGACCCCGCCCGGATCGCCGTCGCGGGCGACTCGGTCGGCGGCAACATGAGCGCCGCGCTGACGCTGATGGCCAAGGAGCGCGGCGGTCTCGACCTGCGCGCGCAGGTGCTCTTCTACCCGGTCACCGACGCGAACTTCGACACGGGTTCCTACCGTCAGTTCGCCGAGGGCTGCTTCCTGAGCCGTGACGGCATGCGGTGGTTCTGGGACCAGTACACGACGGACGAGGCCGACCGCGCCCGGATCACCGCCTCCCCGCTGCGGGCCACCACCGAGCAGCTGACCGGTCTGCCGCCGGCCCTCGTCGTCACCGGCGAGGCCGACGTGCTGCGCGACGAGGGCGAGGCGTACGCCGCCAAGCTCCGCACCGCCGGAGTGCCGGTGACCGCGGTCCGCTACCAGGGCATCATCCACGACTTCGTGATGCTGAACGCCCTGCGCGACACGCACGCGGCCCGGTCGGCGATCGACCTGGCGACCCGGACGCTCCAGCAGGCGCTGTCCGATGACTGAGCCGATAGCCGAGTCGTCGGCACCGTCCCAGGCCGTTCTTCCCGCCGACAGCGCGTCCGGGTCCGGGGCCGCGCCCGGGACTGAGTCCGGCGCCGGCGCCGCACCCGGCACCGGACCGGCCACCGGAGCCGGCGGCGTCCCGGCCCCGGGTGCCGATCCGCTCGACGGCGGGCGGCACTTCGAGCCGGACCTGCGCCGGATGACCCGGGTCAACCTGCGCCCGATCGCCTCCCCGATGCCCCTCGGGTTCTACGCCGTCGCCATCGCCTCGGTGATCGTCGGCTGCTTCCAGCTGGGGGTCTTCGAGGACGGCGCGCGGCGGGCCGTCGGTCTGGTGATCCTGCCCGCGTTCGTCCTCCAACTCCTGGTGGGCATCCTGGCGTTCGGCGCCCGTGACGTGCTGGCGGCCACGCTGATGACCTGTTTCTCGGGACTGTGGCTGGCGAGCGCGCTGACCATGGTGCTCGCCCCGCCGGACGGGGTGCGCGTCCTCGGCGTCCTCAACGCCGTCTTCGCGCTGTTCGCCCTGCTGATGGCGCTCGTCGCCGGCCGCAAGCGGGCCATGTGGCTGGTGCTGTGCACGGCGGTCCCCCGGTTCACGGTGGCCGCGCTCGCCAACCTCACCGGCGTCGAGTGGCTGGGGCTTCTCTCGGGCGGTCTCGGGCTGCTGCTCGCCGCCGTCGCGCTCTACACGGCGTTCGCGCTGATGCTGGAGGACATGCGCGGCACGGAGGTCCTGCCCATCGGCCGCAGCGGCCCCGCGCACCACGCCGTCGAGGGCGGTCTGTCCGTCCAGTTGCGCGACATCGAACGGCAGGCGGGCGTGCGCCGCACGCTCTGACCCGCCGCCCCCCTGTCGTACCTCGTACGGACCCGACGGACCCGTACGGATCCACCGCGGCTCCGTACGTTCCGGGCCCCGCGCGCGGTACGGGCCGCCACACCGGGCGGCCGTGCCACGGCCGCGCCCCGCCGGCCCCTCGTCACCCCGCCGGCCCCCTCGTGCGCCGCTGCACCCCACCGCGCCCGCCGTACGGAAGGCCCCGGCGCCTTCCGTACGGCAGTCCGGCCCCCGGGACGGACGCCGTCCCCTCCCCCTGTCTTCACCCTTCCTCACCACGATCGAAAGCGAGTGCCATGACCAGCATGCCCGTCGGCGGGATCGTCCCCGCCCTCGGCTCTCCGGACGGAGGCCCCGCCGATCTCGTTCTGCGCAACGGGAAGATCCACACCCAGGATCCGGCCCGGCCCGCCGCCTCCGCCCTCGCGATACGCGGCGGCCGGATCGCAGCCGTGGGCGACGACGCCGACATCGCCGGACTCGTCGGACCCGGCACCCGGGTCGTCGACGCGCTCGGCCGCCGGGTCGTCCCCGGCCTGAACGACTCCCATCTGCACGTCATCCGCGGCGGCCTGAACTACGTACTGGAACTGCGCTGGGACGGCGTCCGCTCGCTGCGCCAGGCCCTGGCGATGCTGCGCGAGCAGGCCGGACGTACGCCCAAGGGCCAGTGGATCCGGGTCGTCGGCGGCTGGACGGCCGACCAGTTCGCCGAGCGGCGGCTGCCGACCCCCGCCGAACTGAACGCCGCGGCGCCCGACACCCCCGTGTTCGTGCTGCACCTGTACCAGTCGGCGATCCTCAACCGGGCCGCCGTGCGGGCCGCCGGATTCACCCGGGACACCCCCGACCCGAAGGGCGGGCAGATCGTCCGGGACCGCGTCGGCGACCCCAACGGCCTGCTGCTCGCCGCCCCCAGCGCGCTGATCCTCTACTCCACCCTCGCCAAGGCGCCCGCCCTCGACGAGGCCGACAAGAAGGTCTCCACCCGTCACTTCCTGCGCGAGCTGAACCGCTTCGGTCTGACCTCGGCGGTCGACGCGGCGGGCGGGTTCCAGAACTTCCCGGAGAACTACGCCACCGTCACCGAACTCGCCCGCGCCGGCGAACTCAGCGTGCGGATCGGCTATCACCTCTTCCCGCAGACCCCCGGCCAGGAACTGGCGGACCTGCGCCGCTGGACGGAGACCGTGCGGCCGGGTGACGGCGACGAGTGGCTGCGTCTCAACGGCGCCGGCGAGAACCTGACCTGGGCCGCCGCCGACTTCGAGAACTTCTCCGAGCCCCGCCCCGAACTCGCCGCCTACGAGAACGAGTTCGAGGAAGCGGTCCGTCTTCTGATGGCGAACGGCTGGGGTTTCCGGCTGCACGCGACGTACGACGAGACCATCCGCCGCGACCTCGCCGTGTTCGAGAAGCTCGCCGCCGAGGGGCTGTTCCCGGGCGGCAACCGCTGGCTGTTCGACCATGCCGAGACCGTCTCGCGGGACAGCCTGGAGCGGATCGCCGCGCTCGGCGGCTCGATCGGCGTGCAGAACCGGATGTCGTTCCAGGGCCGGGCGTTCACCGAGCGGTACGGGGCCGAGGCCGCCGCGATGGCGCCTCCGGTCACGGACATGCTGAGCCTGGGGATCCCGGTCGGGGCCGGCACCGACGCCACCCGGGTCTCCTCGTACAACCCCTGGGTCGCCCTGCACTGGCTGGTCACCGGCCGGGTCATCGGCGGGCCGTCACTCCGTCCGGCCGACCGGCTCGTCTCCCGCGAGAAGGCCCTGGAGCTGTACACCCTGGGCGGGGCCCGCATCACGGGCGAGGAGGCGGACAAGGGCATCCTCGCCGAGGGCCGGTTCGCGGACTTCGCCGTCCTGTCCCACGACTATCTCACCGTGCCTGCTGAGGACATCCCGCACATCGAGTCCCTGCTGACGGTGGTCGGCGGCCGGATCGTGTACGCGCGGGACGCCTACGAGGGCATGGACGAGACCGTGCCGGCCATCAGCCCCGCGTGGAGCCCGGTCGCGCACTTCGGCGGCTACCAGGCGAGCGTCCCGCCGTCGTCGGGCGGCGCCCGGCAGGCCGATCTGCTGGCCGAGGCCGCCGCCGAGTCCGAGGAGCACCGCCGGTGGCGCGCCGCCCGGGGGCCGCTCCCCGAGCAGACGCCGGCGGTCTTCGACCCCTGCCTGGCGCCCTGATCCCGAGCGGGCCGGTCACCGGTGTCACTGGTACCGGCCCGCTCCCCCTCGCGCCCATTCCCTTTCCGTCCCCTCCCCCGTCCGTCTCCTTGCAGCCCCCTTCCGCCGCTCCGCCGCTCCACCCGTCCGCCCATCCGCTGTTCGCCGAAAGGAACCCGCCATGACCGACTTCGTGTTCGACCTCGACTCCGTCCGGGCCACGCCGAGCCCCGATCTGCTGACCCCGGGCAACGCGATGATGCTATTCGTCGACCACCAGCCGCAGATGTTCTTCGGCGCGGGCAGCGGCGACCGGGGGGCCGTCATCAACGCCACGGTCGGGCTGGCCAAGGCGGCCAAGGTCTTCGACGTGCCGGTGGTCCTGTCGACCGTCGCCGCCGAGTCCTTCTCCGGGCCGATCCTGCCGCAGTTGCGCGCGGTCTTCCCGGATCACGAGATAGTCGACCGGACCAGCATGAACGCGTGGGAGGACACCGCGCTGGTCGACGCGGTGAAGGCCACCGGGCGCACCAAGATCGTCCTGTCGGGCCTGTGGACCGAGGTCTGTCTGGTCCTGCCGGCGCTCTCCGCCCTCAACCAGGGGTACGAGGTCTACGTCGTCGCGGACGCCTCCGCCGGCGTCTCCCCGGCCGCCCACGAGCACGCCATGCACCGGATGACCGCCGCCGGCGCCGTACCCGTCACCTGGCTCCAGACGCTCCTCGAACTCCAGCGCGACTGGGCCCGTACCGAGACCTACGAGGCGACCACGCAGGTGGTCAAGGAGCATGCCGACGGGTACGGGCTCGGCGTCTTCTACGCCCAGTCCATGATCGACCCGCACGCGGCGGGCTGACCGGGCCCCCTGGTCACCGGCCCATCAGCCCATCAGCCCATCGGTCTATCGACCCATCGGTCCACCCCACGGGCTGACGGCCCGCACCGAAGTCCCCTCGCGCCATACGGCGGGGGGACTTCCCGCGGATCGGGTCACCGGCCATCGGCAAGCGGGCGGCCGGCGGATTCTTTCCGCGTACGGACGACCGCCCTCAGGGCCCTCAGGGCAAGGCCGACGAGGGCAAACCGGCCCCACAAGTCAGCCAGTACCGAGGCCGGCGGCATGCCACCGAGGACCACCAGGCCGCCGACTGCCTCCAGCGGGCCGAAGCGCATTGTGCAGCGCACACGGTTTCGGCCGATCGTCGAGCGATGCGCTCCGCTCCGGCTTCCGCGCCGTCAAGCAGCCCCGAGAAGTCGGCGGTTCGGCCCTCCGGGCGTGTTCCGTACGGCATGTCGATCGATCCGGCTTCCGGACGGGCACGTTGTCGACCGCGCGCTCCAGCGGCCGGGACATCAGCAGGATCAAGGAGCGCCTTCTAGCGCTGGGTCCACCACGTGAGCACCGCCCCGCCGCCGGTCGTGGCCAGGGCGACGAGCCACCCGGGGATGCGCTGAACAGTCACATGCAATCCGCCTACGCGGAGTTCGAGTGCGGGCCGGGTCTCGGACTTGGGCGTCATGGCTACCTCTCGTGTGCTGGTGCCGTGGATCCTCAATCCCACCCGACGTGCGGGGCGGAATAAAAGGCGGCGAAGCCTGGCGAATTCGCCTCTACCTGCCCGGCAGCGGTAACTGACAAGTAATGGCAAGTAATGGCAGGTCAGCAGCGGTTACCAGCAGGTAGCGAGGTCAGACGTCAAAACGATCAGCCTCTCCGTTCGCCACCCTTGCGCCACCCCCCTCTGAAGGTGCTCCCACGCCCCGCCGGCATCGCCACCGGCGTATGCGCCTCTACCGCCCGCCCTCATCCGGTGGACCTCCGCGGTCAAAGCGCCGGAGAGCTTCCTCGTACAGCTCCTCCACCAGACGGGCGACGGTCTCCGGTACGCGCAGGGTCGGGTAGTGGTCCGAGGCCGCCAGGCGGATCAGGCGGCAGCCGGGGATCCGGGCGGCCGTCTCCTCGTTGCAGCGCACGATCTCGGGGCGGTCCCGCTCCCCCAGGGCGAGGAGCGTCGGCGCCGTGATCTCGCCCAGCCGGTCGAAGGCGGGCGGGTCGGCGCGCTGATGGCCCACATTGGCGAACCATGCGGGCAGGACGGCCCTGAACCGGGCCGCGGCAACCGGATCGGACTCGGGCGTGCCGCCTCCGGCCCGCCCCCACATGCCGAGGCCGAGCCGGACGATGCCCTCCATGTCGCCCGCCTCGGCTAGTCGCCCCACCTCCTCGTACAACGCCGACTCGTCGAGGTCGTATCCGCTGACCGCGGGCACGAACAGGGCAAGGCCCGCCACCCGTTCCGGCGCGTCGAGGGTGAAGCTGAGCGCGGCGGCGCCACCCATGCTGGAGGCGACGAGGACGGCGCGGTCCAGGGCGAAGTGGTCGAGGACCGCGGCCAGATCGCCGGAGGGGGTGTACGAGGTGACGGGCGCGGGGGAACGGCCGTAGCCCCGGGCGTCGTACCGGATCACCCGCCGCCGGCCGCCGAGCGCGGCGAGCACCGGGTCCCAGATCGTGGAGTCGCCGACGCCCGGGTGAAGCAGGACCAGCGGCGGCCCGTCCCCTCCGGTGTCGTCCGCCCAGACCTCGCCGCCGTCGACCCGCACCATGGTTTCCATGCGCCCAGTGTCGCCACCCGTGGCCACGGCAGGCGGCAACACGGGCGGCGGCCGGCCGGTCGTGTCGGGGTCAGGAAGAGGGGTGGGCGGCCAGGTCGGATTCGCCGCGCAGGACGCAGAATTCGTTGCCCTCGGGATCCGCGAGGACCGCCCAGCCCGAGCCGTCGGGGTTCCGGCGGTCGGCGAGCAGGGTGGCGCCGAGGCCGAGCAGCCGGTCCACTTCCCCCTCGCGCGAGTCGTTGGGGCGCAGGCACAGGTGGATCCGGTTCTTGGCCGTCTTGACCGCCTCGGCCTCGGGTACCTGGTTGAAGTACAGCACCAGGCCGCCCTCCAGGATCACCTGAGTCGCCGGATCCCCCGGCTTGTCCTGCGGGTCCACCGGACGACCCGTCACACCGCTCCAGAACCGGGCCAGCCCGTAGGCATCGGCACAGTCGACCGCAACATTCCGCACTACCGAATACATGCCCGCATCCTTCCTTGCCGTCCTCGCGCGGGCCACCGTGTCCCTCGTCACCTCTGCCCCCCTGCCCCGGCCCCCTGCCCCGGCTCTCCCACTCCGCCACTCCGCGCCCAGGAGGATCACCTTGACAAACCCGGACACGCCACCGAGCCTGCTGGGCGTCTTCGCCCACCCCGACGACGAATCCCTGCTCGCCGGCGGGGTGCTCGCCCGGCACGCCGGTGCGGGCGCCCGCACCGGGGTCGTCACCGCCACCTGGACCCCGGGCAGCCGCCGGATCCCCGAACTCGCCGACGCGCTCGCCGTCCTGGGCGCGGGCGAACCCCGGCTGCTCGGCTACGCCGACGCCCGCAATCCCGCGTCGGCACCGGACGGCGCCGAGCGTCTCGTCGACGCCCCGCTCGACGAGGCGATCGGCCGACTGGTCGCCCATATCCGGGAGTTCCGGCCGGACATCGTGCTCGCGCACGACTGCGTGGGCCAGTTGACCGGTCACCCGGACCACCGGCGGGCCCACCAGATCACCTTGCTCGCGGTCGAGGCCGCGCCCGTCGCGGCGCTGTACCCGGAGTCAGGTGAGCCCTGGCGGCCCGCGGCCCTGTACGCCGCCACGCATTCCGCCAGCGGGGCCGGGCCGTTGGGAGATCTACTTCGTACGGTCGGCAAGGACGTGATCGCCGTACCCGACACGCAGGTGACCACGACCGTCGACGCCGGGCCGTGGACGGCGGTGAAGTGGCGGGCGATCCTCGCCCATCGCGGGGAAGTCGCCGCCACCCGGCCCCTGCCCGGCCTGCTGGCCCGGCTGCCCCGGACCGAACGGGAGGCGATCATCCGTCTCGAACAGTTCACCCGACTCACCCCCGGCCCCGTACCGGCCGATCCGTATCGCCTCACCCGCTGAGACCCTCACACGCTCCGCCCATCCACCGCCTCCCAAAGGAGAATTGACAGATCATCAGGGAGATACGACGGCTGCGTCCGGACACTCCGGCCACACGTATGATGAGCCAGGCTCGACGCTCACGGGCCGACCCTTGACCTGCACGGTGGTGATGGATGGCGGGCGGCGCTCCCCGAGGCGGACTGCGCGGCCGGCGCGGCGAGTGCGGGGTACTGGATGAGCTGATCGCCGCCACCCGCGCGGGCCGGAGCCAGGTATTCGTCCTGCGGGGCGAGGCAGGCGTAGGCAAGTCCGCGCTGACGGAGTATCTGGTGGGGAACGCGGCGGGATGCCGGCCCCTGCGGGCCTGTGGTGTCGAGTCCGAGATGGAGCTGGCGTTCGCCGGGCTGCACCAGCTGTGCGCGCCGCTGTCGGGGTATCTCGACCGGCTTCCCGATCCCCAGCGCGAGGCGCTGGCCGTGGCGTTCGGTCTGCGGGCAGGAGGCGCGCCGGACCGGTTCCTGGTCGGGCTCGCGGTGCTCAGCCTGCTGGCCGAGGCCGCGGAGGAACAGCCGCTCGTCTGCGTGGTCGACGACGCACAGTGGCTCGACCGGGTCTCGGCGCAAACCCTGGCGTTCGTGGCACGCCGGCTGCTCGCGGAGCGGGTGGCGCTGGTGTGCGCCATACGGACGCCACTCCCCGTACCCACGCCCACGCCCACCACGATCACCGACCCCGACCCCGACCCCGACCCCGACCCCGACCCCGACGATGATCCGTGGACGGGGCTGCGGGAGCTCATGGTCCCGGGGCTGCGGGACGACGACGCCGCCGCGTTGCTGGAGTCGGTGGTTCCGGGGCGGCTGGACGAGCGGGTCCGGGACCGGATCGTCGCCGAGACCCGCGGCAATCCGCTCGCGTTGCTGGAACTGACGCGGGGGCTGAGCGCGGCGGAACTGGCCGGCGGCTTCGGCCGGCCGGACGCGCGGCCGCTGGCGAGCCGGATCGAGCAGAGTTACGTACGGCGGATCACGGCGCTCCCGGACCCGGCACGGCGGCTCCTGCTCACGGCGGCCGCCGAACCGGTGGGGGACGTGCCGTTGCTGCGGCGGGCCGCCGAGCGGCTCGGCATCGGTATGGACGCCGCGGGCACGGCGGAGGCCGCGGGGCTGATCGAGTTCGGTGCCCGGGTGCGGTTCCGCCATCCGCTGGTGCGCTCGGCGGCCTACCGGGCGGCCGATCCGGCGGTACGCCGGGAGGCGCACCGGGCGCTCGCGGAGGCGACCGATCCCGAGACCGACTCGGATCGCCGGGCCTGGCACCGGGCGCACGCGGCGATCGAACCCGACGAGACGCTGGCGGGTGAGCTGGAGCGGTCGGCGGGCCGGGCCGAGGCCCGTGGCGGGGTCGCGGCGGCGGCCGCGTTCCTGCGCCGGGCGGCCGAACTCACGCCCGACGCGGCGGTGCGGGGCGCGCGGGCGGCGGCCGCGGCGCAGGCGGTGTTCGAGGCCGGGGCACCCGACAAGGCGCTCGGTCTGCTGGCCGCCGCGGAGCTGAGCCCGCTGGACAAGGGCCGCCAGGCGCGGCTGGCCCGGTTGCGGGCCCGGATCGTGTTCGCGCGGCGGCGCGGCGGGGAAGCACTGCCGCTGTTGCTCGACGCGGCCGGGCGGCTGGCCCGGGTGGGCGACGGGGAGGCCCGCGAGGCGTATCTCGACGCGATCGGCGCGGCGGTCTTCGCCGGCCGTCTCCACGACATCCCGGTACGGGAGGTGGCGAAGGCCGCCCGCTCGGCGCCGTGCGGGCCACGTCCGACGCGGCCGGCGGACCTGCTGCTCGACGGTCTGGCGCTGTGGTTCGCCGAGGACTGTGCCGAGGGCGCGCCGCTGGCGGAGTCCGCGCTGCGGGCGTTCAGGCAGGCCGCCGGCCGGGACGGGGACGCCGACGTCATGCGGTGGCTCTGGCTGACATGGCTGGTCGCGGGCGATCTGTGGGACGACCGGACCTGGGACGTCCTGACGACCCGCGCGGTCCGGTCGGCCCGCGCGACCGGTGCGCTCAACTTCCTCCCGCTGGCGCTGGGTTACCGGGCCGCGATGCACGTACACGCGGGTGAGTTCGCTCTCGCCGAGGCACTGGTCGACGAGTCGGCGGCCCTCACGGAGGCGACCGGCCACTCGCCCATGGAGTACCCCCTGTTGCTGCTCACGGCCTGGCGCGGCGAGGACCCCCGGGCGGCGGAGCTGATCGAGAGCGCCACCGGGCACGCGACCACCTGGGGCGAGGGGCGGGCCATCGGCCTCCAGCACTATCTGCTCGCGATCCTGTACAACGGCCTCGGCCGGTACCAGGACGCCCTGGCCCACGCGGGACACGCGGTGGCACACGAGGATCTGTCCGTCACCGGCTTCGCCCTCGCCGAACTGATCGAGGCGGGCACCCGCGCGGACGCCCCCGAGGCGGCCGGGGCGGCCCTGCGCCGCCTCGAGGAACGCGCCCGTGTCGCCGGTACGGACTGGGCTCTGGGCGTGCTGGCCCGGTCGGCGGCGCTCCTGAGCGAGGGCCCGGACGCCGACCGGCACTACCGCGAGGCCCTCGACCGCCTCGGGCGCGGCCGGATCGCCGTCCATCTCGCCCGTACGCACCTGGTGTACGGCGAATGGCTGCGCCGCGAGAACCGGCGCGCCGACGCGCGGGAGCATCTGCGGACCGCCTACGAGTCGCTGCGGGGCTTCGGGGCGAAGGCGTTCGCCGAGCGGGCCCGCCGTGAACTCCTGGCCACCGGTGAGGCCCCTCGGCGCGGTCCGGCCGGGGCGCGCGACCCGCGCGAGGCGCTGACCGCGCAGGAGACGCAGATCGCCCGGCTGGCCGCCGACGGGATGACGAACGCGGAGATCGGTGCCGAGCTGTTCATCAGCCCGCGCACCGTCGAGTGGCATCTGCGCAAGGTGTTCACGAAGCTCGATGTCGGCTCGCGGAACAAGCTGCGCGCGGCGCTGGCCCGTACCTGACGCCCTCCCGCGCCCCGCCCGGGCCCATTCGCCGTCCTTCGCGCCGCACGCTCGTCGCCGCATGCTCCGCGCTTCGCACCCGTCCGCCGCTCGCCGTGACCCGCTCGCCGCCGGCCAGTGCGCACCCGGGCCGGGCTCACCCGGACGGACCAGGGGGTGGGCCAGGGTTTTCCCGGGCGCGAAGGACCGGGGCCGGGCGGGAATGTGGACGTACGGGCATCGCCGGATGCCCCGTGTGAACGGAGTCGTGACCGTGTCCCCGAAGCCGCTGAAGTCACCGGACTCGCCGATGTCCTCAGAGCCGCCCGCCGCCCGCCCGGTACCGCCACCGGCGGGCTCCCTCGACGAGGCGGTCGCCGTCTTCACCGGGCCGCGTCCCCGCCTCTTCGGCATCGCGCACCGAGTGCTGGGCGGCACGGCCGAAGCCGAGGACATCCGCCGGGACGTGTGGGTGCGCCGGCAGCGGACCGACCGTTCGACGGTGGTCGGTCCCGCCGCCTTCCTGTCCCTCGCGACCACCCGGCCGGCCCTCGACGCGACCCGGTCCGCCCGGTCCCGCCGGCGGCACCCGCTCGTCCCCGGGCTGCCGGATTCCATGAACGCCGCCACCGCCACTGCTGCGGCTCCGGCTCCGGCTCCGGCTCCGGCTGCGGACCGAGTCCCGGGAGCCTGTCGACACGAGCGAACACCACCGGCTCCGGGCAGCCTTCGTCGCGGCGCGACGTCACCTCTCTGACCAGCACCGCCGCGCACGCACACTCATGCGCGCGCACCGAAACACACCACCCACCGCCACGGCCCGCCCTGCCGCGTACCACCGGCTCCATCCCGCCAGCAGGGCCGGCCCGTACAAGAGCGAGGAACACACGTCATGGACGCACGTCTCGATTTCTTCGGCAACCCGCTCGCCGCCAAGGTTCTCCGGCACATCAATTCGGCCTCCAAGGTGGTGTCGGACTCGACGCTGCCGCATGCGACACAGGAGCTGGTGAAGATCCGCGCGAGCCAGATCAACGGCTGCGGCTTCTGCACCGACATGCACACCAAGGACGCCGCCCACGCCGGAGAGAGCGTCCAGCGGCTCCACATGGTCGCGGCCTGGCGCGAGGCCACGGTCTTCACCGACGCCGAGCGCGCCGCGCTGGAGCTGGCCGAGCAGGGGACGCGGATCGCCGACGCCGCCGGCGGGGTCGGCGACGAGGCCTGGGCGAACGCCGCGAAGCACTACGACGAGGACCAGCTGGCCGCGCTGGTCTCCCTCATCGCCGTCATCAATGCGTACAACCGGATCAACGTCGTCATCCGCCAGCCCGCCGGGGACTACCAGCCCGGCATGTTCGGCTGAGGCCCCGCCCCCACTCGCACCAGACACGAAGCACCAGGCACCAGACACCGGCGGACGGACGCCGGAGAAACGCTGCCATCCCCCGAGAAAGGATTCCCCTCATGAAGGTCGTCGTCATCGGCGGTACCGGGCTCATCGGCTCGCAACTCGTCACCAGACTCGGCGAGCAGGGACATCAGGCGGTGGCCGCCTCTCCCCGGACCGGCGTCGACACGCTGACGGGCAAGGGGCTGGCCGAGGCCCTGGAGGGAGCGTCGGTCGTGGTCGACGTGTCGAACTCCCCCTCGTTCGCGGACGACGCCGTCATGGACTTCTTCCGCACCTCGACCACGAACCTGCTCTCCGCCGGGGCGGACGCCGGTGTGACCCACCATGTCGCGCTCTCCGTGGTCGGCACCGAGCGGCTCCAGGAGAGCGGCTACTTCCGGGCCAAGCAGGCCCAGGAGGAACTGATCGCGGCCTCGGGGCTGCCGTACTCGATCGTCCACGCCACCCAGTTCTTCGAGTTCGTACGGGGCATCGCCGATTCGGCGACCGACGGCGGCTCCGTCCGGCTGCCGTCAGCGAGGATCCAGCCCCTCTACTCCGGCAACGTGGTGGACGCGGTGGGCCGTACGGCCGTCGGCTCCCCCGTCGGCGGAGTGCTGGAGGTGGCCGGGCCCGACACCTTCCACCTGGACGAACTCGTCCGTACGGGGCTCGCCGCCGGAAACGACCCGCGGACGGTCGTGACGGACCCCCACGCCACGTACTTCGGTGCCGGGCTCCACGAGACCACCCTGCTGCCCGGCCCCGGCGCACACATCACCGCGACCCGCTTCGCCGACTGGCTCGCGCGGCAGAACTGAACCGTCCGGCGCCTCCCCGGTATCGATCGCACGGTCGGTCGGACGGTCGATCGCCGGGGTCGGTCGTCCCGAATGCGGCCGGGCACAGACGCCACCGGCTCCGCGCACACGTATACACGCACGCACACCCGCCCGCACAGGCATCCCCATCCGTGTCCCCATCCGTGTCCGCGTCCGTGTCCGCGTCCGTGTCCGCGTCCGCGTCACGGATCTTCCGGTTGCCCGGTCAGTCGTACGGAGGGAGCGGTACGGTCCGAGCCCCGGCGGCCCGCGCGGTCTCCGGGGCCCGTGCCGCCCCGCACCCTCCGACAACCTCCGCCACCCCTGTGAGACAGGAGCCTGGACATGCGTGACGAACAGCCCTTCGTCCTCGACCCCACCAGCGCCGACCACCACGCCGAGGACCGCGCGCTGCGCGCCCGCGGCGCGGCGACGCCGGTGGACATCCTCGGGGTGACCGCGTGGTCCGTCTCCGACCCCGCCCTGCTGAAGCACCTGCTGACCCGCCCTTACGTCTCCAAGGACGCCCGGGCGCACTGGCCGGCCTTCGCCGAGACGGCCGCCACCTGGCCGCTCGCGCTCTGGGTGGCGGTCGACAACATGTTCACCGCCTACGGTGGCGACCACCGCCGGCTGCGCCGCCTCATCGCCCCCGCCCTCTCCCCTCGCCGGGTCGCCGACCTGGCGCCGGTCGTCGAGGAGCTCGTGACCGGCCTCCTCGACGAGCTGGACGACCTGCCGGCCGGCGAGACGGTCGATCTGCGGGAACGGCTGGCGTATCCGCTGCCGATCGCGGTCATCGGCCGGATGCTGGGGCTCACCTCCGCCCAGTTGAGCGGGCTGCGCTCGGTGGTGGACCGGGTCTTCTCCACGACCCTGACCGCCGACGAGGCCGCGGAGAACACCGCCACCCTGTACCGGCTTCTCGACGAGCTGATCGCCGCGAAGCGCGCCTCCCCCGGCGACGACATGACGTCGTTCCTCATCGCGACCCGCGACGAGGAAGGCGACGGCGGCGCCCTCAGCGAGTCCGAACTGCGCGGCACGCTCGTCCTGATGATCAGCGCCGGCTACGAGACGACCGTCAACGTCGTCGACCAGGCGATCACCTCGCTGCTGACCGACCCGGAGCAGCCGGCCCACGTGCGCGCGGGACGGTGCGACTGGAACGACATCGTCGAGGAGACCCTCCGCTTCGAGCCGTCCCTCAAGCATCTGCCGCTACGGGTCGCGCTCCAGGACATCCCGCTGCCCGACGGGCGGACCATCCGGGCCGGGGAGGCGATCCTGCCGTCGTACGCCGCCGCCAACCGCCACCCGGACTGGCACGGCGAGGACGCCGACCGCTTCGACGCGACCCGGCCCTCCAAGGAGCATCTGGCGTTCGGGCACGGCGTCCACTTCTGCCTCGGCGCACCGCTCGCCCGCCTCGAAGTCGCCACCGTCCTGCGCGCGTTGTTCGATCGCTTCCCTCACATCCGGCTCGCCGTACCGGCCGACGAGCTGCGGCCCCTGCCCTCCCTCATCAGCAATGGGCATGTCGCGCTGCCGGTCCATTTGCGGCCCTCGGCCTGACGATCATGGTCCGGGGCTCCGGCTCCGGCTCCGGCCGGGATCCCCGACGTGCCGGGGCGGGGGACTTCGAGGGGGGAAGCGGGCGCGCCCGGCCCCGCGATTCCGCGCTCGGCCGGACCGGTCACGCCGTACGCGGCGCAGCCGGGGCGGTGGCGACAGGATTCACTCGGGGCCCCCGGTCACCCAGGCGCGGAACAGCCCCAGCGACTCGACCAGGTTGCCGGGCCCGCAGGAGACCTTGAACCGGCCGTCGGCGGTCCAGGCCATGATCCAGTCGCGCTCGCCCCGGCGGATCTCCCGCCGGGGCATCTCCCAGTCCGCCACATCCGTCTCGTCGAGATCGATCGAGACCGTCCAGCCCGGGTTGTCGAGCGTCTCGATCCGCACGCCCCACTCGTGTTCCCAGTCGCCGTCGCACTGTGCGGTGTACCAGTTCTGGAGCCACTCGAGCTCGTTCAAGGATTCGATCATGCGAAGGAGTATGGCCGAGCGTGCCGGACCGACAAGGACCGGACCGGCAAAGAGGTGGCCGCCCCCGCCGCACCAACGCTGTCCATCGTGGTGCGGCAAGAGGCGGCCACCCGTCTTTCGTGGGCGCGCTCAGTCCGGCGGCGCCGTATCCGAAGTGGTCGCGCGCAGGTCGGCGAGGAGTTCCGCCTGGCCCGCGAGGACGCCGGAGAGGATGGAGCGCGCGACGGCGAGCAGTTCCGCCACCTGGGGATCGGTCAGGGTGTAGTAGACGGTCGAGCCCTCGCGGCGGGCGACGACCAGGTTCGACCGGCGCAGGACCGCCAGTTGCTGGGAGAGGTGCGCGGGCTCGACCCCGACCTCGGCGAGCATCTCCGAGACGGCGTGTTCCCGCCGGCTCAGCAGTTCCAGGACCCGGATGCGCACGGGATGGCCGAGCGTCTTGAAGAACTCGGCTTTCAGCTGGTAGAGCGGCGCGCTCAACGGCCCCACCGCCGAGCCGGCCGCTCCGCGGGAAACGCCGTCGCCGGTGCGCCGGCCGTCCGCCCGCACTGCCACCGTGTCCATCGCGTCCCCCGTGTCCCTCGCGATTTCCGCGCCTCTCGCGTCCATCCCGCACTCATCGTCATGGCCCTATCCTCGCGTCTCCGGGACGGCGGCATCGCCTCGGCCCCACCCGAGTGCGCCGGCCGCGCCGTGGACGGGGCCGTGTCGCCGGACGGATCCGGCGTCCTTCACCGGGGCAGGGTGATCCATACGCTCTTTCCCTCTCCGTCCGCGTCCCGGCGCACCGCGCCCGTACCGCCGGATCCGGCCATCAACTCGGCAATGACAGAGAGCCCGCCGCCACCGCCACCACCGGAGGCGGCGGAGGCGTCTGAAGCGGTGGCTGGGGCGGGGACGCCCGGATGGTCGGGGTGCCGGTCGTGTACGGCGAAGCCGAGCGCCGTCGCGCCGGCGGCGAAGGTGACGGTGAGGCTGGGCGAGCGGGGTGCGGCGTGCCGGACGCTGTTGGTGACGAGTTCGCTGAGGATCAGCAGCGCCGGGCCCATGACGGGGTGGGCGCGGCCGATCCCCCACTCGGCGAAGGTCATCTCCGCCGTCTCGCGCACCACCCGTACCGCCGCCGGCAGGGTCGGCACCGTCAGGACGTGCCGCAGGGGCAGGGCCGGCTCGGCCCGGACGGCCGGGGTCACAACGTCGCCGCCGCGCCGAGCCGGTAGCCGGTGACGGTCTGCGGGGTGATCCGCAGCAGGGTGTCGTGCGGTCCGTACGTCCAGCCGGGCAGGGTGCGCCGGTAGTGCGCGGCCTCGGCCGCGTCGTCGACCGGTTCGGCCGGTCCGGTGACGGTCACACTCCACCCGGCCCCGGCCCCGGGCCCGGCACCGGCACCGGCACCGGGCCCAACCCCCGCCCCCGCCCCAGCCCCCTCGCCGGTACTGATCTCGTCCGCGTGGTACGTGAGGGTGGGCCGTCCCGTGAGCGCGTCGGCCTGGACGGGGGCGCGGACGACGAGCCGGCCGTAGGCGAGGACGTGGACGGCGGGGCGTACGAGGGTCTGTTCGCGGCGGGCGTGCACGAGACGGCCCCGGGCCGCACCGTCGAGGAGCCACAGTGCCTCGGCGCCGGTGACCTCGGTCATCCGGCGGGGAGCCGCGGGCCAGGGGTTCGGGGTCGTCATGAAGGGGTCCTTCCCGCGTGCGCGGTCCGCCCGGCCGAGGAGCCGGCGGGCTGTACGGGCACGGTCGTCGCGGCGGCCGGTACGACGGTCGCCTGGGGCACAGCGGTCACCTCGGGCACGGCAGCCGCCTCGGGTACGGCGGTCTCTTCGAGTACGGCGGTCTCTTCGAGTACGGCGGTCTCTTCGAGTGCGGCGGTCCCGCCGGGGAGGATCCCGGCGCCCTGGAGACGGGCGCGGGCGCCGGCGATGGCCTCCGGGGTGGTGGCGTACTCCCGCCCGTCGGGCCGCAGCAGTTCCAGCGCGCCGACGGAGTCGAGGGCCCGGCGCTGCTCCGGCCGGATCCCGGAGGCCAGCACGGTGATGCCGCGCCGGTTCAGTTTCTCCACGGTGTCCTTGAGGACGAGGGCGCCGGTGGCGTCGACGGTGGTCACGCGGGCCATCCGCAGGATCACCACCCGGACGTCCGTCACTTCGGCGAGTTCGAGGAGGAAGCGGTGGGCCGCGGCGAAGAACAGCGGGCCGTCGATGCGGTACGCGACGATGTGCTCGGCGAGCAGGGCGTGTTCCTCGGCGCTGTGCTCGCCCGGCAGGTCGGCGCGGAAGTCGACCTCCGCGAGGCGGGCCTGCGCGGCCACGGCCCGCAGGGCGAGGCCGCCGGCCACCAGGAGGCCGATGATCACCGCGTACACGAGGTCGAGCGCGAGGGTCGCGACGGCGGTGAGGACGAGGACCACGGCGTCGGACCGGGTGGCCTTGGCCATCGCGCGCAGCGAGCCGACCTCCACCATGCGGACGGCGGTGGCGATCAGGACGCCGGCGAGCGCGGCGAGCGGGATCTTCGAGACGAGCGGGGCGGCCGCGAAGACGATCACGGCGAGGACGGCCGCGTGGGTGAGGGCGGCGAGCCGGGACGAGGCACCGCTGCGGACATTGACCGCGGTACGGGCGATGGCCCCGGTGGCGGGGACGCCTCCGAACAGCGGGGCGACCAGGTTGGCCAGACCCTGGCCGAACAGCTCGCGGTCGGGGTCGTGCTTCTGGCCGACGGTCATCTGGTCGGCGACCTGCGCCGAGAGCAGCGATTCCAGGGCGGCGAGCGCGGCGACCGCCACGGCGGGGGCGAGCAGCGAACCGAGCTGGGAGAGGTCGACGAAGCCCAGGGACGGCGCGGGCAGTCCGGCGGGCAAGTCGCCGATGGGGGCCGCGGCGTCAAGGTGGAGGACCTGGGCGGCGACGGTGGCGCCGGCCACCGCGACGAGGGAGAAGGGGATGCCCGGCCGCCATCGGGCGCCGGCCAGCATGAGGGCCGCGACGCCGAGGGCGAGGGCTACGGCGGTCCAGTTCGGGTGGTGGGCGAACGCGCGGACGGCGTTCCAGGTGACCTCCAGGACCCGGTCGCCCTCGGGCTTCGGGACGCCGAGGGCGTTCGGGACCTGCTGGAGGCCGATGACGAGCGCGATGCCGAGGGTGAAGCCTTCCACGACGGAGGCCGGGATATAGGCCATGTACCGGCCCGCGCGCAGGGCGGCGAGGCCGATCACGAGCGCGCCGGCGATGAGCCCGACGGTGAGGACACCGCCGGGGCCGTGCTGCGCCACGATCGGGACGAGGACGACGGTCATCGCGCCGGTCGGTCCGGACACCTGGAGGTTCGAGCCGCCGAACAGGGCGGCGAGCGCGCCGGCCACCACGGCGGTCGCGAGACCGGCCTCGGCGCCGAGACCGGAGGAGACCCCGAATCCGAGCGCGAGCGGCAGCGCGACCACGGCCACGGTCAGACCGGCGAGCAGGTCGCGGCGGGGGTTGCGGGCCATGGCCGCGAAGTCGGCACGGACCGGGAGGAGGGCCCGCAGCCGGCGGAGCGGCGCCATCGCCGACGCCGCCGTGGACGCCGTGGACGCCGTGGACGCCGACGCCGACGCCGACGCGGAAGCCGACGGGGGCGGGGGCAGCGGGCTCATCGGGCCGCGCCCTGGCGGGCTGACGACGGTCCGGCGACGCCCGGGAGCGGCTCGCGGACCGCCGCGGGCCTGTTCTGTCGCGGCTGGGGCTCCCGGACGCCGGCCGGGTGGCCCGGCGTCCGGAGGCGCTCGCTGCGCGCCTCGTACAGCGGAACCGGCACGGCCTTCGGACTCCTCACCCCCGCGCGGGCGGGGCCTGGATCGAGGTTGTGCCCGCGGCTACCTGCGGGCACAACAAATCCATCATGTAGTTAATTGCCATTTTCTGCAATTCGCAGAGATGGCGAGCCGCCGGTGGCGAGCACCGAGCGGCGTGCGCCCGTCAGGCCTTCTTGACCACGCTGGACTTGAGCTGCATGGGTCCGAAGCCGTCCACCTTGCAGTCGATGTCGTGGCCGTCCACGCCGTCGACCAGGCGGATGTTGCGGACCTTGGTGCCGGCCTTGATGCCGCTCGGGCTGCCCTTGACCTTGAGGGTCTTGACGACGGTGACCGTGTCGCCGTCGGCGAGGACGTTGCCGACGGCGTCCCGGATCACCTTCTCGCCGCCGCCCTCGGCGGCCCGGCCGGCGGAGTCGTCGGACGGGGTCCACTCATGGCCGCACTCGGGGCAGACGAGCAGGGTGCCCATCTCGTAGGTGTAGACGCCGGAGCACGTGGGGCAGGGGGGCAGGTTCTCGTTCATCGCGCGATGATACGAGCGCCGCCATTAATTGCGAAAATCCGCAACTCGCGGGGCACCTGTTCGGCGGCTCGCCGCGCGAGCCTGCCCGGCAGGGCGCCCCACCGGACGCCCCCACCTGGTGTACTCGGCACGCCTCCTCGGCGAACCCCCTCGTCAGCCCCCTCTCAGACCTCCCGGCGACCGTCCGGCGCCCGCCCGAGGACCCGGGTCAGGGCCGCCGCCAACAGGAGGGCGGCGAGCGCGGTCAGCGCGGCACCCGGCCAGCCGACGGCGGCCAGCAACGGGGCCGCCACCGAGGCGCCGAGCGCACCGGTCGTGAAATAGAGGACGAGGTAGACGCTGCTGAGGCTGCCGGAGCGGGCGGGGTCGAGCGCGATCACCCGGCTCTGGTTGGCGGCCTGGGCGGCGAAGCAGCCGGCGTCGAACAGGGCGAGGCCGAGAGCGGTGACCGCGGGGCTGCCCAGACCGGTGGCGAGGAGGCCGGCCCCCGCCGCGGCGGCGAGCAGCGAGCCGGTGATCACCGTGCGCGGGGCGTACCGGTCGGCGAGGCGGCCGGTGAACGGGAGCGCGACGAAGCCGAGCAGGCCGGCCAGGCTGTACAGGCCGATGGCGGTGGGCTCCAGGGAGTACGGCGGCTGCGCGAGCGCGAGAGCGAGCGTGACCCAGACGATGTTGAAGGCGAAGTACCACAGGCCGCCGGTCAGCACGGCGACGCGCAGCCCCGGGTGATCGCGCAGCAGCGGCGGAAGGGCGGCCAGGGTGGCCCCGTAACCACGCCGTCCCGGCGGCCGCTGCCGGGGCAGCAGCACCGCCACGGCGAGCGCGCCGAGCAGGACGAGACCGGCGAAGACGAGGAGCATCCGCCGCCAGCCGAACGCGTCGGTGAGCGCTCCGCCCACCAGACGGCTGAGCAGGATGCCGGCGGACATGCCGGCGGCGACGGTGGCGACGCCGGTCCCCCGGCGTCCGGGCGGGGCGTGACGTCCGGCGATGTTGCCGGCCTGGGCCGCGACGCTCGCGGCAGCGCCGATGGCCAGATAGGCGACGAGCAGGGGAAGCGGGCCGCGCGCGGTCGCGGCGAGCACGAGACCGGCGGCCAGGGCGGTGAGCTGCGTGGCGACCAGCCGGTGGGGGGCCAGACGGTCGGTGAGGGGCAGCAGCAGCGCGAAGCCGGTCATCGAGCCGGCCAGCGCGGCCGTCGGTACCAGGCCGATCACCGACAGCGGGACGCCCAGGTCGGCGGCGACGGCGGTGAGCGCGGGCTGGAGGGCGTAGTTGTTCGCGATCGCCGTCCCGGCTATGACGGCGAGCAGGAGCGTCACGCCTCGGGGCAGGGACCGGGGCGAGGATCCCTTCGTCGCCGTGGATCCGTTCGTCGCCGTGGATCCGGTCACGGGCGTGGGCTCGGCAGGCGTGGGCTCGGCCCCGGTCACGGGCGCGCGCCGCGGGTGAGGACGACGGCGTAGCGGCACTCGGAACCGGTGGTGTTGGCGAAGACGCGCGCGGTGGGCGCGCCGAGTTCGACGGTGTCGCCCGGGCCGAGTTCGTGGACGGTGTCGCCGTCGTGGAAGGTCAGCCGGCCGTCGAGGACCCAGACGAGCTGGCGTACGAAGGCGAAGGCGGCGGCGGGATACGGGACGCGGGCGCCGGCCGGCAGCCGGATCTCGGCCACATCCGCGGGGAACCGCGGGCCGGTGATCTGGCGGCGCCGGTAGCCGGTGTCCGGGTCGCGCCACTCGTCCGCGCCGGCCGCGCGCCGGACCTCCGTCCCCCCGCCGCCCGGGCCGCCCGGACCTCCCTCGGCGTACAAAGCCGTGGGGCCCTCGGCGTTTGAAGCTGCGGGCTCCTCGGTGTCCGGCGCGCCTTCGGCGAGGGCGAGCAGCGAGGCGACGGTGAGCTCGAAGGCGGCCGACAGTTTGCCGAGGACCACGGCCGTGGGGCTGCTCTCGCCGCGCTCGATCCTGCTGATCATGGCCTGGGAGACCCCGGAGGCGTCCGCGAGCCGGGCCAGGGTCCAGCCGCGCCGCTCCCGTTCGAACCGGACGCGGGCCGCGATCCGCCCCACCAGAGGATCTACTATGTTGGACATGGAATCCAATATACGAGAGGCGTTCGCCGGGCCGGTCGTGCGGGCGGCCCGGCCCGAGGACGCCGAGGCGATCCGGGCGATCCGCAATCACGCGATCGAGCACTCGACGGCCCTGTGGACGCGGAGTCCGCAGTCCTCCGAGGAGGCGGCCGCCTGGCTCGCCGTCCATCTGGGGCGCGGCTCGGCTCTCGTGGCCGAGGTGGACGGCGAAGTGGCCGGTTTCGCGGTCTACGGCCCGTGGCGGGAATTGGACGGCTTCCGCCACACGGTGGAGAACTCGGTGTACGTACGCGAGGACCGGCACGGCCGGGGCATCGGCTCCGCCCTGCTCGCCGCCCTCATCGACTCGGCCCGCGCGGCCGGTCACCATGTGGTCGTCGCGGGCATCGAGGCGGAGAACACCTCCTCGATCCGGCTGCACCAGCGGTTCGGTTTCGAGCACGCCGGCACGATGCCGCAGGTCGGCACGAAGTTCGGCCGCTGGCTCGATCTGGCGCTGCTGACCCTGCGGCTGTCCTGACCTGCCACTGCCCCGGCCGGTCACCCTGGCACCGGTGACCACAGGTCCGGCTCCCGCAGGCTCTGCACCTCCGGGTCCGGCGCCCGTGGGCCCGGTGACCTCAGGTCCAGGTCAGCGGGCGCCGAAGACCTGCGTCCAATAGGGGCCGCCGCCGGTGTGCAGACCGATGCCGATCTCGCGGAAGTCGCAGTTGAGGATGTTGGCCCGGTGGCCGGGGCTGTTCATCCACGCCTCCATCACCTCGGCGGGGGTGCGCTGGCCCTTGGCGATGTTCTCGCCGTAGGTGGACCACTGGTAGCCGGCGGCGGTGACGCGTTCGCCGGGGCCGTCGCCATCCGGGTTGGTGTGGTCGAAGAAGTCGCGGGCGGCCATGTCGTCGGACTGGCCCTGCGCGGCGCGGGTCAGCAGGGCGTTCCCGGTGAGCGGCCCGCAGCCGGCGCGGGAGCGCTCAGTGTTGACCAGGGCGATGACCTGCTGGGACGTAGACGAGGCTCCGGAACCGGAACCGGAACCGGCTCCGGAACCCGTCCCGGAGCCGGAGCCGGTCTGGCCGCCGGCGGTTTTCGTGGCCTGCGGGCGCGACTCAGGCGCCTTGGTGGGGTGCCCGGTGGCCTGATGCGTCGTACGGCTCGGAGTGGGGCGGGGCGAGTGGCTCGACGGCTCGGCCGAGGCGGAGGGCGTCTTCGACGCCGTCGCGGACGGGCTCGTGGTGGGGGCCGCCGGGGAGGCCGTCGTGGTCGCGGTGACGCCGGGGGCGGCGGCGCGGGCCGTGTCGGCCGAGTCGTTCTCGCCGTCCTCGGGGCCGGTGGCGAGATAGAGCGTGCCTCCGGCGACCGCGACCACGGCTATGCCCGCGGCGGCGACGGCCCTCCGGCGGCCACGCCTGCGCTCGCGTTCCCGGCGGCGGGCGCCACGCGATCCGGAACCGGATCCGGCGGCATGCCGGGCCCCCGACCGCGCACCTGGCACCGCCCCGGCCCCCGGCGCCGCACCCGAACCGACACCCGAACCAGCGCCCGCACCCACGCCCGCCTCCTGCGCCGACGCGACCAGGCCGAGGCCCGCGCGCTCACGGAAGGCGGCGAGGAGGGTGGCGGCCGGCGGGACGAGCAGTAGTCCGGCGAGCAGGCCCTCGGCGGGCACGAGGCCGGTCCGGAGCCCGGCGCAGTGCGGGCAGGTGCGGGCGTGCCGGGCTATGCGCTTGCGCCAGAGCGCCGAGGGCCGTCCGTCCCAGCCCGCGAGGCCGGTGCGCAGATCCGGGCAGAGCGGCGCGGTGCCCAGGGCGCGGACGACGATCCGGGCGGTCTCCAGCTGTTCCTTCATCCGCTGGACGCGTACGGCGGTGTGTTCCGGGGACAGTTCCAGGGCGGCCGCGACCTCGTGGCGGGTGAGTTCGCCCGCGCATTCCAGCCACCACAGCGAGAGCAGCGCGCTGTCCTCGGGCGCCAGCCAGCGGGTCGCCTCGGCGGTCTCGCGCCGCTGCCCGGACAGGTGCAGCCGGGCCACGGTCAGTTCCACGAAGTCGGCGCCGGGGTGGGCGAGGTCGCGGGCGTCGTCGAGGGCGCCGGCGAGCTGGCCGGACCGCCGGCTGTGCCAGTGGGCGCGCAGGGTGTTCATGGTGATGGCGACGAGCCAGGAGCGGAAGCTGTCCGGGGAGCGCAGCGTCCCGAGTCCGTCGAGCGCCCGCAGCATCGTCTCCTGGACGACGTCGTCGACGTCGTGGTGGCCGTTCAGCGCCCGGCCCACGATGTTGTAGACGAGCGGCAGATGAGCGGTGACGAGCCGGTCGCGCGCTTCGAGGTCGCCGTTCCGGGCGGCCCTGACCAGGTCCGTGCCGTTCATCACTGCCATGCCCTGCTTCATCCTGTCCGTCCTGCCTGTCGCCGATGCCCTACACCTGGGAGATCACGGGGCGGGCCCCGGATAACGAAAAGCGCCGGGAATTTTTTCACTTCCTCGTCCGGCGTACGGAACGGGGGTGTGCACGGCGGATGGCCGGGGGCATCGCGGCGCGCCCCGAGGGAAGGTCAAGAATCGTCAAACTCAAGGGAATTGGTCTACGCCAATCATCTCCACGGTGGGCAGGGGAAACGGCGAGGAGCGACCCGGTCCGGTCTAGTCGCACTTTGGTCCAGACCATTGACCCGGTTCGGGAGCCGCCGATATCCCCTTATCCGGCGCCCCTGTCCGCTCGGCCCCGCTCCACCCCGCTCCACCCCGCGTGATCCCCAGCGGGCCGCACCACCCGCACACCCCTCGCACCCGCACGCTCCATCCGGGGCGCCCGCCCGTCAACCGACCCCTCACACCCCTGGGATTGACATGAGACGCATGCGTTCCCTGCGCGCGATGCTCGCGGCCGTCACCACGACCGTCGCCGCGGCCGGCCTGACCACGCTCGCCGGCGGCACCGCCCAGGCCGCGACCCCGCTGCCGTCACGGGTCTTCGCCCCGTACTTCGAGGCGTGGACCGGCGAGAGCCCGGCCGCCCTGGCCGCCGCCTCCGGCACCAAGCACCTGACCATGGCGTTCCTCCAGACCGCCACGAAGGGTTCGTGCACGCCGTACTGGAACGGCGACACCGGGATGCCGATCTCCCCGGCCGTCTTCGGCAGCGACATCACGTCGATGCAGGCCCGCGGCGGGGACGTGATCCCCTCCTTCGGCGGCTACACCGCGGACACCACCGGCACCGAGATCGCCGACAGCTGCACGGATGTCACCAAGATCGCCGACGCGTACGAGAAGGTGCTCACGACCTACAACGTGAGCCGGCTCGACATGGACATCGAGGTCGACTCGCTCGACGACAGCGCGGGCGTGGACCGCCGCAACAAGGCCATCAAGATCCTCCAGGACCGGTCGGCCGCCGCCGGGCGCCCCCTGGAGATCTCGTACACGCTGCCCACCACGACCACGGGCCTGGCCGCGAGCGGACTCGCCGTACTGAAGAACGCCGTGACCAACGGCGCGCGGGTCGACGTCGTCAACCTCATGACGTTCGACTACTACGACAACGCCGCGCACGACATGGCCAAGGACACCCAGACGGCGGCCCAGGGGCTGTACAACCAGCTCGCCAAGCTCTACCCGGCCAAGTCGGCCGCACAGCTGTGGGGCATGGTCGGCGTCACCGAGATGATCGGCGTCGACGACTTCGGCCCGGCCGAGACCTTCAGTCTGGCCAATGCCCGCACCGTGTACGACTGGGCGACCGCCAAGGGCATCAACACCCTGTCGTTCTGGGCGCTCCAGCGGGACAACGGCGGCTGTCCGGGCGGCCCGGCCGCCGACGACTGCTCCGGCATCGCGCAGAACACCTGGGACTTCAGCCACATCTTCAGCCCGTTCACGAGCGGCGGGCCGACCGTCCCCGGTGACGACTTCTCGCTGACGGCCACCCCGTCCTCGGGCACCGTCACGGCGGGCGCCTCGGCGACCACCACGATCGGCACCTCGGTCACCCAGGGCGCGGCCCAGTCGGTGAGCCTGGCGGCGAGCGGGGTGCCGGCAGGAGTCACCGCCTCGTTCAGCCCGGCCTCGGTCACGGCGGGCGGGTCGTCGACGCTCACCCTGGCGACCACCGCGAACGCGGTGTCGGGGACGTACCAGATCACCGTCACCGGCAGCGGCCCGTCCGCGGCGCACACCGCCACGTACACGCTGAAGATCACCGGCGGCAACGGCAACCAGTGCACGGCCGCGCCGTGGGCCTCGGCCACCGTCTACACCGGCGGCCAGCAGGTCTCCTACAAGGGACACAACTGGAAGGCCAAGTGGTGGACGACGGGCGAGGAGCCCGGCACCACCGGCGAGTGGGGCGTCTGGCAGGACCTCGGCGCCTGCTGAATCCGCTGATCCGCGCCCGGGACACCGGGGCACGCGGGACGCGGGACGCGCACGGCACACCGCCACGGGATCCGTCCTCACGGTGACCGCGGCGAACCGGGGCCGGTACGGGGACACATCCCCGTACCGGCCCCGGCGGCGTGGTGCGGGGGCAGTCTCCGTACGGGGCGGTCACCGTACGGAGCAGTCACCGTACGGAGCGGGGCGCGGCGGCGTTCGCGGTGGTGGCGTAGTCCGGCAGGGCGATGGCGCCGGCCTTCGCGAACTGGGCGGCGAGCAGGTTCCGCAGGGGCCAGCGGGTCATCGACCGCATCGAGAGGTCCCGCATCCGGATGCCCAGCTGGCCGGAGGGGGCGTAGCCCGAGGCGCCGCCCGGCGGGAGTTCCTGGGCCTGGTCCACGTACGGGCGCAGCACCGTGTCGTAGCGGCGCAGGGCGAGGCGGTGGTCGCCGCCTGCGGCGGCGAGTTCACCGGCCAGGACATAGGCGCCGACCAGGGCGAGGCTGGTGCCGAGGCCGGTCAGCGGGGTCGCGCAGTAACCGGCGTCGCCGAGCAGCACGACCCGGCCTCGGGACCAGCGGTCGAGGCGGACCTGTCCCATGGAGTCGAAGAAGAAGTCGTCGGCGGTGTGCATCGCCCGCACCAGCTTCGGGGCCTCCCAGCCGACCCGGGCGAACCGTTCGGCGACAAGTGCCCGCTGGGCGGCGGAGTCACGGCGGTCGTACGCGAGCGGCTCGGCCGTACGGAAGCTGAAGCCTGCCTTGATCTCGCCGGGGAGGCGGCCGGGCCGGGCGGAGGCGACGAGGCCGCCGGGCGCGTTGTGCATGAGGTACCAGCCGTCGAGTCCGAGGTCGAGGCCGGTGGCGGTGAACCAGGCGGTGTAGAGGCCGAGCGGCCGGACGATCTCCCGCTCCGGGCCGAAGGCCAGCGACCGCACCACGGAGTGCGGTCCGTCGGCGCCGACGACCAGGCCGAAGCGGCGGGGCGCGGCCTTCTCGAAGGTGACGGTGACCCCGTCGGCGTCCTCCGCCAGGTGGGTGATGGTGTCGTCGAACAGGTACTCCGTGCCGGGGACGGTGGCCTCGTACAGCAGCCGGGCGAGGTCGCCTCGGAGGATCTCGATCTCGGAGACGATGCCCTCGCCGCCGAAGCTGTCGGCCGGCACGCGGGCGGTGACGCGTCCTCGGGTGTCGACGAGCGCGAGGCCGCGCTGGTCGACGCTCTCGGCCCTGGCCCGGTCCATGAGGCCCATGCGTTCGACGACGGTGCGGCCGGCCCCGCGCAGATCGACGGTCTGCCCGCCGGGACGGGGGGCCGGGGCGCGTTCGACGACGGTGACCGTGAAACCCTGCTCGCGTAGCCAGTACGCCAGCGCCGGCCCTGCGATGCCCGCGCCGCTGATGAGAATCCCGTTGTTCGTCATGTCTGCGAATGTACGGCGTACGCGAAGGAGTTCACAAGAAGAAAAGCCTTGGAAGCAAAGGGGATTGAAGATTAGTGCACTAGTACGGGGTGGGCGAAAAGGTCCCCGTGCGGGATCGTCGGACGCCGCTGGCCGCTAGGATGCGCGGCACCGGGTGCACTAGTGCGGAGGGGTGGCGGCATGGGGACGGACGGACCGATGGACGGACCGGCGAACGCGGCGGCGAAGGGACCGGCGGGACCGCGTTACGAGCGGATCGTCGACGAACTGCGGCAGCGAATCGTGTCGGGGGAACTGGCACCGGGCGACCGGGTGCCGTCGACCCGTCAGATCACCCAGCGGTGGGGAGTGGCGATGGCCACCGCGACCAAGGTGCTCACCGAACTGCGCCGCGCGGGTCTGGTCCGCGCCGTGCCCGGGGTCGGGACGGTCGTCGAGCCCCGCCCCGGGACCGGATCCGCGCCCAGGGCCGGGGCGCCGCAGCCCCGCCCCGCGGGCCCCGCTCGCCCCGCGCGCGCCACCGGCACTCCCCCGCCCTCCGGCGCGCTCACCCTCGAACGGATCGTCGCCACCGCCGTCGCGGTGGCCGACACCGAGGGTCTGGCGGCCCTTTCGATGCGCCGGGTGGCGGCCGATCTGGGAGTGGCCACCATGTCGCTCTACCGGCATGTGGCCGACAAGGACGCCCTTCTGACCCAGATGATGGACACGGCTTTCGCGGAGCACCCGCTGCCCGGCACGCCGCCGCCGGGCTGGCGCGCACCCCTCGAACTGTCGTCCCGGCTGCTCTGGGAACACTTCCGGCGCCACCCCTGGCTCGCCCCGGCCCTGTCGATGACCCGCCCCCAACTGATCCTCTCTGCCCTGCCGTTCAGCGAGTGGGTCCTCCAGGCCCTGCACTCCCACGGCCTCGATCTCGACACCGCCTTCACCACACAGCTGACCCTGTTCAACCACGCGCGTGCCATCGCGATGAACCTGGAGACCGAGCGGGAGGCGGAGGCGGACACCGGTCTCGACAGCGAGGAATGGATGGACGGTCAGGAACCCGCCCTCCTGGAACTCCTGTCCGGTGGCCGCTTCCCGGCCCTTTCCGAAGTCGCCCGCACGGGATACGACTTCGACCTCGACGCCCTCTTCGAGTTCGGCCTCCAGCGCCTCCTCGACGGTCTCGCCCCACTGCTCGACACGCCGCCGACGGCGGCGACGTAGCGCGTCCGTCCGAGCCCGCGCGCCGCCGTCGCGTGGCGCTGGAGAACGGGCGGGGTCGCGCACCGCCGGCCGTACGGCCCGCTCCCGTACGGCCTGTTCCCGTACGGCCTCGGCCCGGCCCGTCGGACCCGCCGCGTCACGGACGGGACACGGCATCGGCCCTCGGCCGGTACCGGTACGACAGACAGGAGCCGACGACCACCAGCGGCCACAGCGCCTGGAGGCAGGTGACGAAGCGTTCGGCGACCCCGGCGGCGCCGTGGAGCTCCGTCGCGACGAGGAACCAGCCCGCGCCGAGCGTCATCACGGTGGTCACCGCCACCGCCGGGACCGGTCGCAGCGCCCACGGCACGGGTCCGCCGGGCGCGGCGGCCAGCATCGGCCACAGCGCGAGCAGGGCGAACCCGGCGACCGCGGCGGAGCCATGCCGTATCGATCCGCCGCTGAGCGGGACCGGGAACAGGGCCACCACCAGCGCCACCACCCCGCCCGCCGCGAGCGCGAGCCGCCCGGCGGGCCGCGCCGCGCGCAGCCCCCAGGCGGTGACGAGATGACAGACCCCGAGTCCGAGGAACGCGCCCGTCATCACCCAGGACCCGGCGGCGCCGGAGGCCGCGAGCGCGCTGATCGTCTCCCGGGCGGGGTCGTAACCGTCGCCTTCCAGCGCACCCGCGACGGCCCAGCCGCCGATCAGCAGGACGGGGGCGGTCCCAGAGGAGAGCAGCGTCCAGCGGGGAACGGCTCGCATCCGCCCACCGTAGCCCCGGCCCGGGCGGCGGACGCGCGACGCGCCCCGGGGCGGGACCGCCGCCCCGGGGCCCGGCCGGCAGCGGCGCGGGAGCCGGGCGCGGGCCGGGAGCCGGGCGCGGGCCGGGAGCCGGGCGCGGGCCGGGAGCCGGGTGCGGGCGACGTATTCTCTGCTTCTCTGTTCCGCGCGTTTCTCCGCGCGGGGCGTGTGGGCCGAGGGACGGGAAGAGGTCGGACGAGGTGGCGCAGCGGAACAGGAGCGGCGCGGAGGCGGCGGCTCCGGCCAAGGCCCCGGCGGCGGCCGGACCGGCGCCGCTGAGCGCGCGGGCGCACGAGGAGATCCTGCGCAGGATCGTCGACCGGCGGTACGCGCAAGGGGCCCGACTCGTGGAGCGCGAGGTCGCCGAGGAACTGCACATGTCCCGTGTGCCCGTACGCGAGGCGCTGCGCGCGCTGGTCGCGGAGGGGCTGCTGGAGCTGCTGCCGCACAGCGGCGTGCGCGTCCGACGGCTGGAGCACGCCGACGTGGAGCATCTGTACGAGGTGTGGGAGCCGCTCGCCGTCCAGGCGTCGCGGCTCGCCGCCCGGGCCGCCGCCCGCGGGGACACCGAGGGACCGGCGGCACTGGCGGAACTGCTGCGGCGGGCCGAGGAGGCCGCGGCGGCGGGCGAGGGGGCGCGGGAGGTGGCCGCGCACACGGCGTTCCACGACCGGATCGTGGCCATGGCGGGCAACCCGCTGCTCAGCCGCACCCTGGAGCAGCTGAGCCGGCAGCTGCGTCTGCTGTTCGGGCTGCGCGCGGAGCCGGGACGCATGCGGTCCCAGCACGCGGAGATGTACCGGCACATCGCCGCCGGCGACCCGGAGGCCGCGGCGGCCTGCACGCTGCTGCATGTGCGCGACAGCCGGACGGTGGCGCTGCGCGGCCTGTTCGGCGAGGGCGACCCGACCGACGGCGAGATCTGATTTCGTATACCAAATCTTCAATCGCGCGGGGCAAGCACTCCAGTAGACCCCTCCCGGGCAGGGTTCCTTGCCTGCTCTCGAAGATTTGGTATACAAAATAGGGAGTCATCGACCCCTCCCCAGGAGTTCCCATGAGCGACGACGCCCCCCGTCCGGACCGGCCCGTGGTCTTCCGGAACGTCCGTCCGTTCGGCGCGGCACAGCCGGTGGATCTGGTGGCCGTCGGCGGCCGGATCGCCGAAGGACCCGCGCCCGAGGACGCGGAGGTCGTCGACGGCGAAGGCCGGATCGCCCTGCCGTCGCTGGTCGACGCGCACATCCACCCCGACAAGACCTCCTGGGGCGGCTCCTGGGTGTCCCGCCGCCCGGCCGACGGCATCGCCGGCTACGCCTCCCAGGACGCGGAGCTGTTCGCGGCACAGGACCGGCCGGTCGTCGAACGCGCGTACGGCCTGATGTCCCACGCCGTCAGCCGCGGCACCCGCGCCATGCGGGCGCACGCCGACGTGGCCCCCGCGTACGGGACGGCCTGTCTCGACGGTCTCGCGGAGGCGCGCGAACGGCTGCGGCACGCGCTCGACGTCCAGATCGTGGCCTTCCCGCAGCATGGGGTGATCCGCGCCCCGGGCACCGCGCGGCTCCTGGAGCAGGCCGTGCGCGACGGCTCCGTCGACCTGATCGGCGGCATCGACCCGATCGGCTTCGACCACGCGCTCGACGAGCAGCTGGATCTGGTCTTCGGCCTCGCGGACCGCTACGGCGTCGGGGTCGACCTGCATCTGCACGACCGCGGCGGCGACGGGATCCGGGCGCTGCGCGGCATCGTCGAACGCACCCGTGCGCTGTCGCTGGCCGGCCGGGTCACGGTCAGCCATGTGTTCTGCCTGCCGGCCCTGCCGGACCGCGAACTCGGCGCGCTCGCCGCCGATCTCGCGGACCAGGACATCGCGCTCACGACGGTGGCTCCGTCCGAGTCGCTGGTCCTGCCCGTCGCCCGGCTGCGCGAGCACGGCGTGCGGGTCGGTCTCGGCTCGGACGGGGTACGTGACTCCTGGAGCCCGTTCGGCAACGCCGACATGCTCCACCGGGCCCATCTGCTCGGCTGGGTGACCGACGCGCGCCTCGACGAGGAACTGACGGACTGTCACCGTCTCGCCGCCGACGGCGGCGCCGACGTGATGGGACTCGCGCACGCCGACTTCACCCCGGGCGCACCCGCCGACTTCGTGCTCGTAAGGGGCGAGGGGCTGCCACAGGTCGTGGTAGACCTGCCCCAGCGGGACCTGGTGGTGCACGGGGGCGTGATCGTCGCCCGGAACGGCGAGTTCCTGGACAGGACGAAGTAACCGCTCACGAAAGGGGCCACCCCCGGCGCGCCGCTCGGGTGCGGTGTCCTCGATCAACTCACCGACATCGCACGGGTGATACGCGGACAGGGCAGGAGGGCGGCAGGCCGTACGGCAGGACGATCGACACAACTCGCCCGGCCCGTACGGCCCTTCTCGTGTCACGGCCCGAACGCCACCCGCACTCACGGCCGTCAGCGGAGGTCGTCGCCCTCGCCCCTACCGCGTGACACGCCGTCCCGATCGTCAGTCCGCGCTGCCCTGTCGGGCCGCCGTCGCACGGATCGCCAGTGCGGCTTCGAGCGCGCGGCGCAGAGCGGCGCGGTCGGGCACCCCGTCGAGGCCGTCGGGGGTGCGATAGAGACGGCAGGTCAGCGCGGGCTTCGCCGCGCCGTCCGGGGCGAACGGATCACGGCCGTCGACGAGGATCGTCGGCGAGCCGGTGAATCCGGCCCGCTCGGCGGCCTCCTCGTCGGCGATCACCCGGGTGGTGACCACCCGGCCGGCCAGTCCCACGTCCGCGAGGGCCTCACGGGCCCGTTCCTCGGCCGGCCCCTGGTGGGGGCAGTCGGGTACGACGAGGACCTCCACACGTACGCCACCGGTGCGCGCGGTGTCCGCACCGGTGGCGTCGGCGGTGGTCGGGTGCTCCCTGTGCTCGTGATGTTCCATGTCCCCAGGATCGCCGGTCCGGCAAAGCCCCCTGGCACCGGGCCCGGGCAGCGGGTGGCGGGTACGGGTCACGACGGCGCCCCCGTACCCCCGTGCGGCCCCGGCCGGGCGGGACCCGATACCCCGTACCCGGAGCGGGTCCCGGCACCCCGGCGGGGCCGCACTCGGGGGCCGGCCGGCCCGGAAAGTCTCCTTGCTACTGAGGCGGCTGCTCCGGAGGCTTGCCCTCGGCACCGATGTGTCGTTTGGCCTGCTCCTGTGCGGTGTCGACCTGGCCGCTGTACTTGCTCTGGGTCCGCTTGTCGACCATGTCGCCGCCCTTGTCGACAGCCTTCCCCGCCTGGTCCTCGTGCCCCTTGAGCATCTGCTTGAGCTTGTCCAGCATGGACATGGAGATCCTCCTTGGCCTGGTTCCCCCGTCCTTCACAGGATCCCGGAGACCCTCACCCCCCGCATCCGCAGCCGTACGTCCCGCCTGGCCCAGCCGTACCGCAGCCCTACCCCCGGCGCCCCAACGCCGGGGCTCAGGACCCCACGACGGGAGTTCCGGTCAGTTCGACACCGGCCTCCCGCAGCTCCTCCATCGCCCGGTCCGTGCTCTCGCGGGCGACCCCCGCCGTGTAGTCGAGCAGCACCCGCACCCCGAAACCGGCCCGGACCCCGTCCAGGGCCGTCGCCCGCACACAGTGGTCGGTGGCGATGCCGACGACGTCGACCGCGTCCACGTCCCGCGCGCGCAGCCACGCGGCGAGCCCGACGCCGTCGCCGCTCGTCCCCTCGAAGCCGCTCTTGGACTCGGAATACGCGCCCTTGAAGAAGATCTCGCCGACGGCACCCGAGGCGACGACCGGAGCGAACTCCGGGTGGAATTCGCTTCCTTCGCTGCCGACGACGCAGTGCGCGGGGAACGAGTGGTCCCAGTCGGGATGGTCGGAGAAGTGGCTGCCGGGGTCGATGTGATGATCCCGGGTCGCCACCACCTCGCGGTACTCCGCTCCGCTGCCGCGCCGGACCAGTTCCCCGATGGCCCGCGCCCGCTCCGCGCCGCCCTTCACGGGGACACTGCCGCCTTCGCAGAAGTCGTTCTGCACATCGACGACGATCAACGCTCTGCCCGCCATCGGACCTTCCTTTCGGCCGGGGACACCAGACCGCGCGCACGGTGCGCGCGGCGGGACTTCCCATGCCCGGCCGGGGCCCCGTCCGACACGACCGGAGGGGCATCTTCACTCTCCAGGCCGCACCCGTCCCCTACATCCGAGGTCCCCCATGCGGCGTGCCGAGTCCGCCCACGGTCGGACGCGCACGGTAGGGACCGCGCCCTAGCGTCCTCACCATGAACAAAGCCACTCGGGCCGCCGCGACGGTCCTGCTCGCCTGCGCGCTCGCCCTGCCCGCGGCAGCCCTTCCCGCCTCCGCCACGACCACCGCGCCGCCCGTTCCCTCCGCGGCGGCGGCGTTGCGAGCCTCCGCCCCGGCTGTCGCGCCCACCGCCTCCGTGCCTCTCGAACTGCCCGCCCCGACCGGCCGGTTCGCCGTCGGAGCCGGCGACCTGCATCTCGTCGACCACTCCCGACCCGACCCCTGGGTGCCCACGGCGGACGGCCGCGAGCTGATGGTGACCCTGCACTACCCGGCGGCCCGCCGCACCGGGGGCACGCCCGCGCCGTACGCGACCAAGGACGAGTCCCGGCTCCTCCTCGCGGGCGTCGGCGGAGTGGACCCGGCCGGCATAAGCGACCTCGCCGCCATGAACACGTACAGCGTGAAGGACGCGCGGCCCGCACCGGGCCGCCATCCGCTCGTCGTGCTGTCCCCGGGTTTCGGGATGCCCCGCTTCACGCTCACCGCGCTCGCCGTCGACCTCGCCTCCCGCGGCTATGTCGTCGCCTCGGTCGATCACGCCTACGAGACCTCGGGCACCTCGGTGCCCGGCGGCCGGGTCCTCGCCCCGTGTGTGGCGTGCGAGCTGCTGGAGACGGGGCGGCTGGAAGGCGCGGACGTCACGGCGGCGCGGGCGGCGGACGTCCGTTTCCTGCTGGACCGGCTGACCGGGCCGCACGCCGTCCAGCCGTACGCGCGCATGATCGACCGGGACCGGATCGGCATGGCCGGGCACTCGATCGGCGGCGCGAGCGCCGAAGCCGCCATGATCAAGGACCGGCGGATCGACGCCGGGGTGAACATGGACGGCTCGTTCTGGGACGCCCTTCCGGCGGGCGGGCTCGGCGGGAGGCCGTTCCTGTTCCTCGGCGCGGACGACACGCACATCCCGGGTGGCGGCGACACTTCCTGGGACACCACCTGGCGGGCGCTCGGCGGGCGCAAGTACTGGCTGACGGTGGCCGGGGCCGACCACATGACCTTCACCGACGCCCCGGTGCTCCTGCGTCACTTCGGAGTGCCGAGCGACGCGGTCATCCCGGACGGCCGGGCCCTGGCCGTGACCCGCGCCTACGTCGCCGCCTTCTTCGACCGGCAGCTGCGCGGCACGCCGCAGCCGCTGCTCGACGGACCGAGCCCGCTCCACCCGGAGGTACGGTTCCACACCCCGTGACCCGCCCCTGAACGCGCGGGCCGCCGGACCCTCCCTCCCTCCCTCCCCTCCCCGGCGGCCCGCGCGCGTCCCGAAGCGGGGACCTCCGGAGGGGGACCTCCGGAGGGGGCGTGATGCCGGGACCGCCGAGACCTCCGGGAGGCCGGAAAATCCCGTGGCCTCGCACGGGCCGACTGTTAGCCTGGCCGTATGGGTTGTCTCTACTTCTTCCTCTGATACCGGGTGCCGGACCGGCCGCATGAGCGGCCGACGGCCGGTTTCGCGTACCCGTTTCCCATGAACCCGCCAGAGGAATCCACCCATGCGCGAGCGCGCCCAGCTCTCCCTCCGTCATGTCTCTCTCGCCTTCGGGGACCGCCGTGTCCTCGACCAGGTCTCGTTCACCGTCCGCCCCGGCGAGAAGGCCGTCGTCGTCGGCGAGAACGGCTCCGGCAAGTCCACACTGCTGCGGCTGCTCGACGGCAGTCTGGCCCCGGACGAGGGGGAGGTCGTCGTCCGCTTCCCGGGCTCCGTCGCCCGGCTCGCCCAGACGCTGCCGGAGACGTACCCCGTCGGCCCCGCCGACACCGTGCGGCACACCATCGATCTCGCCCTCACCGAACTACGCTCCATGGAAGCAGAGTTGAGGGCCGCCGAGGCCGCTCTCGGCTCGGCCGGCCCGGCGGACCTCGCCGCGTACGGCGAGCTCCTCGACCGCTTCGAGGAGCGGGGCGGCTACCGCGCCGACGCCGAGGTGGCCGCCGCCCTGCACGCGCTCGGCATCGGCCACCTCACCGGCGAACGGCCGCTCGCCACCCTGTCCGGCGGCGAACAGGCGCGGCTCGCGCTGGCCTGCGTCCTGTCCTCCGGCGCCGAACTGCTGCTGCTCGACGAGCCGACCAACCATCTCGGCCACGACGCCGTCGACTGGCTGCGCGCGAAGCTCGCCGCGCACCGGGGCACCGCGCTGGTCGTCACCCACGACCGGGCCTTCCTCGGCGGCTTCGCCACGACCGTCCTGGAGGTCGACCGGGACGAACGCGGCGTCCTGCGATACGGGGACGGCTGGGCCGGTTACCGGGCCGCACGCGCCGCCGAGCAACGCCGCCGGGTGCGGGAGCACCTGGAGTGGCGGGAGGAGCTGGCCCGTACGGAGGACCTGGTCGCGGCGGCGGGGCAGCGGTTCGCCGCGACCGGGAAGGACCCGGGCCAGGGCTTCGGCAAGCACCGGCGCTCCAGCGAGAACAAGCTCTCCGGGCAGATCCGGACCGCCCGCCGCCGGCTGGACGAGCTGCTGCGGGAACCGGTGGCCGCGCCGCCCGAACCGCTGCGTTTCGACGGCCGGTTCGTCGCGGAGACACGTCAAGACGACGGCCCGTTGGTGGAGTTGACGGACGTGACCGTCGGCGACCGGCTCGCCGTGGACGGGCTGCGGATCGCCCCTGGCGAACGGCTACTGGTCTCCGGCCCGAACGGGGCGGGAAAGACGACCCTGTTGCGGGTTCTGGCCGGACTGCTCGCCCCGGACACGGGCGTGGTGCGCGCCACCGGAAGAATCGGCTACCTCGCCCAGGAGCTGCCGCACCCGGCCACCCGCCGCTCGGTCCTCGCGGTCTGGGCGGCAGGCCGGCCCGGCCCGGCCGAAGAGCATGCCGAGGAGTTGCTCGCGCTCGGGCTGCTGCGGGCCGAGGATCTGGCCGTACCGGTGGCCGCGCTCTCCGCGGGCCAGCGCCGGCGGCTCGAACTGGCCCTGCTGGTCACCCGCCCCACCGATCTGCTGATCCTGGACGAGCCGACCAATCACCTCGCGCCCGCGCTGGTGGAGGAGTTGGAGGAGGCCGTCGCCGCGTTCCCGGGTGCGGTGGTGGCGGTCTCGCACGACCGGGCGTTCCGCGACCGGTTCGGCGGCCGCCGGCTCGAACTCACCGGAGGCCGGGTGCGGGAGGTGTCCGCGGCGCGGACCGGGGACACGGCGTAGCACCGGCCGGGAGAGGGTTCACCGGGCGGCGACTCACGGCGCCCGGTGGGCCCGGTGAACCCTGGGGCCCGTACGGGCCCGCGAAGTCCCGCACCGGCAATCCCGCCGGGCCCCGAAGGCCCGGCGGGACCCGAAGACCCGGCGGGATCCGAAGGCCCGGCGGGATCCGGCGGAATGCCCCCGGCTCAGCCCATGTGGCGGGCCATCCACGCCTCGACCTCGTCGGCGCTCCGGGGCAGTGCGGCCGACAGGTTCTCGTGGCCGCTCTCGGTGACGAGCAGGTCGTCCTCGATCCGGACCCCGATGCCGCGCCACTCCTCGGGGACGGTGAGGTCGTCGGGCTGGAAGTACAGACCGGGTTCGACCGTGAGCACCATGCCCGGGACCAGGACTCCGGCCACGTACTCCTCGTGGCGCGCCCGCGCGCAGTCGTGGACGTCGAGGCCGAGCATGTGACCGGTGCCGGCCATGGTGAAGCGGCGCTGGAGGGCCAGTTCGTACGCCCGGTCGGCGGGACCCTCGATGAATCCCCACTCGACGAGCGTGGCGGCCAGATGGCGCTGGGCCGCCTCGTGGAAGTCGCGGTACGCGGCGCCCGGCTTCACGGCCGCCATGCCGGCCTCCTGCGCCGCGTACACCGCGTCGTACACCTTGCGCTGCACGGGGGTGAAGGTGCCGCTGACGGGGAGGGTGCGGGTGACGTCGGCGGTGTAGAGGGTGCGGGTCTCCACGCCGGCGTCGAGCAGCAGCAGTTCGCCGGGGCGGACCGGGCCGTCATTGTCGGTCCAGTGCATGATCGTGGCGTGCTCGCCGGCGGCGCAGATGGAGCCGTAACCGACGTCGTTGCCCTCCAGTCGGGCGCGGCGGAAGAAGGTGCCCTCGATCCAGCGCTCGGAGGTCTCGACCGCGCGGGAGAGTTCGCCGACGACATCGGTGAAACCGCGGACGGTGGAGTCGACGGCCCGGCGCATCTCGCCGATCTCCCATGCGTCCTTGACGAGCCGGAGGTCGTCGAGCGCCTCCTCCAGCTCGTCGTCGCGCTCCTCGTCGGTGGTGAGGGCGGCCTCCAGGGCCGGGTCGACGCCGCGCACGACCCGGGTGGGAACGCCGGTGACGGCGGCGAGGTCCTTCGCCGCGGCGCGGACGTCGCGGCAGGGCAGGCCGAGGACACGCTCGGACTCGGCGAGGGAGCGACGGCGGCCCATCCACAGTTCGGCGGTGTAGCCGATCCAGAACTCGTCGGAGTCCCGTGCGTCGCGCGGGAGTTGGTAGCAGTACGCGTCGTGGCCGCCGTCCGGGCGGGGTTCGAGGACGAGCGCGCCGTCCCGGGCCAGGTCGCCGGTCATGTGGACGTAGGCCGAGTGGGGCCGGAAGGGGTAAGTGGAGTCGTTGGAACGGATCTTGAGGTTGCCCGAGGGGATCACCAGACGCTCGCCGGGGAAACGGGCGGAGAGCGCGTCCCGGCGGCGGGCCGCGTACTCCGCCTGCGGGTCGAGGGTGAGGTCGTGCCGTTCGGTGTCCGCCCAGCCGGTGCGCATCAGCGCGGACAGCTCGCCGGATATCTCGGTGTACAGACCGTTCTTGCGGGCCTTCGACACGTTGTGCCCCTTCAACGACGTGGGTGTGGGCCGCACCGCCCCGGACGGGCGGCGGCACGCCGACGGTAGCCCTCGCGGCGGGCCGGCGGGGCACAGAAGTGCCACTGGCACCGATCGGCCACGAGGCGAGCGAAGGGGGTGGCGATAATGCGCGCATGACACATGAGAAGCTCGGCCGGGCCCTCACCCTTCTGGGGGTGGGGGATCACGCGGTCCGCGTCTACCTCGCCCTGCTCGACCGGGCACCGGCCCCGCTGGCCGCCATCGGCGCCGAGACCGCTCTCGGCGATCTGACGGACCTCGAACTCGCGCTTGCCTACGGCGAGTTGGTGGATGCCGGACTGGCCCGCCCGGCGGACGGGGATGCCGGCCAGGTGGCTCCGGTGCCGCCGGCGGCGGGTCTGGAGGTACTGGCCCGGCACCGGGCGGCGGAGCTGGAGGAGTCGCGCGTCGCGGTGGGCGGCGCGTTCGAGTCGTACCGCAGGAGCCGTCTGCCCGGGCACGACGAGCACCTGGTGGAGGTGGTCACGGGCGAGGCGATCGGTCCCCGGATGCGGCTGGCGTGGGCGAGCGCGCGGACGCGGATCCGGCAGCTGGAGTCGCCCCCGTACGCGCGGATGACCGGCGCCGCCGAGGACGCGCTGGCCACCCTGGCGCGCGGGGTGCGGCAGCAGGTCGTGTACGCGCGGGAGTCCCTGGAGCACCCGGGGCATCTCAAGGACTCCATCGAGCCGTGCGTCGCGGCCGGCGAGGAGGCGCGGGTGCTGCCGTCGGTGCCGGTGAAGCTCCTGATCATCGATGACGCCTGCGCCCTGGTGTCGCTGTCGATCCGGGAGGCGGACGCGGTGCACACGATGCTGGTGGTGCAGCCGTGCGGGCTGTTCTCGGCGCTCGTGGCCCTCTTCGACCAGTCGTGGCACCGCGCGCTGCCGCTGTACGGCGGTCATCCGGCGACGACGGGCGGCCCGAGTGGGCCCGGGCCCGCCGACCGGACCCTGCTGCGGCTGCTCGCGGGCGGCGCGAGCGACGAGGTGATCGCGCGCGAGCTGGGGGTCAGCCGGCGCACCCTGTTCCGCCGTCTCCAGGTCCTGATGGCCCGGCTCGGCGCGGCGAACCGGTTCCAGATGGCGCTCCAGGCGCAGCGCTCGGGGTGGCTCTGAGCGCCGCGGGCGCCCGCCTATGCCGGGGGCAGCAGATGCCGGTACGCGTGCGGGTGCGCGGCGAGGAAGCCGGCGAAGGACTGGGGCGGACGCCCGGTCAGGTCGCGGACGTCGTCGGACACGTCGTCCATCTCGCCCGCCGCGACCGCCTCGTACGAGGTGACCCAGCCGTCCACTTCCCAGTCCGGGGCCTGCTCGGCGGCCCGCGAGGCATAGGCCTCGTCACGGCTCTCCGCCCGGTAGACGACCTCGCGCCCGGCGGCCGCGCCGAGCGCGGCGGCGATCTCGGCGAAGGAGAGCGCCTCGGGGCCGGTCAGGTCGTAGGTGGCGCCGTCGTGGCCGTCGCCGAGGAGGACCGCCGTCGCGGCGGCGGCCACGTCGTCGTGGGTGACGGCACCCACCCGGCCGTCCCCGGCGGGGCCGCGCAGTACCCCGTCGGGCGAGGTCATCGCGGCGAGAGCGGACTGGTAGGCGCTGTCCCGCAGAAAGGTGAAGGGGACGCCGGTGGCGCGGATGTGCTGCTCGGTGTGCCAGTGGTCGCGGGCGTAGGTGAAGGTCGCGTGGGGTGCGGCGTTCAGATAGGAGAGGTAGACGATCCGCTGGACACCCGCGGTGAGGGCGGCGTCGACCGCCGTGGCGTGGTCCCGTACCCGGTCCGGCGCCTCGTGGGCGGAGACCAGGAAGAGGGTGTGTACGCCGTCGAGGGCGGCCCGCGTCGCGGCGGCGTCGGCGTAGGCGGCCGTCCGGGTGTCGTCGGCGGGTGAGGCCGCCAGTTTCTCCGGGTCGCGGCCCAGGGCGCGGACCGGCGCGCCCCGCTCGGCGAGATGGCGCACGACCCGGCGGCCGATCCGCCCGGTGGCTCCGGTGACGGCGATGAGTCCGCTCACGTTCCGCTCCGCTCCGTTCCGTCCTGGCCCCGGGGCCGTGTCCGGCACCCGGCCCCGGCGTGCCGCCGCCCTCCCCATTCGACCCCGGGCCCGGGCGCGGCGCACCCGCGCGGACGGCGGCGGACCGTCCGGACGCGGCGGACCGTCCGGATGCCGGGAGAGCCCGGCAGGGCCCGGGGCCCGCCGGGGCAGGCGTCAGTGGGGAGCCGGGCGGAGCAGGTCGAGCGGGTGGGTCTGTACGTACGCCGCGACCTCGTCGTCCTTGAACGCCCGCCACAGCGCGTCGCAGCGCGCCCGGTCGAGGCGGACCACCGACTGGCCCCGTTCGGTGCCGGTGCCCTTCACCGGGGCGTTCATGAAGGTCATGTCCCGGGCACGGACGTCGCGCATGTTCCAGATCAGCTCGCGCATGTCGCCGTCGCCGAAGCGCTCGTCGACGGAGACGGTCTCGGTGAAGATGTCGAGGGTCTTCTTCAGCTGGAGGGGGTCCTTGAGGGAGTCGGCGGACATCACCTTCTCCAGGACGGTGCGCAGATAGTTCTGCTGGCGGTGGGTGCGGTCGAAGTCGCCGTTCGGCAGGCTCTTGCGTTCGCCGACGTAGGCGAGGGCCTCGGCGCCGTTCATGTGCCGGCGCTCGCCGGTGGTCATGAGGATGTCGACGCCGCCGACGGCGTCGGTGAGTTTGCGGAACCCGTTCCAGTCGATGACGGCGAAGTGGTCGACGCGGACGTCGGTGAGGCGCTGCACGGTGTCGATGAGCAGGGGCGGTCCGCCCCAGGAGAAGGCCGCGTTGAGCTTGGCGCGGCCCTTGCCGGGGATGTCCACCCAGGAGTCGCGCGGCAGGGAGACCACGTACGCGGCGGAGTGGTCGTCCGGTATGTGCACCAGCATCATCGCGTCGCTGCGCTGGTCGCCGTACGTCCACAGCCTGCCCTTGGCGTCGCTGCCGGTCGTCGGGACCTCGGAACGCGAGTCGAGCCCCATGAGCAGGAAGTTCTGGCCGCCCTTGGAGGCGGCCGGGACCGGCACACCGGTCGGGAAGGTGCGCGGGATGCGCTGGACCCGGCCGGTGTAGTGGCGGTACGCCCAGTAGCCGGTGCCCGCGGTGAGCAGGAGGGCGCCGACGAACAGGCAGAGCGCGGCCAGCAGGACCGTCCGGCCCCTCGGGCGCCGGCGCCGTCGGCGGTTCGGCCCGTCGGACGCGGTGGGGGACGTATCCGTGCCTGTGTCCGTATCCGTGTCCGGGTTCTCCGGGCCGTCGGGGCCGTCGTCGGCGGCCGGGAGGTCCGGACCTTTCCGGTGCTCCCGGCCGTCCGGGCTCTCCGGGCTCTCCGGGCTCTCCGGGCTCTCCGGACGGTCCTGGCCGGCCGGTATACCCGCGCCGCCGGCACCCGTTCCCTGCTCGTCGTACTCGCTCATGGCCACGGTTCCCCTCCGCTGCCCGCCCCCGCCGTGCCCGGCACGCCCCGCCCGGCACCTCCGTCAGAGCCACCAGGATGCCGGACGGGAGCGCGGTACGGGGCGGGTCGGGCAAGAGGAGCGGGAGGGTCCGGTGGGGGACGGTCCCGCGATCGGACGGGTCAGCCGGTCACGGTGATCTGCTGGGCCGCGTCGGTGGTGTCGGTGATCTGGTACGTGGCGCTGAAGTTCGCCGACTGGCTGCCCGTCGGGCAGAGCAGGCCGCCGGTGACCGTGGCGGGTACGGCCGCGCCCGAGATGGCGAGGGTGGACGGGGCGCCGTTGGTCCAGCCGCCGTTCACGGCGGTGGTACCGCTGGGCGAGCCGGTGATGGTGCAGGACGCGAGCCCGCTGGTCTTGAGGACCACGCCGCCCTTGGGGATGGTGAATCCGGCGGTGGCCGGCGAGCCGTTCTGGGTGGTGAGTGCCCAGGCGCCGTTGGTGGAGTTGGTGGTGACGGTGACGCTGACGCCGAAGATGCTGGTGCTGCAACCGCTGAAGGTGGGCGGGTTGATGGGGAGGGAGACCGCCCCGGCGTCGTTGTGGTTGGCGGGCGCGGCGGGCACCTTGTTGGTGGCGCCGGTGGACGCGGAGACCGTACAGGTCATGGTGGTCGAGCCGGCCGTGAAGGTGGCGTTGCCGGTGAGTTTGGCGGCGAAGGAGTGGCCGGCCGGGAGCACGGTGGTGGACGCGGCCTGGATGCCGGTGCCGCCGAAGGTGAGGGCGGTGGCGGCGGCGAGCCCGGTCGCGGCGACGAGCAGCTTGGACATGGGGATCTCCTCGGGTTCGGAGGGTGGGGATACGAGGAGGTGCGGGTGCTTGGTGCGTGATGCGCCGTACGCGGTGCGGGACGTGCGCGTGCGTTCGGACGTGCGCGGTGCACGGTGCGTTCGGACGTGCGCCGTGCATGGTGCGGGGACGTTCCCGGGCGCGGTACGGCGTTCGCGGGAGCGCGTGAGGTGGGGGCGCACGCGAAGTGGCCTGAGAGTAGAACCGGCCGGTAGCAGCGTCCAGACAAGTTTTGCGCCATGCCTGACATCACGTCAGAACACGTGCCCTGTTTACGTACTTGACGAGAGGGAGGGCGGTCCCGGCACCAGGGCCGCCCCCGGAGCGGAGCCTCGTTCCGGGGGCGGCGGAGAGCGGCGATGTCGGCGCACGACGCTCGTGGTGCGCCGGGTCCAAGAGCCCCCACGGCCCTCGTACCTGCGACCCGGCTGCACCGATCTTGCCGTGTCCCGCCCCCGATTCCATGGTCATCCGGCCCCAAGCCACACGATCCGGCGATGATCGGGCCCTGGCTTGACGTAGGAACGGCACCGCCGGGCGTACGGGAGGAATCCGGCAACGGTCCGGCAAAGGTTCCGACCCGAACCCGGCTCGATCCGGTCGTATCCGGACATCCGGAGGGGTCCGGCCACGTCGCCGCATGGGGGCGCGGGGATACTGGAAGCCCCACGGGATCACAGAAAAAGGGAGGGCCGGGTGGAGTTCCGCCTGCTCGGGACGGTGTCCATCGCGGCCGAAGCGGGCGAGCTGCCGCTCGGCCCCGCCAAGCGGCGCAGTGTGCTCGCCGCGCTGCTCTTGCGCGCGAATTCCGCCGTTCCCGTCGACCGGCTGATCGACGCGGTGTGGGAGGAGGAGCCGCCGGCCCGGGCCCGTACCGTCGTCCAGGGCCATGTGTCCCGGCTGCGCGCGCTGTTCGAGCAGGGCGGCGCGGACGACTACGGCATCGAGCTGGCCACCCATACCCAGGCGTACGAGCTGCGCATGCCCGACCAGTTCCTGGACACCCACCGCTTCGACGAACTGGTCCAGCTCGCCGGGCATCAGAAGCACCCGGGGGACGCGGTCCTGATGCTGCGCGAGGCGCTCGCGCTGTGGCGGGGGCCCGCGCTGACGGGCACGGTGGCGAGCGAACCGCTGCTGGTGGCGGCGCAGGCACTGGAGGAGACGCGTCTGGTCACCGTGGAGCAGTTGGCCGCCGCGTACGGGCGGCTCGGCGAGCATGTGAAGGCGGCGGCGCTGCTGCGCGCCGAGGCGGCGGCGAACCCGCTGCGGGAGTCGCTGCTCGCCGCGCTGATGCTGTCGCTGTACCGCGCCGGACATCAGTCGGACGCCCTGGACTGCTACCACCGCACGCGCACCCAGCTCGCGGACGACCTGGGCGTCGATCCCGGGCCCGCGCTGCGGGCGGCGTACGAGGCGGTGCTCCGCGGGCTGCCGTCGGCCGCGCAGACCGTGTCCTGGCCGGGTCCCGAGGCACCCGCCGGCACCCCCTGGGCCCCGGCGGCGGGAGCGGCTGACGCGGCTTCGGCGACCGCGGGGACAGCCGGTGTCACGGGGACCGCCAAGGCGGCGAGTGCGGACGCGTCCGACGCTGGCGGCCCGGGCACGACGGCGCCGGGCCCCTCCGCTCGTGTCCCGGCTCCCGCGCCGCAACCGGGAGCGGACGGCCCGGACCCGGCCGTCCCCGTGACCGGTCACGCGACCGGTCACGCGACCGGTCACGCGACCGGTCACGCGGCGGGGCATACGGCGGGCGAGCCCTCGCACGGGCGGCCGACGTCGCCGGTGCGCCCGGCTGCGGCCACTCCCCCGCCGCTGCCGGCGCCCGATCTGCTGCCCCGCACCCCGCGCGGTTTCCTCGGCCGCGAACGTGAACTGGTCGCGCTCGACGCGGCCGTGGACGAGGCCCGGGTGGCGCTGGTCACGGGCCCCGCCGGCGTCGGCAAGACCGCGCTCGCCCTGCACTGGGCGCACCGGCGGGCCGACCGGTACCCGGACGGAGTGCTCTACGCCGATCTGCGCGGCTTCGGACCGGGCGACGGCGACGGCGTGGACGCCGCCGAGGTGCTGCGCGAGTTCCTGCCCGCGCTCGGGGTGCCGCCCCGTGAGGTGCCGGAGTCGCCGACGGCCGCGGCCGCGCTCTACCGCTCGCTGACCGAGGACCGGGCGCTGCTCGTCGTCCTCGACAATGTGCGGGGCGCCGACCGGGCCCGGCCGCTGCTGCCCGCGGGTCCGGACAGCGCCGCCGTGGTGACCTCCCGACTGCGGCTCGGCGGCCTGGTGGTCACCGAGCTGGCCCGGCCGGTGCCGCTCGGGGTGCTCGGACTCGACGAGTCGGCCGCGCTGCTGGCCGCCGCGGTCGGCGGCGCACGCATCGGCGCCGAACCGGCCGCCGCCCGCAGGCTCGCCGAACTCTGTGACGGGCTGCCGCTCGCGCTGCGTGTCACCGCCGCCCAGCTCGCCGCCCGCCCGCACTGGCGGCTCGCCGATCTCGCCACCGAACTCGCCGACGAACAGCGGCGGTTGGCGCTGCTCTCGGTGGACGACGGATCGGCGGGCGCCGACGGGCAGGGGGTGGCGGCCGCGTTGCGGGTCACCGTGCAGCAACTGCCGGACTCGGCCGCGCTGTTGTTCCGGCGGCTGGGCTCGGCGCCGGGACCGGATCTGGACCGGCACGCCGCCGCCGCGCTGCTCGGCCACACCCCCGCGGCCGCCGCCGAGGCCCTGGACCGGCTGTGCGACGCGCATCTGCTCACCGAGTACGCGCCGGGCCGGCACACCCTGCACGATCTGGTGCGGCTCTACGCGCGCAGCCTCTCCCCCGACGGGGAAGGGCTGGTCCGGCTGCTCGACCACTACACGCTCACCGCCATGGCCGCCGCGCGGATCGCGGAGCCCGACGACCACGACTGCTGCGCACCGCCCGCCGACGCCCGACTGACCGGCAGCACGGTGCGGTTCGCGGGCCGGGACGCGGCGCTGCTCTGGTACGCGGCCGAACGCGACAACCTCGCCGCGGCCGTCGCCGCCGCCCGGGCCGCCGGACTGCACGACCGGGCCTGGCGGCTCGGCATACTCCAGTGGCCGTACATCCTGTGGAACAGCCACGACGGCTGGGCGCCACTGCTCGACGACGCCGTCGACTCGGCTGCCCGGGCGGGCGACGCGGACGCCGAGTCCCGCGCCCGCGCGCTGCTCGGCTGGGTCCTCACCCAGGAGAACCGGCTCGACGAGGCCCTGACGCATCTGCGGCTCGCCCCCGCCCTCGCGGCCCGCGCGGGCGAGAAGTCCAGCGAGGCGACGGCGCTGGTGAACCTGGCGGTGGCGCTCGACCGGCACGAGGTGACGGAGGAGTCCCTGGCGCTCACGGCCCGGGCCGCTGAACTCGTCCACGGCAGCGGGGACGTGATGACCGAGCTGCTGGCCTTGGAGCACCGCTCCCGGCAGCTTCTGGCGGCGGGTGACCCGGCCGCCGCGCTCGACTGCGCCCAGCGCGGGCTCGCCCTCGACGGCGACACCGTCAACGGTCTGGTGGGGGTCCGCCACAGCATGCTGACGGCGACGGCGGGCACAGCCCTGCTCGACTTGGGCCGGACGGAGGAGGCCGGAGCCGTGCTCGCGCGCGCCCGCCGGCTGGGGCTCGCCCACGGCTACCAGGAAAGCGTGCTGCGCGCGGACACCCAACTCCACCGGCTCCACGGGCTCCACGGACCTCAGGGGCCTGACGGGCTTCACGAGTCGGCTCCCGGCGTCCGGCCGGAGGCCGTGCCGGGACCGTAGCGGGGCCATAGCGGGGGCCGTCAGCGGGTCCGCAGGGGCCGGCGAGAGCCGGGCCGAGCGGGCGAGGAGGCTCACGTCCCGGTAGGGTCGGCGGACTTGTCGATCAAGGGGGGGACCTTGTCCGCAGCATCCACGTACCCCCGGCTCCGGCGTATCGCCGCCGCTGCCGTCGCCGCCCTCACCTGCCTCACGGTGTCCTGCTCGGCAGCCTCCGGTCCCGATACGGCCCAGGAGTTCACCGGTACCCGGGTCCGCGACGCTTTCGCCGGCCTTCAGACCACCCTGGTGGCGCCCTGCGCGGACTGCGGCGACAACCTCGACCGCGTCCATCTGGAACTCGGCAATCTCGACCGCGCCATGCGCGAGGACCCGCAGGGATCCTCACACTTCGCCGAACCCCTGGAAATGATCGGGAAGTTGAACGAGACCCTGGGCCGGGACACCTCCACCGAGAACCTGCGCACCCACCAGAAGGAACTCTTCGACACCCGCGACCGGATCAACACCTGGATGCAGGCCCATCCGGAGGACTACCGCTGAGCGACGGCCCCCGGTCCACCGGGGGCCCACTTCCTCAACCCCGCTTGGCCTGGGCCTCCTTGGCGGCCTCCTCCAGACGGCCTCGGTACTCCCGGAACCACGCCTCGTCGCCGCCGTACATGTTGTCCGCGCCCTCCCGCATCCCGGTCTTGCCGTCGATCAGTTCGCGGACGATGTCGGCGTGGCCGGCATGGCGGTGCGTCTCGGCCGTCACATGCAGCATGAGCCGCTGGAGCGTCGCGGCGCCCTTGTCGCCCCACCAGGGGACGTACCCCACCGTGTCGAGCGGCAGCGCCTCGATCGTCGCGTCCGTGTGCGCCCAGGCGCGGCGGTAGAGGCCGAGGATCTCCTCGCGCGACTCGTCGGCCGTGGCCCACATGTCCACGTTGGGCTCGACGTCCGCGTCCGCGTCCATGTCCTCGTCCCAGGGCAGGGATTCGCCGTGCGGGCGGCCGAAGACCGGGCCGAAGTACCCGAACTCCACGCAGGCGAGGTGCTTGACGAGGCCGAGCAGGTTGGTGCCGGTCAGTGTCATCGGGCGGCGGATGTCGTACTCGGACAGTCCGTCCAGCTTCCAGACGACCGCCTCGCGGGCGTTGTTGAGGTAGCGGTGCAGGTCGTCTTTGGGATCATCGAGCTTCATGGGGCCGAGTCTCGCATCGACCACTGACAGTCGGCACGCGGTCAAGGGATCCACTCGATCGCGACCGCCGGACCATGCCGGAGACAGGACGGGCCCCGGCGGCACCACGACCGCCGGAGCCGACCCCGTCTTCGGTCCTCAGGACCCTTGCTCCACAGGGCCGATGAGGGTTCCGGCCGCGATGTTCATCGCGCCCTCGGCGAAGGACGAACCGGGGATCTGCCCGCCCGGCGCCTGGAGCGTGAAGGACATCTCGTCCACCGGCACCTGGCGGGCGTCGTTGGGGACTTGGACGTCGAAGTGCACCGGGTGGCCGGGGCCGAAGGTCACCGCGATGCCCTGCTCGCCGTAACGGCCGGCGGTGATCCCGGACGGCTTGCCCTGGCGCAGGAACCGGGCGTCGGTCGGCGAACCGGCCAGCCGGCAGGGGTCGTACCCGCGCGGCGCGGTCAGGGTGACCCGATAGTGGTGGTGACCCGCGCTGGCGGGTGCCTCGGCGATCTTCGCGGTGTGGTTGGCCGGCCGGCACGCGGAGGGGGCGGTACCGCGCCCCGTCGCCGGGGATGCCTGCGCGACCGCGGGGGCCGTGGCGGCCAGCAGGACGGCGGCGAGGATGACGACGGACTTGCGGTCGGGATGCATGGGCACTCCTTGCCTTGCGCGATGGCCCCGCGCGAGTGCCGCACCGGACCATGGTCGGTACGATCCGTTCCCGCTCACGCTGACCGGGAATGTCCCGGAATCGTCACGGCCGACTCCGGACCGGCTCGGATGACCGCAGAGAGAGGGACGGGCGACGATGCCGCCGAAACGGCGACCCCGCGCCTCCCGTTCGCGGCAGCCGGGGTGATGCTCGCGGCACCGCACATGTGAACGGTGGAGAGCGTCGGGGATGGGCTTTTCCCAGTGCTGCGACCGGCCACCCCGCTTCCCCGCGCTGAAGCCCTCGGAACCCCCGCCCGTACGCCCTCCCTCTCCTCCTCCGGCACCGCCCTCCCGTCCGGCCGAGTCCTCCGCGCCGTGCCACGCTGCTCACGGGGGCGGTGACCCGTGAAGCCGGGCACCGGACGCAGGGCACCGGAGGGCGGGGACCGGACACACGGGAGGCGACGTGGGCCCCGACGGGCAGGAAACCCCGCGGCACCAGCGGCACCAGCCGTCCGGCGGGGCCGCGCCGGGCCGCAGAACCCTCCTCAGGGCGGGCGTCGGGCTCGCCTCGGCGACCGTCGGCGCCTGCGCCCCTGCCCCGTCCGCCCGCACCGCCCGCGACCGCGCGGCGGCGGCCTCGCCCCGGGCCGAGACGGAGCAGGACCGCCAGGGAACACACGACTGGCGTATCCGGTCGCGGGGTCCGGCGCCGGCCGTCCTCGGGTACACCGACCGGGTGAGCGTGCTCCCGGGCGAGGAGTGCGGACTGTACGTCTCGACGACCGCCCCGTCCTTCCGGGTCTCGGCGTTCCGCATCGGCTGGTACGGGGGCGACGAGGCCCGGCTGGTGTGGCGATCCGGGCGCGTTCCGGGCCGGGTCCAGGCGCAGCCTCGCCTCGTACCGGCCACCCGTACGGTCCACGCGGGCTGGCGGCGCACCCTCGGGCTCGACACGACGGGCTGGCCGGAGGGCGCGTATCTGCTGCGGCTCGACTCGCAGGACGGGCACCAGCGGCATGTCCCGCTGATCGTGCGCTCCGCGCGGGGCGCGGGCCGTACGGTGCTGATGCACGCGCCCGCGACCTGGCAGGCGTACAACCGGTGGGGCGGCTACAGCCTCTATCAGGGCCCCTTCGGCAACTACGACACCCGGTCCCTCGCCGTGAGCTTCGACCGCCCCTACGACCTGGACGGGGCGGAGAAGTTCCTGGCGTACGAGCGGGCAGCGGTGGTTCTCGCCGAGCGGCTCGGCATTCCCCTCGCGTACACCACCGGGGTCGACGTACACCGTTCCCCCGAGGTGCTGGTCGGGGCGGCCGCCGTCGTCTGTCTCGGGCACGACGAGTACTGGACCCCGCAGCAGCGTGAGCACGTCACCCGGGCCCGGGACGCCGGCACCAATCTGGCCTTCCTGGGCGCCAACACCTGCTTCCGCCGGGTCCGTCTGGAACCGGACGGAGCGCGGCCCGGGCGGACGGTGGTCTGTTACAAGTCCTCCTGCCGGTCCGACCCGCTGTACGCCTCCCAACCCTCCCTGGTGACGACGGACTTCCGTACGGCCCCGGCGCCCGACCCCGAGTCCTCGCTGACCGGTGTGCTCTACGAGGGATATCCGACGGACGCGCCCTACGTCGTCCACGCGGCGGACCACTGGGTGTACGAGGGGACGAAGGTGCGCCGCGGCGACGGCTTCGCCCATCTGGTCGGGGTGGAGTACGACCGGGTCACCCCGGGCCCGACCGTCCCCGGGCCGCTGGAGATCACGGCCCACTCTCCTCTGGTGTGCAAGAAGAGCCGCAGCCACAGCGATTCGGCGTACTACACCGCGAAGAGCGGGGCGGGGGTCTTCGCGACGGGCACCATGCGATGGGTGGAGGCCCTGATGGCCGGGACTCCGGACGGGGGCCGCGACCACGGCATGGACGCCCGTACCCGGGCCTTCGCGACCCGGACGACGGAGAACCTCCTGCGCGCCTTCGCCGAGGGCCCGGCCGCCCGGCACCGTCCCGCACCGCGGCCCAACACCCCTGAGGTGTACGGGGGATGACGGGCCGGGACGCACGGCTGACGGGAGACGCCCGGCGCGCGCGGGGACGACCCCGGGCCGTGCGGCGCCGGGGTCGTCTCTCGGGCGGGGAGGGTCAGTTGACGAACACCGCGCCGTTGCCCTGGGTGGCGTCCAGCACCGGGCCGTACTTCGCGGAGAAGTATCCGCTGCTCGGGCAGGTGACCGGGCCGCTGGTCTTGCTGAACAACTGGTCCTGGAAGGTGAGCGAGTTGTCGGTGTTGGACGGGGTCGCGGTGAGGTTGCCGGCCTGGTAGACGCAGGTCGTCACACCCAGGATCGTGTTGATCTTGAGGGTGGTCTGGATGGCTCCGGCGGTGCCCGCCGTGACGGTGAGCGAACCTCCGGAGGTCACGGATGCCTTGTACGGCAGGTTGTTCACCGTGATGCTCTGGACGCCGGTCGCGCCGACGATGTTGGTGGTGCAGTTGGCCAGCGTGTGGGAGGTCACCGTCTCGGTGGCGGTGCCCGGGGCGGCCGGGTTGGTGTTGGCGGTGGCCGCGAAGCCCGAGGTGGTGCAGGTGATTCCGGTGCTGCCGCCGGCGGTGGTGGCGATCTTCGCGGTGGTGCCGGTGGCCAGCGACGCGGTGAGGCTGTCGTTCGCGGCGACGGCCGGGCCGGTCGGGCTGCCGACGGTCAGGACGCCGGCGGCGGCGGTCGTGGCGGAGGCGGAGGTGGTCACCGCGAGCGCGGCGGCGAAGGCGGCACCGAAGGCGACGGAGAGCAGACGCTTGTTCATGGGGGTCCTTTCACGCAGGGCGGAGGGTGGGGTGGTTCGGCGGTCGGTGTGGGTGACCGCGGCCCGCGTGGGGACGCGGGCGGTGCACCCGGGCGGTACGGCAGAACGGCGGTACGGGGGTACGGCGCTGCGGTACGGCGACACAGCCGTGCGGGTGGGACGGCGTTTCGGGTGGTGCGGCGGTGCGGCGGTACGGGTGGAAACGGACGAGCACGCCGTACGGGATCGCTCCGAAGGCGTACGGCACACGCACGGCCGCACCCACGGTCCGGGACACACCCGGAACGGGACACACTCGAAGCGGGACGGAGCGGCGTCACGCCGTGCGCCCATGGCTCGTGGTCGCACGTGTGCCGCTCCGCGGAACTGGTCGGTCGCGCCGGCGGAACGAGGTCCGCTCGGAACGAGGTCCGCATGGAACATGGTGCGGGTGGAACATGATGCAGGTGGTGCGTGCTCCGCGATAGCCCTGGTTCCGAAATCCGTGCGAACGGCCTTACCTGACCACCGACTTGGCGACTCGGACGCGGACGCGGCACGGCGACGACGGCCGCCGCCGGGGATCCGGCGCCACGGGTCTCCGGCGGCGGTGTCGCGATACGGGGTGGAGCGTAATACTCGGTGTACGGGATTCGGCGGCGCGCATCCCGTCCCGCGGGGTGCGGCACCACCGGTTCTCCCGGTGCACCGAAAGGAAAACCCACGAGGGTTGTAAACCCGCCGAGTATCCGACGTCAACAACCGCAGAAGGATGTGGCCGATGACGAGTGCTCGCTGCCCCGAGGGGGATCTCGTCCTGCCAGGCGCCCGCACGGGACGTGAGCCGGAGCGCTCGCTGCGGCCGGGACCGCGCCGGCTCACGCCCGAGCAGGTGGCGTCGCGTCAGCGCGAGCGACTGCTCGACGGCGTGGCCCGCACAGTGGCCGCGAACGGCTACGCGGGCGCCCGGATCAGCGACATCTGCCGGGCCGCCGGGGTGACCCGTCCCGTCTTCTACGAGCTGTTCTCCGGCAAGGAGGACGCGGTGCTCGCCGCCTTCCGGGGTGGCACCCGGACCGTGGTGCGGGCCATGCAGCGGGCCTACGACGAGGCGGGCGGCGCGGCGGACTGGCCGACCGCCGTCCGCGCCGGACTGCGCGCGCTGCTGACTCTGCTCGCCCAGACGCCCGCCTTCGCGACGATGGCGGTCGAGATCGAGTCCCTGGGGCCCGCGGGGCGGCGGGCGCGGGCGGAACTTCTGGCCGGATTCCGCCCTTTCTTCAGGGATGCCCCGCCCGGTCCGCCCGGAATGGCGCGCGACGAGCTGGTGGACACGGTCGTCGGCGCCGTCCACGCGGCGGTGCAACGGGCGGTCGACGCCGGGCGGTTCACCCTGCCCGAGGGCAGGTCGGCGGCCGGTCCCGATCCGCTTCTGGACGTTCTCGTCCATGTGGTCACAGCACCTTTTCCGGTTTCCGAATGATCGTCAAGAACGTTTGGTTACTGGGCAGTTGACGTGACTTGTTACCGCGCGTACGGTCCGAATCGGTTCCCTTGCGGCACGGCTGCCTCCGCGCGTTACCAGGAAGACCCAGGGTGGGTGGGGGGAACCGGTCCGCGCCAGGACGAAGCCGCGCTCTGTTTCCTCATCACTGTCAGGAGCACCGCATGGCCCTGTCCGAAGACACCACCACCCCCGACTCGCCCGGCGGCCCGCCCGCCGCGGCCGGCCAGGAGAGACGGGGCGGGGTGCGCTACCGTCGCGCGGCCCTCATGGGGGTCCCCGCCTTCCTCGCCGCCGGCACGCTGGTGGCCCTCACCGCCCAGGGTGCTCTCGCCGCCCAGTTCGCCATCTCCGGAATGCCGTTCGTCGTCGCCGGCGACTCGCTCAAGGGCGACGGCTTCGGGCAGTGGGGCGCCATCGACAACATGGCGGACAACAGCCCGAACGCGGGCGACACCGGCGGCCAGGTGCTGACCATCGTGACCGCGATCCGCAAGGCGAAGATCACCAATCTGTGCCAGAGCGTGGCGCTGGGGGGCACCTACCTGCACATCACGGCGGGCGGGAAGAAGGGCCGCCCGGTCGAGGCGACCGGTCTGACCACCGACTCCACCGACATCACCGGCAAGTCGGCGAGCTTCGACAACATCGAGATCGGCGGTGACGCCAGCGAGTACGAGAAGCCTCCGATCAAGGGCCCGCTCGGCTCCTTCGGCCAGCAGGCCGACACGGTGGAGATGAACGACTTCCGCCAGACCAACTACGCCACCACGGCGGTCCGGTTCACCCTGCCCGACCTCCACATGAACTTCAGCTCGGAGGGCTGCTGACCATGGCACCGGGCACGGACGAGGCCGCGGCGGACGTCCCCGAGGCCCCTCGGGCCGAGGCGGACGCACGTCCCGACGACCGCCGGCACCCCTGGCGGGCGTTCCGGACCTGGCGCCACCGGCGCCCCTTCGGGGCGGGCCTCGCCCTGGCGTTCGGCGGCGCGGAGATCCTGCTCACCCAACGGGCGAGCGTCTCGGTGATCCTCGCCGCCGGCGCCGACAGCCTGGCGGGGTACGTACTGCCGATCATGATGATCGTCTGCGGACTGCTCGTCGTGGTCAACCCCGGCCAGCGGCTGTTCTATTCGATCATCGGCGTCCTGGCCTCACTGGCCACCTGGGTGACGTCGAACCTGGGCGGTTTCTTCATCGGCATGCTCTTCGGTCTGATCGGCAGCACCCTGGTCTTCGGCTGGGTGCCCGACCGTCCCCGGCGCTCCTGGCGCCGTAAGAGCCGGCCCGCGTAGCCGACCCCTGGGGCCCGGCCGAGATCCGCCGGACAACACCCCAAAGCCCCGGTCCACCCGATGCGTTCGGGAGGGCCGGGGCCCTGGTGCGGGTGCGGGTGCGGGTGCGCCCGATCTCCCCGCCCGAGCCCGTCGCGGCCGTCACAGCCGGCGCAGGGCACCCTCCGCCCGGAGGTCCGCGAGGGACGGATAGCCGTCGACGGCCATGAGCAGATCGGCCTCGGCGAGCAGGGACCGCAGGACGTGGACGACACCGTCGGTGCCGTCGAGGGCGAGCCCGTAGACGTACGGGCGGCCGACGGCGACAGCGGTGGCGCCGAGCGCGAGCGCCTTGACCACGTCGGCGCCGCTGCGGACGCCCGAGTCGAAGACCACGGGCAGGCCGTCGGCGGCGGCGACCACGTCCGGCAGGGCGTCGAGGGCGGCCAGTCCCCCGTTGGCCTGCCGGCCCCCGTGGTTGGAGCAGTAGACGCCGTCGGCGCCGCCGTCCCGGGCGCGCCGGACGTCCTCGGGGTGGCAGATGCCCTTGAGCAGGATCGGCAGATCGGTCAGCGAGCGCAGCCAGGGAAGGTCGTCCCAGGTGAGCGGGGCGCCGAAGAGGCCGGTCCACTCCAGGACGGCGGCCTGCGGGTCCTCTTCGGGGCTCTTGGCCAGACGGGCCCGGAACACCGGGTCGGAGGTGTAGTTGGCCAGACAATGGCCGCGCAGCTGGGGGAAGTTGCCGGTGGCGAGATCACGGGGGCGCCAGCCGGTCACCCAGGTGTCGAGGGTGACGACGATGCCCCGGTAACCGGCCGTCTCCGCCCGGTGCACCAGGCTCTCGGCGAGGGCCCGGTCGGTCGGCGTGTAGAGCTGGAAGAGGCCCGGGGTGGCGCCGGACTCGGCGGCGACGTCCTCCAGCGGGTCCACGCTCAGGGTGGAGGCGATCATCGGAACGCCGGTGCGGGCGGCGGCGCGCGCGGTGGCTAGATCGCCGTGTCCGTCCTGGGCACACAGGCCGACGACACCGACGGGCGCCATCAGCAGCGGGGCGGGCAGGGCGATCCCGCACAGGTCGACGCCGAGGTCGCGGTGGGTGGCGCCCACCATCATCCGGGGCACCAGGCCCCAGCGCGTGAACGCCTCGGTGTTGGCGCGCTGGGTGTGTTCGTCGCCCGCGCCGCCGGCGACGTACGACCAGACGGACGACGGCAGCGCGGCCTCGGCGCGCCGTTCCAGCTCGGCGAAGGTCATCGGCAGTTTCGGCAGGGTACCGAAGAGGCCGTTCAGGTAGATCTCGTTCTGGTAGTCGCCGAACCGCTGGTCCATCGCGTGCTCCCCGCACCCCTCGACCGGTCTGGGATCGCCGGCCGCCGGGCAGGGACGTTACCGCCGGGTAGAGCGCTTGGCCATGCCCCGGATCCGGCGGGCCGGGGCGGTGGCGACGGCCGGGCCGGTCCCGTACGCCGCATGGCGCTCCCTTGCCTCACGCGGTACCCGGCGTAGCCTGGCGCACCATGTATCTCTCCGTACCTCCCCCCGGCCCCGGCGCCACCGCCTGGTCCCCCGAGACGGTGACTTCCGACCCCTACAACGCCCAGACGCCGGCGGCCGCGCTCGTCCCGCGTCTCACGCCCGCCGACGCCCTCTTCGTCCGCAGCCACTTCGATGTCCCGGACCTTCCGGCGGACCGCTGGCGGCTGCGGATCGACGGCGCGGTGGGCACGCCGTACAGCATCGGCTACGACGAACTGACCGCGCTCCCACACCGGGAGGTGGACGTGGTGATGGAGTGCGCGGGCAACGGGCGCACTCGGATGACTCCGCCTGCGCCCGGTCTTGCGTGGGGTGAACGGGCGGTCGGCTGCGCCCGGTTCGAGGGAGTACCTTTCCAATCCCTCGTCGAACGCGCCGGGTTGGATCCCACGACGGTCGAATTCGTCTTCACCGGAGCCGACTCCGGGATGGTGCACGGCCGGCGGACGACGTTCGCGCGCAGCCTGCCGCGCACGCTCGCCCTGCATCCGGACACCCTGCTCGCCACCCGGCTGGACGGCGCGCCGCTGACGCCCGCGCACGGCGCCCCGGTCCGGCTGGTGGTGCCCGGCCGGTTCGCGGTGGCCGACGTGAAGTGGCTGACCGGGGCGCGGGCGGTCACCGAACCGTTCGAGGGAGTCTTCCAGACGGAGGAGTACATGTACGTCGACTCCGACGGCCGCACCGAGGGGCCGGTCGGCGAACTGCTCGTCAAGTCCCTGATCACCGCCCCCGAACCGGACGAGGATCTGCGGCGCGGGCAGGAGACCGAGGTGCGCGGGCACGCGTGGTCGGGCGGCGGGGTGGCCGTGCGCCGGGTCGAGGTGCGGGCGGTGCACGAGGACGAACCCGGCGAGCCGGAGACCGGGTGGCAGGACGCCGAACTGGACCGCCCCTCGGGCCCGTACGTCTGGACGGACTGGTCCTTCCGCTGGACTCCGCGCACCCCCGGCCGGTACCGGATCCTCGCCCGGGCGACGGACGCGGAGGGCGCGGTCCAGCCGACGCGGGCGCCGTGGAACGCGCGCGGGTACGGCTGCAACGCGGTGGCGGTCGCCGACGTGGTCGTGGTCTGAGCCGGCCGGAACACCGGTGCTCGGGGCGGCCGTTCGACTGCACTCGCCAGGGCGGGGCCGCCGCGCGTGGGCCCTGGGCAGGCCGGGGCGGAGCGAGAGCGGGCGGCAAACGGGGAGCGAGGGTGGGCCCTGGACCTTCCCTTGCTCCTCCGTCCGCTCTCGGCCCGGCGGGATCGGCAGGTCCGACGGGTTCGGCGGGTTCGGCGGGGCGCCCCGGGGCGTGGTGTGTCAGTGCCGTGGTGTTGGCTGGAGGCGCTTACGTACCACCGCAGTCCCGCACCAGGAGATACCGCTCATGCCCACGACCGTTCCGCACCGCAACGCCAAGCCGCCCGTCGCCCAGGCATCCCTGGGGGCGGGCGTCGTGGTCCTCGACGAGGCCGGGCGGGTCCTGCTCGGCCTGCACCGCTCCGGCGTCTGGGAACTGCCGGGCGGCGCGGTCGAGCCGGGCGAGTCCGTCGAGGAGGCGGCGGTGCGCGAACTCGCCGAGGAGACCACGCTCGTCGCCGAACCCGCCGACGTGACGGTCATCGGCTTCGTCCTCGACACCGCCAGCTCCACCGAGCTGACCCGGGTGTCGGCGGCGACCGTGATCCGCGCCCATCAGGGCACCCCGGCGGTCGCGGAACCCGACAAGATCGAGCGGTGGGAGTGGTTCACGCCCGACCGGCTGCCGGAGGCACTGTTCGTTCCCTCGGGCCAGGTGCTGCGCTTCTGGCGGCCCGAACTCCCGGCTCCGGACGGCCTGTTCCACCGATACGAAGTGACGTCGGACGATGCCGCCGGGCACGGCCGGGGCCGAGAGCGGAGGTAGGACCGGGCGCGGGATCAGGGCCTGGAACGGGGCCGGGCGCAGGGCCTTTGCCGGCCGCCGTCGCTCAGGGGATGCGGCGCTCGTTGCCGGCCGCGGGTCCGGGGCTCACGGCCGGTTCCTTCGGCGGGGCCGCGGGCCCGCCCGCCTCCCCGGACCGGGCCGTGCGCCCGTACAAGCCGACGAGGGCGGCACACTGGGCCGCCCTCGCCGGCGCCATGGCCTCGCAGATTCCCGGCAGCCCCCGGCCCGACAGGACGTACGCGCCCACGAGTTGCGTCACCGCCCCGCACGCGGTGATCCGGGCCGGCGCCGGGCTCCGGCCGCTTCCCTCGAACACGCCGCCGAGCGCGCTGTACCCGGCTCTCAACCGGCTGGCGGCCGCGGGCCTCGTCGATCAGCGCACGGAGCCCGGCAGCGGCGCCACGACCCGCCGCATCCTGTCCCTCACTCCGGCGGGACGCACCCGGCTGCTGACCCGGCTGAGCGAACCCAAGGACGTGGAGATCAGCGACGGGCAGCGCTTCTCCACCCTGCTCTCGTTCCTCCGCCATCTGCCGGGCCCTGCCGCGCAGGCCGCCGTCCTCCGCCGCCACCAGGCGTTCCTCGACGCTCCGACCAGCTTCTTCTACCGGGAGGGCGAGCCGGTGCGGGCCGAGGAGGCACCCGACGTATTCCGGAAGGGCATGCTGCGCGTCGCGCGCGCCACCGGGAGCGAGGAGCGGGCGTGGCTGGCGGAGACCATCGGCGCGCTGGAGACGCCGGGGGAACAGAGGGAATCGGGCTGACGGAGTCAGGGGGGAGGGGAAATCGGGGGGCCGGAGGCACCGGGGAGGGGGACGACCGGAGGGCGGCGGGGCGGCTGTTCGGGAACGGCTGGGTGACGAGCGGGCGGGAGTGACGGACGGTCCCAGTGGGCCGGGCCGACCGCCGCATTCTGTCCGGACTTCCGGCGGATCGTGACGGAAGGCCTGACACGGGCCGTGAGCCGCTGTCATCATGCCGACGGGGGTGCGCCATGGGAGAGTCCGACCGCGTGACCGTACCGCCGCCGGGCGAGGCCGCGGCCGACGCGGCACGCGAGGCGGGTCTCGGCGTCTATCTGCGGGCCTTCCGCGCCCGCCACCGCGAGAGCGGCGGACCGGACCGGGCCGGATCCGCGTCCGGACCGGGGTCGGGGTCCGGGACGGGATCGGGGTCCGGGACGGGATCGGGGTCCGGACCGGGATCAGGGGCCGGGACCAGACGGGAATCAGGGTCCGGGACCAGACGGGAATCAGGGTCCGAGGCTGGGCCCGGGGCCGGGTCCGCGCGGCCGGGTGTGGTGCTGCTGCTCGCGGGGGTGTCGCTGGGGCTGCCCGTGCTCGCCACCCGGCTGGTGGGGCAAGGGCTCGGAGTACCGCTGCTCCTGCTGCCGTTCGGGGTCTTCGCCCTGGTGCTGTGGCGCTCGCTTCGGGTCCCCGCGACGGGGGCGGCGCTGCGCCCCGGAGAATACGTCTACCTGTACGAGCAGGGCCTGGTCTGCCCGGCGGCGGACGGCGGGGCGCGGGCGGTGCCCTGGCGGTCGGTGACGGCGATGCGCCAGGACGTGACCCGCACCAGCGTCAACGGCGGCTACACCGGCACCCACTACGCGTACCGGCTGAGCCTCGGCGGGGCGCGCGAGGTGACCGTCGGCGGGTTCCTCGACGAGGAGACGGCGCGGCCGCCGGACGGTTCGCAGGTCCGCGAGCTGGCCCAGATCGTCCTGGACGAGACGGTGCGCCGGGCGCTGCCGCCGGCGATGTCCGCGCTGGAGGCGGGCGAGCGGGTCGTGTTCGGCGAGGTGGCACTGGCGGGTTCGGGCATCGGGCTGCCGTCGGGAACCGCGCCGTGGGAGCGGGTGCGGCGGTGCGAGTGGCGCGGGGACGGGCTGGTGGTGGTACGGACGGCCGGGGCGGGCCGCTGGACGCGCGAGTCGAAGGAGATCCCCGATTTCCCGGTCTTCTGGGCGCTGGTCAAGGAGTTGTGCCCGCAGGCCCGCGAGGTCCGCCGCTGACTTTTCACCCGAACGGGTGTCTGGCGAATCTTTGGATGCTTTGGGACATTTGAAGCGTCGCCAGAGGGGGCGGTGACGCCGGAGGTTCGGGGGGACTGTGACGCATTTCCAGGTATGGAGGCGGCCGCGGACGGTGGTCGCGCTGCTGTTGGTGTGGTGCGCGGCGCTGTGGGGCCTGGCGCCGGAGGCGAGGGCCGCCGGGTCGTGGCAGGAGCTGGCACCCGGGGTCGCCTACCGCGGCTTCGACACGCCGACGGCGCACGGGACGGTGCGGGTGCATCTGCTGTCCGTCGACCTGCGGGCCCGGGGTGTCGATGTCGACCTGTTGTACCCGGGGGCGGTGGCGGCACGGGCACCGATATCGCGGCTCGCCGACGCGCGCGGGGCCCTCGCGGGGATCAACGGGGACTTCTTCAACATCTCCGAGAGCCAGCATCCGGGCACGGAGGCGACGGGGGCCGCTGTGGGCCCGGCGATAGCCGCCCGCCGCGTACTGAAGTCGGCGGTGCCGCGAGGGCAGCGGTTCGGGCCCGCGCTGCCGCCGGACACGGGGACATCCGAGGTGTTCGGGGTGGGGGTGGACCACCGGGCGCGGATGGGCGGGCTCGTCCTGGACGGCTCGGTCACCGGCCCGGCGGGCGGGTACCCGCTGGGCGGGCTCAACCAGTACGCGCTGCCCGTCGGCTCGGTCGGCGTCTACACCTCCGACTGGGGGACGGCCTCCCGGGCCCGCGCCGTATGCGGGACGGACACCGACCGGGCCGCGCCATGCACCACGGACGCGTACGAGGTGACGGTACGGGGCGGCAGGGTCGTGGCGGTCGCCGGCGCCCCGGGGCGTGATCCGATCCCCGAGGGAACCGAGGTCCTGGTGGGACGGGAGGCGGGTGCCGGGCAGCTGCGGGCCCTGACCGTCGGGGACCGGGTGCGGGTGCGTCACCGTCTTGTCGCGGAGGGTGCCCCGGTCCCGTACCGGTTCGCCGTCGGCGGGTACCCGCTGCTCCGGGACGGGATTCCGCGGCCCGGGCTCGACAACACGACCTCGGCCGTGCGGACGGCCGCCGGGAGCGCGGACGGCGGGAGGCGGCTGCTGCTGATGGCCCTGGACGGCGCACCGGAGTGGCGGTCGGGGATGACGGTCGCCGAGGTGGCGGCGCTGATGGCGAGAGAGGGGGCGCGGGACGCGTTCAGCCTGGACGGCGGAGGCTCGTCGACGCTGGTGAGCCGGGCGGCGGACGAGCCGGCGGTGATGGTCCGCAACCATCCGAGCGACGGCACCGAGCGGCCGGTGTCGAACGGCATAGGCGTCTTCGCGCGCGGCTGAGCGGCGGCCGGCCGGTCGCCCGTCGCCGACGTCACCGAGCGGACCGGGCGGTTGCTGATTAGCGTGGCCGATGGGGGCGAATTGCCGTCATCGATCGGAAGCGAGTCATTTCCATGGCCTCACGACCTGAAGGTACGCCGGTCTGGACCGACGCCATGTACCGCGACGTCGAGCGCGCGAAGTCGTTCTACGGCGATGTGCTGGGCTGGACCTTCGGAGAATCGTCCTCGGAGTACGGGAACTACACCCAGGCCTACAAGAACGGCAAGGCCGTCGCGGCGGTCGTGCCGCCGATGCCCGGCCAGGACGGCGAGCCGCAGTCGGCCTGGTGTCTGTACTTCGCCTCGCCGGACGCCGCCGCCACCGCCGAGAAGATCAAGTCGGCGGGCGGCACGGTACTGATGGAGCCCATGGCGGTGGGCGACTTCGGCACCATGTGCCTGGCGAAGGATCCGGCCGGGGTGGCGTTCGGCGTCTGGCAGGCCGACAAGCACGAGGGCTTCGAGCTGGAAGGCGAGCCGGGCGGCTACGCGTGGGCCGAGGTGTTCACCCGTGAGCCGGCGAAGTCCGACGCGTTCTTCACGGCCGTCTTCGGCTACACCTCGAAGAAGGTCAAGGACGACAAGATGGACTTCCGCGTCTTCGACGCCGGTTCCGAATCGGTGCTCGGGCGGATGGTCATGGGATCGGAGTTCCCGCCCGAGGTCCCCTCGTATGTGCAGCTCTACTTCGCCGTCGACAACTGCGACAAGGCGGTCGAGGCGGCGGAGCGGGGCGGCGGGCGCAAGGTGTTCGGCCCGATGGACAGCCCGTTCGGCCGCTTCGCGGCGATCCTCGACCCGGAAGGGGCGGCGTTCGCGGTCATCGACATGAAGACGACGGTCGGCGACATGCCCGAGATGGAGTGACCCTCCCGGATCACGGACGCCCGGGGCCACGGGGGCTCCGGGCATCCGATCGTCCGGTCGCCACGAGGCGGCGAGGCGGGGCAGGGACGAGGTCAGGGCCTGAGGCTGGAGATCACGTTCGCGGTGGCGGTGGCCCCCTCGTGAATGGTGGGGGCCATGCTGGTGCCGGCCAGATAGAAGCCGAGCAAGGCGCAGACCAGGGCGTGGGAGAGCTTCAGTCCGCCGTTGCGGAGGAAGATCACGGCCAGGATCAGCAGAAGCAGCACCACGGAAATGGAAATGGCCATCGCGCTCACCCTCCTTGCGCCGCGCCCGAATTGCGGCGTTTGGGCGACAGTGTGACGGAATGAGTGGCCAGTATGTCGGTATGGCGGCGCGGCCATCAGGGTGGATTCACTGGCATTCACATTTTCGAATCCCGAAGACATGTGCGATCTCTGCGGCGGGCCGGTGGGGCGGCCCCGCCCGGGTCAGACGGGGGTGGCGGGGGTGGCGGAGGCGTCCAGGCAGTCGGCCCAGTTCCGTGTGCGGTCGCACCAGCGGTTCAGCAGAACACGGTCGTGGCCGACCGCGAGCAGGCCGGCGCCCGTCTCGGCGCGGTAGGACTCGACGGCCGCGACGAGGGCGGCCGTGGTGGACGCGTCGAGCATGGCGGTCATCTCGTCGCAGACCAGCCAGCGGGGGCGCAGCACCAGGGCGCGGGCCAGACAGGCGCGCTGGAGCTGACCGTCGCTGACCTCGTGCGGGCGGCGGGTGAGCAGGTCTCCGGTGAGGCCGACGGCGGGGACGAGTTCGGCCAGGCGCTCGGGAATCTCCTCGCGGCGCCCGGTCGCGCGCAGGGGTTCGGCGATCAGATCGGCAAGCCGCAGCCTCGGGTCGGCGGCGAGCCGGGGCTGCTGGAAGACGACCCCGACGGCGGTGCGCTGGTCGCGCGGGGCGCGGTGCCGCCAGGCCCGTATCTCCGTACCGTCGAGGACGACCCGGCCCGCGTCGGGCCGGTGCAGGAGGGCGGCCACCCGGGCGAGGGTGGATTTGCCGCAGCCGCTGGGGCCGAGCAGGCCGACGGCCTCGCCGGGGGCGACGGTGAGGGAGGCGTCGCGGAAGACGGGGGCGCGGCGGCCGTATCCGGCGGTGATCCGGTGGAGTTCAAGCACGGTCGGGGTCTCCCGGCTCTCCGTGGGGGTGGTGGCAGGCCACCTGGGAACGGGGTTCGGGGCGGACGGCGCAGGTGGCGCTCGCGCGGGGGCAGCGCGGGGCGAAGGCGCAGCCCTCGGGGAGGTTCGACAGCTCGGGCGGCAGTCCGGGGATCGGGGTGAACTCGCGTTCCGGGAGGGCGTCGAGGAGGCCGCGGGCGTAGGGGTGGCGGGGGCCGGGGCCGTCGAAGAAGCGGGCGGCGGGGGCCGTCTCGACGATCCGTCCGGCGTACATCACGGCCACCCGGTCGGCGACCCGCCGGGCGGCAGCCAGGTCGTGGGTGATGAGCAGCAGGGCCTTGCCCGTGTCGGTGTGCCGGCGCAGTTCGTCGGCGGTGCGGTCGACCAGTTCGCGGTCGAGCCCGGTGGTGGGTTCGTCCGCGAGGAGCAGGGGCGCGTCGCCGATCAGGGCGAGCGCGGTGGCGGCGCGCTGGGCGAGGCCGCCGGAGAGTTCGTGCGGATAGCGGTCGAGGTGCCCGGCGGGGAAGGCGGCGCGTTCGGCGGCGGCCTCGGCGGCGGCCCGCCGTTCCCGGCGGGGTGTGTCCGTGAGCGCCCGTACGGTCTCCTCCAGTTGGGACCGGACGGTCCGTACGGGGGTGAGGTGGGCGGCGGGGCTCTGCGGGACGAGGCCGACGAGCCGGCCGCGTACGGTGCGGGCCAGGGTCCGTTCGTCGGCGGCGAGGAGGTCGCGGGCGGGGCGCGCGGGGGCGTCCGGGGACGCGGTGCCGGCCGCGCCCGCGAGCCGGGCGGTGCCCCGCGCCTCGGCGTTGGCGGGCAGCAGGCCCAGCAGGGCGGAGGCGAGGACGGATTTGCCGCAGCCGCTCTCGCCGACCAGTGCCAGACACTCCCCCGGCGCCAGGTCGAACGAGGCGTCGCTGACGGCGGCCACGCTTCGGCCGCCGCGCAGCCGGAAGCGGACCGTCAGATCGCGGACGCTCAGCAGGGAGGTGGCGGCGTGGCCGGCGGCGGCGTGGCCGGCGGCGGCGTCGGCGCGTCCGGCGGCGTCGGGGCGCGGGTCGCCGAGGTCCCGCGCGAGCTGCTCGTTCACAGCATCAGCTCCGATCGGCGGCGCGGGTTGAGGCGGTCGCGCCAGACGCCGGCGAGGCCGGCCAGGGCGAGGGTGGGGACGATGAGCAGCAGTCCGGGGAAGAGGGTGGGCCACCAGTCGCCGGCGAGCAGGGAGGAGCGGGCGGTCTGCACGAGGTTGCCGAGGCTGGCCTGGTGACTGGGCAGGCCGAGGCCGAGGAAGGAGAGCGCCGACTCGTGCCACATGGCGTGCGGCACCATCAGCACGGCGGCCAGACCGGCCTGCGGCAGGACCGCCGGCAGCAGGTGGCGGACGGCGATCCGCCACCGGGAGGCGCCACCGGAGATCGCCGCGTCGACGAAGAGCCGGGAGCGCAGCGAGAGGACCTCGGAGCGGACGATCCGGGCGGTGGAGAGCCAGTGGGTGACCGCCACAGAGGCGATCACCGGCCAGACCCCGGGCCGGAACATGGCGACCACGAAAATGCCGAGCAGCAGGTGCGGTACGGACGAGAAGCCGTCGACGACGCGCATGAGGAGACGGTCCACGCGTCCGCCGAGCGCGCCCGCCGCCGCGCCCACGGCGGTGCCGACGACGGTGGCGACAAGGGCGGCGACCAGGCCGACGAGCAGGGAGACGCGTAGCCCGTAGACGCAGCGCAGCAGCAGGTCGCGGCCGAGGCCGTCGGTGCCGAAGGGGTGGGCCCAGGACGGCGCCTGGAGCTTTCGGGCGAGGTCCACGGCCTGCTCGTCGAGCTGGGCGAGCGGCGGGACGACGAGGACGGCGGCGAAGACGAGTCCGGTGACGAGGGCGGAGCTCCACAGCCGGAGCCGCCGGGTGCGCGGGTCAGCCATCGAAGCCCACCCGGGGGTCGGCGAGCCCGTACAGCAGGTCGGAGAGGAGATTGCCGAGCAGGACGGCGGCCGTGGCGAGCACGGTGAGCGCGGCGAGCAGCGGGAAGTCGACGGAGACGGCGGCCTGGACGGTGGCGGCGGCGATGCCGGGCCAGCTGAAGACGGTCTCGACGAGGAGGGCTCCGGTGATGAGTTCGGGGACCCGGGAGCCGACGAGGGTGAGCATGGGCAGCATTCCGGAGCGCAGGGCGTGGCCGGTGAGGACGGTGCGTTCGGCGAGGCCGCGGGCGCGGGCGCCGCGCACCGGGTCCTCCTCCAGGGCGTCGCCGACGCCCTGTCTGACGTACAGGAAGAACCAGGGCAGCTGGGTGACGCCGAGGACGAGCGCGGGCAGGACGAGGTGGCGGGCGACCTGTCCGGCGGTGACGGTGTCGCTGGCGGTGTCGGTCAGACCGCCGGCCGGCAGCGCGCCGAGGGTGAGCGAGAAGAACCAGACGGCGAGCAGGCCGAGCCAGAAGGCGGGGGCGGCTTCGAGGGTGTACGCGGCGGAGCTGACGACCCGGTCGACGAGGCCGCCTCGGCGGCGCCCGGCGAGGACGCCGAGGACGGTGCCGAGGGTGACGGCGACGAGGAAGGCGGTGGCGGCGAGCAGGACGGACCAGCCGATGCGTTCGGTGATCACGTCGGTGACGGGCTGACGCATGACACCGGAGTCGCCGAGGTCGCCGCGTACGGCGTGGACGAGCCAGTCCCCCCACTGGGCGAGCCAGGGGCGGTCGGTGCCGAGGTTGGCGCGCAGCTGGTCGAGGTTCTCCTGGGACGCGGTGAGTCCGGCGGTGCCCGCGTAGGCGCGGACGGGGTCGAAGGGGGAGGCGGCGGCGACCGCGAAGACCGCGAGGGTGACGGCGAACAGGACGGGGACGGCGGCGAGCGCGCGCCGTCCCGCCATCCGTGCCATGGCCGCCCAGGGAAGGCGGCGGCTCACCGGGCGGCCACTCCGGAGGACTTCGCCTCGCCGACCGCGGCGGCCGGGGTCGTCCCCGTGCCGAGAATGGTCCCCGCGTCCGGGGCCGTACCGCCGGCTGCGGGGGCCACGAGAGCCGCGTTCTTCGCCGTGCCCGCGGTGCCCTTCGGCTTCCAGTCCTCGATGTTCCACCAGGGGCCGGAGCCGAGGCCGTGGTCGTGCGGCTCGATCTGGGTGGTCAGACCGCCGTCGGCGGTCTCCCAGCGGTCGCTGACGACATAGAGGTGGTCGACGTGGGTGAGGAAGGTGTAGCCGGGGTTCTTCACCAGCTGCCGCTGGATCGTGTCGTACGCGGCGCGGCGCTTGGCGGGGTCGTCGGTGCGGCGGCCTTCCTCCAGGGCGCGGTCGACGACCGGGTCGGCGTACTGGGCCATGTTGTTGAAGCCGTCGCCCGCGAGGGAGGACTTCAGCATCAGGTACTGGTCGAAGTCGGGGTCGCCGGGCGAGCCGCCGCCGGCGAGGACGGCGTCGGTCTTCATCCGGGGTTCGATCACCTCCCAGGTACCGGCCTGGGTGGTCAGCGCGATGCCGGCCTTCTTGGCGTCGGAGGCGTAGGCGAGGGCGTGGTCCTGGCGGAGCTTGTCGCCGGAGAGGTACCAGAGGGGGAAGGCCGCGCGGACGCCGTTCTTGACGCGGACGCCGTCGGGGCCGGGCTTCCATCCGGCCTCGTCGAGGATCTTCTGGGCGCCCGCGAGGTCGTGGCGGCGCTCGGTGCCCTTCGTGAACCAGGGGCTGTCGGTGGGGACGGGCCCGTAGGCGGGCTTGCCGGCGCCTTCGAGGATCCGGTCGACCATGGCCTGGCGGTCGACGGCGAGGTCGAGGGCGCGGCGGATCGCGGGGTCGCCGGCGACCTTGTCGTGCGTGGGGAGGGTGACCTGGCGGTAGTCGAAGGTGGCGGCCCGGTAGGTCTTGTACGACTTGCCGGCGGTGGTTCCGGTGAAGCCCGCTGCCAGGTTGGGCGGCAGGATCGCGGCGTCCAGGTCGCCGGCGCGCAGCCGGGTGGCGCGGACGTCGTCGTCCTTGACCACGGCCATGGTGAACTTCTTCACGGCCGGGGCGCCGCCCCAGTAATGCTCGTTGGCGGCGAAGGTGAGCTTCTCGCCCTTGGACCAGCCGGTGAGGACGTACGGCCCGGTGCCGATGGGCCGGGTGGTGAACGGGCCGGTGTTGACGTCCTGCTTGCCCGCGACGTGCTCGGGGGCGATGCCGAGGACGGTGCGCTCGGCGAAGGGCGCGTAGGGGTACGCGAGGGTGAAGACGACGGTGTCGTCGCCGACCGCCCGGACGTCCTTCACGGCGTCGAGTTCGGTGCGGGAGGCGTTGTTGGTCTTCGGGTCGAGGATCGCGCGGTACGTGAAGACGACGTCGGCGGCGGTGAAGGGGTGGCCGTCGCTGAAGGTCACGCCCTTGCGCAGCTTGTACGTGTACGTCAGGCCGTCGTCGCCGACCTCGGGCAGGGCGGCGGCGAGGGCGGGCTTCAGCTTCATGTCGGTGCCGAAGGCGAGCAGCCCGTCGAAGATCTTGGAGTTGCCGTCCTTGCCGTAGCCGAGGAGGGGGCTGAGGCTGTCGGGCTCGAAGGCGATGCCGACGACCGCCGAGTCCTTCGGGCCGGCGGCACCGGCGCCGCCGGGGCCCGCACAGGCGGCGCCGGTGAGGGCCACGGCCCCGGCGAGTATCGCGGCCATCACCGGACGGACGGATCGGGCGGCCATGGTGTCCACACCCCTCTGGGACTCTTCTGAAGATCAACTGTTTTTGCGAACAGATTGCAATTAAACAGTATGTAGAGGGGTGCGAGCACAGGAGGCCCCTTACCGAGGGGGTGCCGGCGGCTCCCCTGAGAGCCCTCCGGGGAGCCTCGGGGAGCCGCCGGGACCTACCGGGGAGCGGGGAGATCGACCAGTGCGGCAAGGACGTCCTGGTGCCGGCCGGCCGAACCCAGCGCCGTCTGGTCGGACTTGGCCCGCTTGAGCGCGAGGTGCGCGGGATGCTCCCAGGTCATGCCGATGCCTCCGTGCAGCTGGACGCACTCCTCGGCCGCGCGCACGGCGGTCCTCGCGCAGTACGTCTGGGCGACGGCCACGGTCAGCTCGGCGTCGGCGGCCCCGGTCGCGAGCGCGTCGGCGGCGGCCCGCGCGGCCGCCCGGGCACCGACCAGCTCCAGCCACAGCCGGGCCATCCGGTGCTTCAGCGCCTGGAAGGAGCCGACCGGCCGGTTGAACTGGTGACGCTCCCGGGTGTGCCGGACGGCCGCCTCCAGACACCACTCGGCGAGCCCGAGCTGTTCGGAGGCGAGCAGGCCCGCTCCCATGAGCAGCCCCTGCCGCACGGCCGCGCGGCCGGTGGCCGCGTCGGCGAGCCTGGTGCCCGGGGCGGAGCGCGCGTCGACGGTGGCGAGCGGGCGGGTGAGGTCCAGCGGGATCTGCGGGGTGATCAGCGCCTCGGCGGCCGGGACGGCGTACAGCCCGTCGGCGCGCGGGACGAGCAGGAGGTCGGCGGCGGCCGCGTCCGCGACGGCCGGGACCGGCCCGTCGGTCACCGGGTCCGCGCCGGGGGCCGTGGACAGCGGTACGGCGAGGACGGCGACCCGTTCGCCGCTCGCGAGCGAGCCGAGCAGCCCGGCCGCGGGGCCCGCCGGGTCGCCGAGCGCGAGCAGTGCCCCGGTCGCCACGACGGCGCTCGTCAGATACGGCACCGGGGTCACCGCGCGGCCCAGCTCCTCCATGACCACTGCGGCCTCGCGAGGGCCCGCGCCCTGGCCGCCCAGTTCCTCGGGGACGAGCAGCCCTGCGGCGCCGATCCGGCCCGCGAGGGCGTCCCACAGGCCGGGGACGTACGGGCTGCCGCTCTCGGCGCGGGCGAGCACGGTGCGCGCGTCGGCCCGGTCGGCGAGCAGGGCGCGGACGGTGGCGCGCAGGGCGTCCTCGGTGTCGGAGTACAGCAGGTCCGGGTCGGGCGCGGCGGCCGGTGCGAGGGTGCCGCCGCTTCCGGTACCCCTGCTCCCGGTGCCGGATGGGGGCATGGTCGCGGAGGTGGGGGCGGTCACGGTCCCGGGCGTGGGCATGGGCGTGGATGTGGTCACTGTCTCGGGTGTGGGTACGGTCCCGGGCGTGGGTGCGGTCTCGGACGTGGTCATCGGGCGAGGTCCTTCCAGGGGACGTCCTTGTCGTCGCGCGGCTCGGGCGGCAGGCCGAGGACCCGCTCGGCCACGATGTTGAGCAGCACTTCGCTGGTGCCTCCTTCGATCGAGTTCCCTCGTGCCCGCAGATAGCGGTAGCCCGCGTCGCGGCCGGTGAAGTCGACCAGGTCGGGCCGGACCATCGTCCAGTCGCCGTACAACAGGCCCTCGTCCCCGAGGAGTTCCAGCTCCAGGGCGCTGATCTCCTGGTTGAGCCGGGCGAAGCCGAGCTTCATGGCGCTGCCCTCGGGGCCGGGCCGGCCGGCGGCGAGCTGCTGGCGCAGCCGTTCGCCGGTGAGCCGGGCGACCTCGGCGTCCACCCACAGGTCGAGCAGCCGGCGGTGCAGCTCGTGGGTGCGCAGTTCGGGGCGGGCGCGCCAGGTCGCGGCGGCCTTCCCGATCATGCCGCCCTCGCGCGGCACTCGGGCGCCGCCGATGGAGACCCGCTCGTTCATGAGGGTGGTCCGCGCGACGCGCCAGCCGTCGCCGACCGCGCCGAGGCGGTGGGCGTCGGGGATGCGTACGCCGGTCAGGAAGACCTCGTTGAACTCGGCCTCCCCGGTGATCTGGCGCAGCGGCCGGACCTCGACGCCGGGGTCGGTCATGTCGCAGACGAAGTAGCTGATGCCCTGGTGTTTGGGCAGGTCCGGGTCGGTTCGGGCGAGGAGGATCCCCCAGCGGGCCAGATGGGCGGCGGAGGTCCACACCTTCTGTCCGTCGATCACCCAGGTGTCGCCGTCGCGCACGGCGCGGGTGGCGAGGGCGGCCAGGTCGGAGCCGGCGCCGGGTTCGCTGAAGAGCTGGCACCAGACCTCCTCCCCCACCCAGAGCGGCTTCAGGAAACGCCGCTTGACCTCCTCGGAGCCGTACGCGAGGAGGGTCGGGGCGGCCATGCCGAGGCCGATGCCGATCCGGCGCGGGTCGTTGTCGGGGGCGTGGGCGGCGGCGAGTTCGGTGTCGACGACGGCCTGGAGGGCGCGCGGGGCGCCGAGTCCGCCGTATCCGGCCGGGTAGTGCACCCAGGCGAGGCCGGCGTCGAAGCGGGCGCGCAGGAAGTCGGTACGGCCGGTGGTGGCGGGCGGGTGCGCGGCGATCAGCCGGCGGGTGCGGGCGGCGAGTCCGGCGGCGTCGGCGGGCAACCCCGCCGGGTCCTCGGCGGGGCCGTCGGCGGCCTGTGCGGTGGGGCGCGCCGGGGGCTGCGCGGTCATGCGCGGACTCCTTCCGGGAGAACGGCGATCCGGCCGGTGGTGACACCGTCGGCGAGCCGCTGGACGGCACCGGCCGCGCCGTCGAAGGGCACCCGCTCGCTCACGTGCGGCTTGATCAGGCCCTTGGCGGCGAGTTCGGTGAGGGTGTCGTGACAACGCCGCACGCCGGCAGGGTCCTTGGCGGCATACAGACCCCAATGGAGCCCCAGGATCGAGTAGTTCTTGACCAGGGCGTGCGAGAGGGCGGGAGCGGGCACGGTGCCGCTCGCGAAGCCGACGATCACGATGCGCCCCTCGAACGCGACCAGTTTGGCGGACTGTTGGTAGGCAGTGCCGCCGACCGGGTCGTAGACGACGTCGGCACCACGGCCACCGGTGGCCTCCTTGACCGCCGCGACGACGTCCTCGGCATGCCGGTCGACCACGATGTCGCAGCCGGCTTCGCGGGCGACGGCGGCCTTGGCGGCGCCGCCGACGACACCGATGACGGTGGCGCCGGCCGCCTTGCCGAGCTGGACGGCGGCACCGCCGACCCCGCCCGCGGCGGCATGCACGAGCAGGGTCTCGCCCGCGCGGAGCCCGGCCCTGCGGTGCAGTCCGAACCAGCCGGTCTGGTAGGCGATATGGAGGACCGCCGCCTCGGCGTCGTCCAGTGTGCCGGGGGCGGGCAGCAGCGCGGACTCGTCGGCGAGGGCATAGGCGGCGAGCCCACCGTATGGAAGGGCCGGTGTCGCGAGCACCCGGCGGCCATCCTCGGTCTCGGCGCAGATCTCCACCCCGGGGGTGAAGGGCAGCGGGGGCCGCACCTGGTACTGGCCCCGGCAGAGCAGCGCGTCGGGGAAGTTGAGGCCGGTGGCGCGGACTTTCAGGAGCACCTGCCCCGCGCCGGGCACGGGCGGGGCGGTCTCCTCGCGCCGCATCACCTCGCCGGGTTCACCGTTCTCACGCACTCGCCACGCCTGCATACGGGCCTCCAGGTGCCGTCGCCGTGCCCTGCCGCGCGGGGTTCCGCGCGCACGATGCGTCGCACACTAAGCGGTTGCTTGGGCCAGCGGAACCGGGCCGACCCGGGAACGGCGGCTTCCCGGCCGTGGCGCGTGGCGTCCGACGGGAGCCGCGGTCCGGGAGAACCACCCGAAGGGACCACGCGCCGGGCAAGGGGGCCGGAACGGAAAGCGATCGGGAAGGGAGGCAGGGAGGAATGGGCGGAAGGAGAGCCCGGGTGGACAGCTCAGGCGGACGGCCCGTCGGACGGCTCGGGCGGACCACTCGGGTCGCTCTGGCCGCTCGACCCACTCGGGTCGCTCTGGCTGCTCGGGCGCTTCGGCCGTGCCCGTACGTGCATCCGCTCGCCCTGCGGCCCGAACAGACTCAGGAACTCCACCGACTTCTCCCCCACCGGTCCGAACCAGTGCGGGACCCGGGTGTCGAACTCGGCCGCCTCGCCCGGCCCCAGTTCGACGTCGTGCTCGCCGAGGATCAGCCGCAGCCGTCCGGAGAGCACGTACAGCCATTCGTACCCCTCGTGCACCCGAGGGTCGGGCGTCTCGGGGGTCGCTCCGGGTTCGTGGACGACCTTGTACGCCCGCAGTCCGCCCGCCTGCCGGGTGAGCGGGTAGAGCGTACGGCCGCCGCGCACCAGGCGGCGGGGCCGCACCCGCGGGTCGCCGGCCTGTCGCGTGCCCACGAGTTCGTCGAGCGGGACCTGGTGGACGCGGGCGATCGGCAGCAGCAGTTCGAGGCTGGGCTTGCGCTGCCCGGACTCCAGGCGGGAGAGGGTGCTGACCGAGATGCCCGTGGCGGCCGAGAGCCCGGCCAGGGTGGCGCCGCGCTCGCGCCGGATACGGCGCAGCCGGGGGCCGACCTCGTTCAGGACCGTGTCGATGTGTTCCGCTTCGTGCTCTTCTTCCGTCACGCGCCCATTGCAGAAACAGGAAGGAATTTTGTCAATGCCGCGTGGGGGAGGTCCCCTCGGCAGCACGCTGTACGGCGGCCGGGTCCGCAGCGTCGCCGAGGTGCCGCGTACACACCCACAGCACGAGCCCGAGGCAGCTGAACGCGGCGCCCAGGACACAGACGGCGCCCCAGCCCGCCACCGCGTAGAGGGAGGTCGCGGCGAGGGCTCCGGTGGCGCTGCCGATCGAGTAGAAGATCATGTAACCGCCGATCAGCCGACTGCCCGCATCCGGGTGGAGCGCGTGGATCACGGTCTGATTGGTGACGTGGACCGCCTGGACGGCGAGGTCGAGCAGGATCACCCCGGCGACGAGGGCGGCGAGCGAGACACGCGTCAGGGACAGCGGCAGCCAGGAGGCGGCGAGCAGGGCGAGCGCGATGCCGGTGGTACGGCGGGAGAGCCCTCGGTCGTTCATGCGGCCGGCCACGGTCGCGGCCAGCGCTCCGGCCACACCGATCAGCCCCAGCGCTCCGATCGCACTGTGGGACAGGGAGTACGGGGCCTCGCTGAGCGGCAGCGCGACGCTGCTCCACAGGGTGCTGAAGGCGGCGAAGACCAGCAGGCCGAACAGGGCGCGGAGCCGCAGCAGGCGTTCCCGCGCGAAGAGCGTGAGGGTGGAGCGCAGCAGCTGTCCGTAGCGCAGTCTCGCCGGCGGAGTGCCGGAGCGGCGCGGAAGGACGCGGTGCAGGATCAGGGCGAGCAGGGCCGTGAGCACCGCCGAGGCGAGGTAGACGGAGCGCCAGCCCGCGAGGTCGGCCAGCAGTCCGGACACGGTACGGGCGAGCAGGATGCCGACGACCACCCCGCTGGTGACGAGGCCGACGACCCGGCCGCGTTCGCCGGGCGGCGCCAGGGAGGCGGCGAAGGCGACCAGGGTCTGTGTGACGACCGCGAGCAGCCCGAGCGCGGCCATGCCCGCGAGCAGGACCGCCGCCGTACGGGCGGTGACCACGACCGCCAACGCGCCGACCATGAGCAGTAGTTGGCCCACGACGAGACGTCGGCGGTCGACCATGTCGCCGAGGGGCACGAGGAAGAAGAGCCCCAGGCCGTACCCGATCTGCGTGAGGGTGACCACCCCGCCGACGAGGGCCGGGCTCAGGCCGAGGTCGTGCCCCATGGTCACCAACAGGGGCTGGGCGAAGTAAACGTTGGCCACCGCCGCTCCACAGGCGACGGCGAACAGCAGGACGACACCTCGGGACAGGGCGGACGCGGCGCCCCCTTCGCCACCCTCGCCCCCTGCCTCGACCCCGACCTCGGCCCCACCCTGCCGGGGCACGACCTTCCCCGCTCCGGCCATCGGCACTCCCCCGTCGTTTCCGGTCCTCGCCACCGCCACCCCTTCCCCTACTGGTTGCATCTTGCTACCAGTAGGGGAAGGTAGCCGCGATGGGTAGCATGTTGCAACCACTTCGGGAGAGGAACGCCGCCATGGTCACCAGGACACGTTTCGACGACAGCGACTGCCCCGTCGCCCGCTCGGTGGACGCGATCGGCGACTGGTGGTCCCTACTGATCGTCCGGGACGCCTTCGACGGCAGCCGCCGCTTCGGGGAGTTCCAGCGCAGCCTCGGCGTGGCGAAGAACATCCTCACCGCACGCCTGCGGACCCTGGTCGCCGGCGGCGTCCTCGCGTCCGTCCCCGCCTCCGACGGCAGCGCCTATCGCGAGTACGTGCTGACCCCGAAGGGCGAAGCCCTCTTCCCCGTCATCGTGGCGCTGCGGCAGTGGGGCGAGCGGAATTTCTTCACCCCCGGCGAGGAGCACTCCGAACTGGTCGACCGGCGGCACGGACAGCCGCTCCGCGCACTGGAGGTGCTGTCGGCGGACGGACGCCCGCTGCACCCCGGCGAGACCACCGTGCACAAGGTCTCCCACGAGCGGCCCGGGCACGGGGAAGCCTGACGCACGGGACCCGGCCACGACCCGACCAGACCCAGACCCCGACCACGACCACGACCACGACCACGGCCAGGGGCCGGCCGGGATCGGCCAGGCGGATGAAACCCCGCCGGTCGGGCTGCACGGGGAGCGAGAGAGGGCGAAGATCGGACACAGTGGCCAAAATCCCGCCATCGCGCTCTCCGCGGAACGGCCCTCCACTCCGGAAGGACGGGACTCACCCCATGCTCGGTACGGACTTCACCACCGGCTCCCCCGACTGGCTCGACCTCGGCACCCCCGACACCAAGGGCGCCGCCATGTTCTACGGCCGGGTCTTCGACTGGGACTACGTGTCGGCCGGCCCCGACGCGGGCGGCTACGGCTTCTTCCAGCAGGAGGGCCAGATCGTCGCCGCGCTCGGCCCGCTCGGCGAGGAGGGCGCGGACAGCGCCTGGAACGTCTACTTCCACACCCCGGACGCCGACGCGACGGTCCACGCGGCGGCCAAGGCCGGAGGCCGGGTCCGGGTGCCGCCGCAGGACGTCATGGAAGCGGGCCGGATGGCCGCCCTGACCGACCCCGGTGGTGCGGACTTCGCGCTGTGGCAGCCCCGGACGATGCCGGGTCTGGAGCGCACCTCGCGCAAGCACACGCTGTTGTGGACCGAACTGCACACCGCCGACCCCGAGTCCACCCTCGCCTTCTACGGCACCCTGTTCGGCTGGCGCTGGCAGGAGATGGATGCCTCCGGCATGGCCTACCGGGTGATCTCGACCGCCGACGGAGACCTCCAGGACGCCAGCTTCGGCGGCGCGGCACCGCTCCAGCCCGGCGCGGAGAAGTCCCGCTGGATCCCGTACTTCATGGTGGAGGACCCGGACCGGATCGCCGCCTCGGTCCTGGAGAGCGGCGGTTCGGTCCTGATGCCGCCGGCGGACGAGCCGCAGGTCGGCCGGATCGCCTGGCTCGCGGACCCCTACGGGGCCCCCTTCGCGGTCCTGAAGCCCGACCCCGCCATGTGAGCCGGCGCGCGGATGGACGGTGGCGACACCCTTAGGGGTGTCGCTCCGTCACCACGCGCGGCCGTGCGAAGTCCGTGTTGTCGATGACGAGGTCCATCCTGGGCAGCGGGTCGACCTCCCGGAGATAGATGCGCTCGGCCGCCAGATAGCGGTCGCGATGGATCGCCTCGGCGTCGGACCCGGCCCAGTCCTGATCGCGCGCGGCACCCCGCCGTACGGACAGCTCCTCGTCCACCCGCAGCCGGATCCGGAAGTCCCAGAAGGCGTCGATCTCGGGCCGGAACGCGAACACGCCGTCCACGATCAGCACCGCGTCCCGGGCGAGCGGCGCGGTCCGCGCGGAGTGGTCCACCTGGGTCAGCGGATCGATGGCGCACAGCGCGCACGTCGTCGCCTCCGGCGACCGGCAGGGGTCCAGCAGGAGCCGGCGGACCGCCGGGTAGTCGTAGGCGTTGCGGTAGTAGCCCTCGCCCGACTCCCGGTCGTACAAGTGCCGGTCCTTCCACGGCTTTTTGAAGTCGTCGAGGGTCGCACGGAGCACGGGGCGCCCCAAGTCGCCGATCCGCTCGGCAAGTTCGTGCCCGAAGCTCGTCTTCCCGGCGGCGGTGGGCCCGTCGATGCCCACGAGCAGGCGACCCACGCCTCGGGCGAGGACGCGCCGGGCCGTCTCCTCGACCAGTGCGCCGCGTTCGGCCGAGAGCGCCGGCGGGCACGGCTGCCGCCAGGACGACACCGAGTGCTGGATGTCCGCTTGTTGTGAGGTCACCGAAGAAGCGTAGGGCGGGCGACGGCCCGTCGGGGGGTGCCCCGGGTCAAATCCTTTGGCGGGTCTAATGGTTGGCGCAGGGGAAGACCTCGAAGGCCACTGCCGGACGTCCGTCGAAGCGAGGGGCGGCGTGGGCGGTGGATTCGGTGAGGAAGTCCCGGACGTACTCCTCGGCGGGCCGGTCGGTCAGCACGTCCAGATACGTGCGGTGGGCGAGCAGCGAGCGGGTGGCGCGCTCCAGGCCGGGACGGGCGTCGACGGCATGGGTCGGGGTGCTGGAGCCGGCGACCGCGACCCAGCGGACGCCGTTCCACGGCCGCAGGCCCTCTTCGAACAGTTCGGGGAAGATCCAGCGGTTGCCCGCGTCCGCCGCCGCGTCCAGGGTGGCGCGGCCGACGGCGCGGTGATCGGGGGTGTTCCAGTAGCCGCCCGGGCCGGGCCCCCAGGTGTCGCGGTGGTTGATGGTGATCACGAGTTCGGGTCGGTGGCGGCGGATCGCGGCCGCGATGTCGCGGCGCAGCGCGAGTCCGTACTCGATCACCCCGTCGCGGTGCCCCAGGAACTCCACGGTGGTCACCCCGACGACGGCCGCGCTCTCCCGCTGCTCCGCCTCGCGGACCTCGGCGCAGTCCGCCGGGGCGAGCGAGTCGATGCCCGCCTCGCCCCGGGTGGCCAGGACGTACCCCACCTGCTTGCCCGCGTCGGTCCAGCCGGCCACGGCGGCGGCGCAGCCGTACTCCAGGTCGTCGGGATGGGCGACGACGGCGAGGGCACGCTGCCAGTCGGTGGGCATCTCTTCGAGTCGCTGGTCGCTCATGCGCGCAGAATACGGCGGGCGCGGGCCCGCGGCCCGGTGGCGCGGGCTCCGGGGAAGCCGGGGGAATCCCGAGGCCGATCAGGGGCGAACCCGCGAGCGCGGAGGTACAGGGCCTCCCGCGAGCCGTCAGCCCGCGCTCCCGGCGCACCACCGCCGCCCTTCCCCTAAGGGTTCGTCCCGTCGCCGGCGAGGGCGGCCCCGACGGCCAGCGCGCGGGCGGCGTCGGCGAAGAACTGCTCGTCGGCTTCCCGGGCGAGGCCGAGGACCACGCCCTGGGTGAGACCGACGAACAGGGCCCGGAGCCCGGTGACCAGGCGGCGCGACCGGTCGGACGTGAGCGCCCTGCCCTGGTACGTCCGACCGGTGAACAGTTCGATCAGCGCGCCCTCCTGCGCGTCGATGGACTCGGCGAGCCGGGCGGCCAGACCGGCGTCGTGGACGGCCATGTCGAGCAGGGTGATCTGGAGCGACAGGGCGGCACGCGCGTCGGGGGCGTCGCAGCCGCGCCGGTAGTACCGCGCGAAGGCGTCGACGGCGTCGAGTAGGTCCGGACCGGCGGGGACCGCTCGCGCGATCTCCTCGTAGTGCGGGCGCAGATGTTCGGTGACCAGCGCGACCACCAGACCGGCCTTGCTGCCGAACAGCGAGTAGACGGCGCCGGTGGTCAGGCCGGCCCGTTCGGCGATCTCGTCGAGCCGGGCGCGGTAGCCGTCCCGGGAGACGACCTCGAACGCCGCCGTCAGCAGGGCACTGCGGTTGCGTTCCTTGGTCTCCGCTCTCGTCATTCTCGGCATTCTCATAATCCCATTATTACCGTAACGTGATTACTGAAACGCCGACGCAGACGTCTTCGAGGGAGGACTCCGCATGCCCCGGAACCACAGCCCCGCCCTGTCCCCGTCCCGGCCCTCCGCCGCGCGGGCGGGAATCGTCGCGGACGGCGTCTTCAAGGTGCTGCTGGCCGCGGTGTTCGCCGTCGGTGCGGCCCCGCTCGGCGATCTGCTCGGCGTGGAGACCTGGCTGATGGCCATGTGCGCGGTGGCTCTCCTGGCCGGTGGCGCGTGCGAACTCGGCTGGCTGCGCAGGCGGTCGGCGTCCGCGTACCGGCCGCTGATGATCGCGTACGACGGCGGCTGGGCACTGGCGGCGCTCGCCGGGCTCCTGGTCGCCTGGCGGGGCGGGACCGCCGGGGGCGAGGTGTGGATCGGCTACCAGACGGTGGCCCCGCTGGTCTTCGCCGCGCTGCTGGTGGCGGCGCCGACCGCCCGGGCGGCGGAGGACACGATGGGGCTCTCTCAAGGGTGACAACGGGCCGGCGGTAAGGGGGCAAGGGAGCGGGCGAAGCCCCTGTCGTGCACGGTGGCGCGGGGGATATCACCCGCGCCACCGCCGCCGTTCCCCGCTCCGCCGGGGACACGGAGTCTCTCCCGGGACGAGTCCCTACTCCGTTGCCTCCGGCACGATCGGGGGCAGGGGTTCGAGGGCCGCGTGCCAGGCGTCGGGAAGCACGGCGACACCCGTGCGGGCGGCGATCACCCCGCCCACGATCGCGCAGGTGGTGTCGATGTCGCCCCGTCCGGCGACCGTGACCCACAGGCCCTCGTGCAGGTCGTCCAGGTGCCCCGCCGCACACCAGAGCGCGAAGGGGACGGTGTCGGGTCCGGACATGCGATAACCGGAGCCCAGGACTTCCGCGGCGTGCCGGACCGAGGTGCGCTCCGGCATCCTGGCCGCGATCCGCACCATGGACCGGACATCGCTGTCGGGGAGCCGGTCGGCGACCGCCCGGAGGAAGTCCGGCCGGGCCGGGGCTCGCTCGCCCCGGCCGCGGGCGGCCAGTGCCGCGGCGAGGGCGACCGCCACCGCTCCGGCGACCGCCTCCGGATGATGATGCGAGACCACGGCCTGGCGGGCGGCCTGTTCGGCGACCGCGTCGAGGTCGGCGGCGTGCCAGGCGCCGAGCGGAGCGGCACGCATGGCCGCGCCGTTGCCCCAGGAACCCTGGCCGCCGAACTGTCCGACGACCACCTCCCGCCAGGGCTCGCCCGCGCCGATCCGGCGCAGCACGTCGTGCATCGAGGGCCCATAGCCTCGGTACGGGTCGTCGGCATAGGCCGCCGCGAAACGGAGAGCGAGGCGGTCCTGGTCGACGACGCCTCCGCCGTCGGCGAGTTCCCGGACGAGAACGAGTGCTTGCGCCGTGTCGTCGCTCCACTCCCACACGGCTTCCGGGGGCGGCGTCCGCGCGTCCAGAGCCGCAGCGCCGTCCCGGCGCAGGATGGCGAACCAGCGGTCGCCGAAGGCGTCACCGAAGGCAAGCCCCCGCAAGGAGTCCAGCACCACGGCGGATATGTCGATCATCCAGGCAGTCTGACAGTGCGACGGCGCCCCACACACCCCGTTTTGAGCGGCGGTCCGGCCCCGGCACGGACCCGGGGCCCGGGGCCGGCGACCACGGACCGTGCCTCCCGTTGCGCGGTAGGGAGCCAGGCGGCCAGGTGCCGTCGAGCGTGCCCCGTCGGATCCTGGCCACCGGGGCACGGGACGCCCGTCCCCGCGCGGGCGCCGGGACCCCGTCGTCCGTCGTGGAGCCCCTCCGCCGGCGTGGCCGCGCCCCGGCCCAGGTCCCGGTGGCGGACCGGCGCCAGGCGGCGCGGCCCACCGCGCCAAGTGAGTGGCCGTACGGGTCAGATCTCGCCGCGGGCGAGCGCCAGGAGCCGGTCGAGGACACGGGGGCCGCCGGCCCGGACGCCGTCGTGCTCGAACTCGTCGGTGACCCAGGTGCGCAGGCCGCGGATGGCCCGGGCGGTCCGCAGCGAGTCGGCGGTGTCCACGTACATGTCGTCGTGGTAGATCGCGGCGGCGGCCGGCACCTCGTTGGCGGCGAGTCGCGCGGGGTCGTAGAGCGGGGCCCAGTCGGTGCGGGCCGCCAGGTGCTCGGCGGTCTCGCGCAGCGGGCGCAGGGCCGGGTCGGTGGTGAAGTGCCAGGGGTGGACGGTCTCGCCGGTGAACAGCACCGGCCCGTCGCCGGCGAGCGCCCGCGCCGCGTCGAACTCGGGGAACTCGGTACGGATCCGGTCGGCGGCCCAGTTCGTGGCACCGTGCCCGAACGCCGCGCCCTGGGCGTAGATGGGCTCGTGGAGGACGGCGTACAGCGGGTGCCCGGCGTAGGAGAGCTGGGCCTGGACGCCTTCGAGGAACGCGTCGGCGAGCGCGGGTCCGGCCGGGGTAGGCACGAACGCGCCCTCCAGGAGGAGGTGCAGCTGGTGGGTGCCCTCGCCGCCGCCGAGCAGGATGCCGAGCGACTGGAACGCCTCGGGGGTCAGCAGCCCGCCGCCGGGCAGCGCGACCTCGTGCTCGGCCAGGTGCGCGACGATCCGGCGGACCCGCTCGACGTCCTCGGGGTAGCGGGCGTAGTGGGCCTCGTTCTTGCGGCGGATACGGGGGTACGCGGCGCGGTAGACGTCGTCGGCGCTCGCGTCGAGGGAGGGCAGGCCGCCGGTGACGAGCACCATGGCCAGGCCCTCGGGGGCGGTACAGAGGTAGTGGGTGACGCAGAAGCCGCCGAAGCTCTGGCCGAGGACGGTCCACGGGGCGCCGCCCGTGAGGGTGCGGCGGATCAGCTCGCAGTCCTTGACGATCGAGTCGGCGCGGAAGTGGGCGAGGTAGTCGGCCTGCTCGCGCGGGGTGCCGCGGAGCGGCAGCGTCTGCCGGTTCGCCGGGGTGGAGCGGCCGGTGCCGCGCTGGTCGAGCAGCAGGACGCGGAACTCCCGGGTGGCCCGGCCGAGCCACGCCTGCGGGCCGATGAACCGGCGGGCGCCGAAGCCGGGCCCGCCCTCCAGGTACAGCAGCCACGGCAGACCGTCCCGGTCCGCCGCCTTGTCGCTCGCGACGACCTCGCGCGCGTACAGCTCGATGGTCTCGCCGCCGGGGCGGGTGTGGTCGAGCGGCACGGTGAAGTGGTGGTCCGTGAGGACGACACCGGGCTGACGGTAGGTGGACAAGCTGCCTGCTCCCTCTTCGTGATGCCCCCGTATGCGGCATTCCCGCCGCAACAGGAGATCACATGGCGCGCGGGCGGCGGCGCGCAGGCCCCGGGCGCGGGGAACGGGCACGGGGTACGGGCGTGGGGCACGGGCGCGGGGCGTGGCTCCGGCCGCCGTGACCGGCCGGGGCACGGGGGTGTGGGAACACGGGGGTGCGAGGACAGCGGCCCCAGGGAGCGGGTCAGCTCTGGAGGACCGCGAGAACGTTGTCCGCCGGGTCGGTGAACCAGGCGATCGCCGGGCCGCGCGGGTCACGGCAGATGCCCTTGGCGTCGAAATCGAACCCTGGGTAGCGCCGTAGCTCGACGCCCTTGGCGACCAGCGCGTCGACGGCGGCGTCGATGTCGTCGACCTGGAAGTTCAAGACGGTGAAGCTCGCCGGCACGTGCCGGTCGCCCTTGGGATAGACGAAGACCTTCGCGCCGCCGGTGAGGGTGAGGATGAGCACCTGCCGCTCGTGACCGCCCTCGTTCTCGCTCTCGCCCTCCCCGCCGGTCGGGAGGCCGAGGACCTCGCCGTAGAAGGCGCGGGCGGCGGCGATGTCGTCGACGGAGAAGCTGCTGAAGGCAGGGGTGCTGCCGAACATGGGGTGCTCCCTTCGGTGGGTACGTCCGGTGACGTCCCCTCAGGGCACACCACGGTCCGCTCCCCCGGCGGCGGTCGCCACGCCGACACGGCCGGACGGCCCCGGCCCGTCACCCTCGGAAGGCGGGCGCCGGCCGCGTGCGAGCCGACCGCCGGGCGTTCGAGGGGGACAGGCCCGGGCGCGGCCGAGCCCGGAGCCACGTCCCGGAGGCCGGGCCACCAGGGCCCGACGGGGCCTGGCCCGGGATCCGACCTGGCCCGCGCCTCAGGGGGCGATCGGGAGGCTGCGCTTGTGGTCGGTCAGCCGGTAGCGGCGCACGATGGCGGCGAAGGCGGTCTCGTCGACCGGCTTGCCCTCCAGGAAGTCGTCGATCTGGTCGTACGTCACGCCCAGCGCGTCCTCGTCGGGCTTGCCCGGGTCGAGGTCCTCCAGGTCGGCGGTCGGGACCTTCCAGACCAGGTCGGCGGGGGCACCCAGTTCGGCGGCGACGGCGCGTACCCGGCGCTTGGTGAGGCCGGTGAGCGGGACGACGTCGGCGGCGCCGTCGCCGTACTTGGTGAAGAAGCCGGAGACCGCCTCGGCGGCGTGGTCGGTGCCGACGACGAGGCCGTCGTGGGCGCCCGCGACGGCGTACTGGGCGATCATCCGCTGCCGGGCCTTGATGTTGCCGTGCACGAAGTCCTGGTGGTGCGCGTCGCGGAAGGCCACCCCGGCGGCCAGGGTGGCGTCGAGCGCGGCGTCGGCGGCCGGCCGGATGTCCACGGTGAGGACCTGGTCGGCCCGGATGAAGTCGAGCGCGCGCTGCGCGTCGCCCTCGTCGGCCTGGACCCCGTAGGGCAGTCGCATCGCGTGGAAGGTGGCCTCGTGCCCGGCGGCGCGGGCCCGCTCGACGGCGAGCTGGCAGAGCCGGCCGGCGGTGGTGGAGTCGACGCCGCCGCTGATCCCGAGGACCAGGGCGCGCAGGCCGGTGGAGGTGAGGCGCTCGGCGAGGAAGGCGACCCGGCGCTCGATCTCCGCGCGCGGGTCGAAGGTCTCGGCGACCTCCAGCTCCCGGGCGATCCGCTGCTGCTGGGCGATGGTCTCCGGGTCGGTCACGCGTGCTCCTCGTTCGTGCGGCGCCGGCGTCCGTACGTCCGCGCCGCTGGGTTTCTGGCTCGACTCTAAGTGTCGCGCGCCGCCGCTGTCGCCCGGCCCCCGCCGGCCCCTCGTCCCGGCCACCGGCCACCGTGGCCGGGAGCGGGCCGCTACTGTGCCGTCCATGACGGAAGTACGGGCGAGAGTACGCGAGTTGGGCGTCACGCTGACCGGGGAACCGGGCCGCTGGAACGCGATCACCGATGTGCCGGGCGTCGAGGTGGGCCATGTCACCCTGGTCGAGGGCGAGGACGTCCGGACCGGGGTGTCGGCGGTGCTGCCGCGCGGCCGGGACGGGGTCGGCGTGCCGTGCGCCGCCGGCTGGTACGCGATGAACGGCAATGGCGAGATGACGGGCACGACCTGGGTGGAGGAGAGCGGCTCGCTGGCCGTGCCGGTCCTGCTCACGAACACGTACGCGGTCGGCCCGGTGCACCGCGGCGTGGTCGAGTGGGTGCGCGAGCACCGCGCGGACATGGCCCCGGAGTGGCTGCTGCCGCTCGTCACCGAGACCTGGGACGGCCATCTCAACGACATCCACGGCGCGGCGGTCGGGCCCGCGCACGCCGCGGCGGCGATCGACGCGGCGGCGCCGGGGCCGGTGGCGGAGGGCTGTGTCGGCGGCGGTACGGGGATGCGCTGCTACGGCTTCAAGGGCGGCGCGGGCACGGCCTCGCGGGTGGTCGCGTACGGCGAGGACCGGTACACGGTCGGGGCGTACGTCCAGGCCAACTTCGGCGCCCGGGACGAGCTGGTCGTCGCCGGGGTGCCGGTGGGCCGGGAGCTGGCGGCCCGGGAGGCCGCACGACGGGCCGAAGCGGCCGGGGAATCGGCAGGCGCCGGTGACGCCAGGGACACTGGGGACGCCGGAACGGCCGGGGACGCCGGGGACGCCGGGGACGCCGGGACCACCGACGGGATCCCGCCGGGTGCCGGTTCCGTCGTGGTGATCGTGGCGACCGACGCACCGCTGCTGCCGGGGCAGTGCAAGGCGCTGGCCCGGCGGGTGCCGATGGGGCTGGCCCGTACCGGCACCGCGGGCAGCCACTTCTCGGGCGATCTGTTCCTCGTCTTCTCCACGGCGAACGAGTCGGCGCTGACCAGCACGTTCCCCGTGAAGGGCGCCCCGGCGGAGTACGAGACCATGCGGTTCGTGCCGTGGGGCCGGATCGACCCGTTCGGGACGGCGGTGGTGGAGGCGGTCGAGGAGGCGGTGCTCAACGCGCTCACGACGGCCACCACGACGACGGGCCGGGCCGGCCACCGGGTCCCGGCACTCCCCCTCGACCTGGTCCGCGGGCTGCCGTCGAGCCGCCACCGGTGACGGTGACGCTGATCGTGTGCCAGCCGGTGGCGCCGTTCGGCATGGTGTCGGAGGTACGGCCGGTCTGGACGGCTCCGGTGCCGTCGACGGCCCGGACGGCGAGGTTGTGGTCGCCGGGCGTGGGGTGCCAGCGGTAGACCCACTGGCGCCAGGTGTCCCGGCTGTCCTGGGCCCCGAGTTCGGCGTCCCGCCAGGGCCCGTCGTCGACCCGTACCTGCACCTTGGAGATCCCCCGGTGCTGGGCCCAGGCGACCCCGGCCACCGGGACCGGCCGGGGCCCGGCGGCGAGATTCGCGAACGCCTGGGGGGTGTCGATCCGCGACTGGGTCTTGATCGGGGCCTGGGCGGCCCAGCCGCGCGGCACCCAGTAGGCGTCGTACGCGGCGAAGGTGGTCAGTTCGAGCGAGGTGAGCCACTTGCAGGCCGAGACGTAGCCGTACAGGCCGGGGACGACCATGCGGACCGGGAAGCCGTGCGCGAAGGGCAGCGGCTGTCCGTTCATGCCGAAGGCGAGCAGGGCGTCCCGGCCGTCCATCACCTCCTCGACGGGGCTGCCGATGGTCATGCCGTCGGCGGAGCGGGCGACGAGCTGGTCCGCCGGGCCGCCCCGGGACGGCGGGCGGACCCCGCACTCGCGCAGCAGGTCGGCGAGGCGGACGCCGAGCCAGCGGGCGTTGCCGACGTAGGGGCCGCCGACCTCGTTGGAGACGCAGGCGAGGGTGATGTCGCGTTCGATCACCTCACGCCGCAGCAGCTCGGGCAGGGTGAAGACCCGCGCCCGGGGCACTCCTTGGCCGTGGACGTTCAGCTGCCAGGTCCCGGCGTCGAGGCGCGGGACGACGAGGGCGGTGTCGACCCGGTAGAAGTCGCCGTTCGGGGTGATGAAGGGGCTGATGCCGGCGACGGGCAGCTGCGCGCCGGGCGGTACGGGCTTCGCCGGGGAGGCGGGCCGGGGCAGCCGGAGCGCTTCGCGTGAGGCGGCGGCGTTCTCGGAGCGGGTGGCTCCGGTGGCCCGGGCCACCAGAAGGACGCCGGTGGCACCGGCCGTGACGCCCGCCCCGGTGAGCAGGAAGCGCCGCCGGTCCGCGGGCACCGGCGGGCGTCCCTCGGGTGCGGGGTGACTCCCCTCGGGTACGGGGCCGGGGGCGGTACGCGGCCCGGGGAGCCGCACGGCGAGGACGTACAGGACGAAGCCCGCCGCCAGGGCCCCGGCGAGCGAGGGCAGCGCGTCCACGGCGGAGGTGGAGTCGGGCCGGGTGACGGCGGCGAGCGCGCCGACCAGGCCGAGGACGCCCACTCCGGCGAGGGCGGCCGGGCGGCTGCGCAGGGCGAGCCGGCCGAGGAGCGCGGCGAGGACGACGAGCAGCACCATGATGCCGGTCTCCAGGACCCGCTTGTCGTTCTCGCCGAAGGTGCGGATGGCCCATTCCTTGACCCCGGCCGGGGTGTGGTCGACGACCGTGTCGCCGACGGCGGGCACCGGGCCGGCCTCGGGGCGGGCCACGACGGTGCCGAGCGCGGCGACGGCGAGTCCCGCGTACCCGGCGACGAGGCCCGCCAGGGCGGCGAGCAGCCGGTCGGTACGGGTGGGCGCGGCGGCCGGAGGGGCGGAGGGCGGGGGTCCGGAATCGGGATCGGGATCGGATGGCGGTCCCGGGGTGGCCGGCGGTCCGGGCGGCGGAGTGGTGCTCATGTCCTTGTTCCTCGGCACACCGCGCGGCCGGGCTGAGCGTACGGAGGTGTCACGACCGCGGCAGCCCGGCGATGACGGTGGCGGTGGCAGCGACCGGGTGGCGGCAGCGAGCGTGTCCCCGGACTCCGTACGGGCACTCACACGGACGGCGTGCGGTACGGGCGGACCCGCCCGCGCGGACGGACACTGATGGGGTGGAGGGGGACACGCACCGCAGCCGCCGGTCCGAGGAGGCCCGCCATGACCACCGCCGCCGCGCCGAAGGTCAGCACTCTGCCGCTCGAACAGCGGGAACGGCTGATGGCCTTCGCCCAGGACGTGACCTTCGACGCCGGCGTCCGGCTGTTCGAGGAACAGGACCGGGCCGACCGGTTCTGGATCGTGAAGACGGGCGCCATCTCCCTGGACGCGAAGGTGCCGGGGCGGGGCGCGCCGGTGATCGAGACCCTGCGGCACGGTGAGCTGGTGGGGGTGTCATGGCTGTTCCCGCCGTATCTGTGCCAGTCGGGCGCGGAGACGACGACGCCGGTGCGGGCGTACGAGTTCGACGGCCGGGCCGTGCGCTCGATGTGCCGGACGGACCCGGAGTTCGGCGCCTCCGTCGCCTTCTGGGTGGGGCAGATCCTCGCGCACCGTCTCCATGTGACCCGGGTGCGGCTGCTCGACCTGTACGCCCCGCACGGGAGCGGGGCGCTGGCCTGAACGGGTGGACCGGCCGCCCCGGGCCCGGCCCCTTCGGGTCGGGGGCCGGCGAACCGGGGCCCTTCGGATCGGAGTCCGGCAGGCCCCGGCGCTCAGGTCCGTACGAGCGCGCGGACGTGCCAGTCGGACAGGGTGCCGTCCGCGTGGCTGATCTGCCCCCGCCGGGCGAATCCGGCCCGGTGGGCCACGGCGGCCGCCGCCGGCCGGCCCGCGGGGGTGAGGATCACCGCGCGACGGGCTCCCTCGGCGCCGGCGTACGCGCAGGCCAGCAGGACCGCCCGGGTCGCGAGGCCCCGGCCGCGGGCCTCGGGGTGCAGGACGTACACCAGGTCGACGTCCCCGGCGCCGAACCCGGCGGGCGCCGGCCGCAGGGCGACGGTGCCGACCGGCCGGTCGGAGCGGATGCCGAAGGCCCGGGCCGGGCCGTGGGCGCGCCACCTCAGGGGGAGTTCCTCGTGCCATCGCTCGTGGAGATCGTGCGGGAGCGGGGCCTCGGGGCGGGGGTCGGCACCCGGACCCGCCGGGTGCAGGGGCGCCAGGGTGACGACGCCGTCGCAGAGCTTCACTTCATCGCGCATCCCAGCGATCTTGTCGGTTCTCGTCCCGCGCCACAATCGGGCACAAGGCGGACAAGTGCCGTCCTGCTGACGCGCCCTCACCCGAATGGCTCAGCAGGGCGTTCTCCGGGCGGGTTGTCCGGAACAGACGGGGCAGGGGAGACAGGAACGGTTCCGGGTAGGGGACGAGGGACGGACCCGGGTGCGGGCAGGCACGGCGACGGGGAGACGACGGATGAACAGCGGTGACTTCGAGGCGAGCGGCGGCGGTCCGGCGGCCGGGGCCGGGAAGCGGAGCCGGGGCGAGGCGCGGGCACGACTGTTCGCACGGTGCGCTCTGCTCGCCGCGGCCGCCGCCGTGGTCGGCCTGTTCCTGCCGTACGCCGCCGGCGGTCTGCTGATCATCGGCGGCGGGGTGCTGGGGCTCGCGCTGTGCGCCGCGGGCGTGTGGTGGCTGGTGGCCCACCGCGGGCCGGTGCGGTTCCTCGGCGCGCTGGTCGCGCTCGGCGCGCCGGCGGCCGTCCTCGTCCTGTTCGTCCACGGCGGGCTGTGGGCGAACGCCCTGCGCGCGCTGCTGCTGTGGGCGGTGGCCCTCGCCTTCGCCCGTACGGCGATGCGCCACCCCGACCACGAGCGGCACGGCCGGTCCCGCCCCCGGCCCGCGCCCCGCGCGCTGCGGCCGGTACTCCTGATGAACCCGAGATCCGGGGACGGGAAGGTGGGCCGGTTCGGACTGGTCGAGAAGGCCGAACGGCTCGGCGCGCGGGTCGTCCTGCTCGAACCGGGCCCCGACGGTGCCCGTCCGGACCCGGCCGCGCTGGCCCAGGCGGCGGTCGCCGACGGCGCCGACCTGCTCGGGGTGGCGGGCGGCGACGGCACCCAGGCCCTGGTGGCGGCGGTGGCGGCCGAGCACGATCTGCCGTTCGTGGTGATCAGCGCGGGCACCCGGAACCACTTCGCGATGGACCTCGGGCTCGACCGGGCCGACCCGGTGCGCTGTCTGGACGCCCTGACCGATGGTGAGGAACTGCGGGTGGACCTCGGCGAGGTCGCGGGCCGGGCGTTCGTCAACACGGTCTCGTTCGGGGTGTACGCGGATGTGGTGCAGCGTCCCGAGTACCGGGAAGCCAAGGCGGAGACGGCGCTGAACACGATGCCCGACCTGCTCGCGGGCGGTGCGGGCCGCCGGCTCGACGCGCGGGTGGACGCCGCCCCGCTCCCGGCCCAGCAGGCGCTGCTGGTCAGCAACAATCCGTACGCCTCGCCCGATCCGCTCGGCGGGGGCCGGCGGATCCGGCTGGACGGCGGCGAGCTGGGCGTGATCGGCATCCGGGTGGAGGGCGCGGCGCAGGCGGCCGATCTCGCCGTGCGCGGTCAGCAGTCCCCCGGTCTGAGCGTCCTGACCGCCCACCGGGTCGAGGTCACCGCGGGCTCCGACGGCGGCTCCGATCCGGGGGCCGGCAGCCCTGGCCCGGGGCCCGATGGCTCCGGTTCGGAGTCCGACGGCCCTGGTCAGGGGTCCGGCGGCGCCGATTCCGGGTCCGACGGCTCCGATTCGGACTCTGGCGACTCCGGCGACCCCGGCACCCTGCCCGTCGCCGTCGACGGCGAGGCGATGCGCCTGCCGACTCCCGTCGTGTGCACGCTGCGGCCACGCGCGCTGCGGGTCCGGCTCCCCCGCGAGCGGCCCGGCACGGTGCCGCCCACGCCGCCCCCGGACTGGCGGCTGATCGCCGTCCTCGCGTTCCGCCGCCGTCCCCGAGGAGGGTCCGATGACTGAACAGCCCGCCCCCGCCCGGGCTCCCGATCCCGATTCCGATCCCGGCCCCACCTCCTCCGCCCTCCCTGCGGCAGCCCGGCCCCGGGGCAGGGCGGCGGTGCGGGCGGTCCTGTCCGATCTGCGCGCGGTGGACGGCGCCCTGTACGCGGCGGTCGCGGCGACCCCGACCCCCACGCTCGACCGGGGGCTGCGCCGCCTGTCGCACGCCGCCGACCACTCCAAGATCTCGCTGTCGATCGCCGCGCTCCTCGCCCTCGCCGACGGCCGGCCCCGCCGGGCCGCGGCGGCCGGAATCGGCGCCGTCGCCCTGGCCTCCGCCGCCGCGAACCTCTTCGGGAAGCGGCTGGTACGGCGGGCGCGCCCGGACCGCGAAGCGGCCCGGGTCTCGGTGGACCGGCAGGTGCCGATGCCGAGTTCGGCCTCCTTCCCGTCCGGACACACGGCCTCGGCGGTCGCCTTCGCGACGGCGGTGGGCGTGGTGCTGCCGCCCGCCGCGGTCCCGCTCGGCGTCCTCGCCGGAGCGGTCGGCTACTCGCGCGTCCACACGGGCGTGCACTATCCGGGCGATGTCTTCGCCGGTGCCGTCCTCGGCCTCGCGGGCGCGGTCACCGCGCTGGCGGTCGCCGATGCGCACCCGGGAGGACGGGACCTCCTCCCCTGGTGAACCCGGTTCGTGCGCCCGGTCTCCGGCGGGGGCCGGCCTTCGCGGAAATCCGGAGCGTGGGCCACGTACGAGAGGGACGGACGCGAGGGCGGACGCGAGGGCGGACGCGAGGGCGGACGCGAGGGCGGACGCGAGGGGCGTCGTGCCTCCGGCGGCCGGTTCCCCACGTCACCCGACGGCCCCCGACTTGCCGAAGTTGCTCTTATCGGGTGAGTAAGCCGGGATGTGAGGAACAAGACGGCGTGCGGGGCGACTTGACTGTGAACATGACCTCCTCTTCGTACGACCCGCGCACCCTGCTCGCCGAGAGCCGTCTCGGCGTCCTCGCCACGCTCAAGGCCGACGGGCGGCCGCAGTTGTCGCCCGTGATGCCGTACTACGACCCGGCGACCGAGACCCTGTACGTGTCGGTCACCGAGGGCCGCGCCAAGACGGCGAACCTGCGGCGCGATCCGCGCGCCGCCCTGGAGGTGACCGCCCCGAACGGCCGGTCGTGGGCCACCGCGGAGGGCACGGTCACCCTGATCGGACCGGGCACCGATCCGAACGGGCCCGAGGTGGAGGCGCTGGTGGAGTACTACCGGCTCGCGTCCGGGGAGCACCCGGACTGGGCCGAGTACCGGTCGGCGATGGTGAACGACCGGCGGGTGCTCGTACGCATGCCGGTGGACCGGGTGTACGGGCAGAGCATGGGCTGAGCCGACGGTCCGGGCCCGGGGTCCGGGGCCCGCGGCTTCCCCCGGCCGCCGGCCCCGGGCCGCGCCTCCGGGCGCCGACGGGCGCCCGCGCCCGGACGGCTACGCCGGCGCCCGAACGCGAGGAGGGGCGCATGGCACGGATGCCGTCGGCCGAACGGCGCCGGCAGCTGGTGGACGCGGCGATCCGGGTGATGACCAGGGACGGGGTGACGCTGCAATTCCTCGTCCTCGGCGACGCGCGGGCCGCCGAAGCGCTCCTGGACAGCACATGGTCGCCCTGATCGAGGGATAGCCGCGGGGCTGCTCGACACGGGCCGAGGAACATCCGGGGCGACGGGAGGGTCGTTCCCGGACATGTCCGCGCGGCGAGGCCGCGCCCTGCCCCTCCCCTCGCTCCCCCGCGTTCCCCTCCCCGCGCCCCCCTCGCGCCCCCACCGCACCCTCACGCCTCCCTCGCACCGGATTCACAACCGCGCACCCTCATCCGACGCTCCGTCAATAGGTCGTTTGACCCGGACTATTGACTCACTCCTCGTTCCTCGCGATCCTCGGCCCGAGCCGCCGTTACCCACGGAAACATCACGCGCCGCTCACTGCCCGGTATCCCCCATGACCGAAGGCATCGCCGACATGAATCGATCACCACGACGCGGGCCGGGCGGCCGGTTCGCCCTCGTGTCCCTGCTCATCGCGCTGACCACCGTTCTCTTCGGCGCGGGCCCGGTGCCCGCCGCCGGCACGGGCGGCTCCTGGTGGGAGCCCACCGCCCGCCCGGCCCCCGATTCCCGGATCGACGCCACCGGCGCCCCCTTCACGGGCACCGACTCCCAGGGCAAGGTGCGCGGCTTCGTCGACGCGCACAACCATCTGATGTCCAACGAGGGCTTCGGCGGCCGCATGATCTGCGGCGCGACCTTCTCCCCCGCGGGTGTCGCCGACGCGCTCAAGGACTGCCCGGAGCACTATCCCGACGGCGTCGGCGCCATCTTCGAGCACCTGACCGGCGGCGACGACGGCACCCACGACCCGGTCGGCTGGCCCACCTTCAAGGACTGGCCGGCCCACGACTCGCTGAGCCATCAGCAGAACTACTACGCGTGGGTCGAGCGGGCCTGGCGCGGCGGCCAGCGGGTCCTGGTCAACGACCTGGTGACGAACGGGCTGATCTGCTCGCTCCTGCCCCGCGACCGCGGCTGTGACGAGATGGACGCCATCCGCCTGGAGGCCCGCAAGACCTTCGAGCTCCAGGACTACATCGACCGGATGTACGGCGGCCCCGGCAAGGGCTGGTTCCGTGTCGTCACCGACTCCGCCCAGGCCCGCTCGGTCGTCGAGCAGGGCAAACTCGCGGTGGTGCTCGGCGTGGAGACCTCCGAACCGTTCGGCTGCAAGCAGATCCTGGATGTCGCGCAGTGCTCGAAGGCCGACATCGACAAGGGTCTCGACGAGCTGTACGGGATGGGCGTGCGCAGCATGTTCCTGTGCCACAAGTTCGACAACGCGCTGTGCGGCGTACGGTTCGACACCGGCACCACCGGAGTCGCCGTGAACATCGGCCAGTTCCTGTCGACGGGCACGTTCTGGGCCACCGAGAAGTGCGCGGGCGCGCAGCACGACAACCCGATCGGGCTGACCGCACCGCCCGCGATGGCGGAGAAGCTGCCGCCGGGCGTGACCGTCCCGGCGTACGCCTCCGACGCCCGCTGCAACACGCGCGGGCTGACCCGGCTCGGCGAGTACGCCCTCAAGGGCATGACGCACCGCGGCATGATGCTGGAGCTCGACCACATGAGCGTGAAGGCGGCGGGCCGGGCGCTGGACATCGTGGAGGCCGAGAAATACCCGGGCGTCATCTCCAGCCACAGCTGGATGGACCTGGAGTGGTCCGAGCGGGTCTACCGGCTGGGCGGCTTCATCGCCCCGTACATGCACAGCGCCGAGGGCTTCGTCGGGGAGGCGGCGCAGAACGCCGCACTGCGCCGCAAGTACGGCGCCGGGCTCGGCTATGGCACGGACATGAACGGCGTCGGGGGCTGGCCGGCTCCGGTCGGCCCGGGCGCCTCGAACGCCGTGACGTACCCGTTCCGCAGCTTCGACGGCGGTACGGTCCTCGACCGCCAGGTCACCGGCGAGCGGACCTGGGACATCAACACCGACGGCGCCGCGCACAACGGTCTGGTCCCGGACTGGGTGGAGCAGATCCGGCTCACGCCGGGCGGCCAGGATGTGGTGAACGATCTGGCCCGGGGCGCCGAGACGTATCTGACGACCTGGAAGGCGACCGAGCGGCACGAGACGGGTGTCGATCTGGCGGCCGGACGGGCGGCCTCGGCGTCCAGCACCCAGTGGTGGAACCCGTTCACGAACTTCGCCCCCGCCCTGGCCGTGGACGGCGACAGCGGGACGCGGTGGGCGAGCGAGTGGTCCGACGACCAGTGGTGGCAGGTGGACCTGGGCGAGCCGCGCCAGGTCGGCCGGGTGACCCTCGACTGGGAGGAGGCGTTCGCACGCGGCTACCGGATCGAGCTGTCGGACAACGGAAGCACCTGGCGGACCGTGTGGTCCACGGACGCGGGGGACGGCGGCATCGACACGGCGACGTTCGCCTCGCAGTCGGCCCGGTACGTCCGGGTGCACGGGGTGAAACGGGCGACCGGCTGGGGCTACTCGCTCTTCGACGTCACGGTGGCCCGGTCCTGACCGGCTCCCGGCCCGGCCCCCGAACCCGTCCCCGGACCGGACGCTGATCCGCTCCGGGCGGGAGACGGACAAGGCCCCGGCGGCGCCGTGACGGCACCGCCGGGGCCTCTCGTTCCTCGTACGGGGCGGTCCGTTCCGTCGTACGGGCCTCTCGGTCCGTCGTACGGAGCTCCGCCCCGCCGGGCGGGAGTCAGGAACCGCAGGTGGCGATCATCCGGCCGAGCATGGCCTTCTCGGCGGAGGTCACCGTCAGGCCGTACGTCGACTTCACCGAGGTCCACGACCGCCCGTACGCGCACCAGTACGACTCCAGCGGAGGCTGCCACGTGTCCGGGCCCTGGTCGCCCTTGGAGCGGTTGGAGGACGCCGAGACGGCCAGCAGCTGCGGGTGGCTCAGGTCGTTGGCGAACGCCTTGCGCTGCTCCTGGGTCCACGAACGGGCCCCGGAACGCCAGGCGTTGGCGAGCGGCACGGTGTGGTCGATGTCCAGCCCGGACGCGGAGGTGATGACCTTGCCGTCGTACACGCTGACCCAGCGGCCGGAGACGGCCCGGCACTGCGCGTCGCGCTGCACTCCCTTGCCGTCCCGCTGCAGGATCGTCTCGCGGGTGTCGCAGCTGTCGCCCTGCCCCGCCCAGTGGGGGAACTTGTCGCGGTTGTAGCCGGTCATCGTCCCCTGCGGGGCCACCGTGAGGCCGGCGAGCTGGCGGCGGGCCTGGGTCGCGGTCGGCATGCCGGGCAGCGTGCCGTCGCCGGCCGATGGACGGGGGGTGGAGGTCCGGGTGGGCTTGGCGGTGGGGGTGGCACCCGGAGCCGGCGCGTCACCGGTCCGCGAAGGCGAACCCGGAGCCGTAGCCGTAGCCGAGGCGTGGTCCTTCGACTCCGGTCCGGCCGGGCCGGAGTCGACTCCCTCGCACCCGGCCAGGGCGAGCAGCGCCGCCGCTGTCAACACCGTTATCCACTTGTTCTTCTGACGCCGCATGAGCTGAATCGTTCCCTCTGTTTGGCACTGCTACGCGGCAGCGTACCTGTTCGATCCTGCGGGGCCGGTCGATGCTCTACAGTCACGTAGAAGTGCAGGCAGAAGCATTCCGCATGTGACGAAGGAGTGGACGCCACGATGGTGTTCAAGAGGCTGCTCGGCTCGCTGGGCGTCGGCGGTCCCGCCGTGGACACGGTCCTCGATCCCGGCGCGGTGACGCCCGGCGGCCAGCTCGGCGGGCAGGTCCAGCTGCGCGGCGGGGGCGCGGAGTTCACGATCGAGCACATCACGCTCGAACTGGTCGCCCGGGTGGAGGCCGAACACGCCGAGGGCGAGTCGGAGGGCACCGTCGTCTTCCACCGCCATGTCGTCGGGGGCAACTTCCGGCTCGGCGCGGAGGAGCGGCGGTCGGTCCCGTTCAGCTTCCCGCTGCCCTGGGAGACGCCGGTCACCGAACTGCACGGGCAGAGCCTGGGCGTCGTGCTGGGCGTCCGTACCGAGCTGGGCATCGCCGGCGCGCGCGACAAGGGCGACCTGGATCCGCTCGCGGTGCGCCCGCTGCCCGCCCAGGAGGCGGTCCTGGAGGCGCTCGGGGAACTGGGCTTCGGCTTCAAGTCCGCCGACCTCGAACTCGGCCACATCGGCGGCAGCGGGCAGCAGCTGCCGTTCTACCAGGAGATCGAGCTGGTCCCCGCGCCCCGGTACACGCACCGGATGAACGAGCTGGAGGTGACGTTCCTGGCCGGACCGGCCGGTGTCGACGTGGTCCTGGAGGCCGACCGGCGCGGCGGGTTCCTGTCCTCGGGCGACGACGCGCTGTCCCTGTTCACGGTGGGCCACCAGGAGGCCGGACGGCCCGACTGGACGACCGAGGTGGACGGCTGGATCGCCCGGCTGCTCGACCGGCACGCAGCGTACGAGGCCGCGGCGGCGCATCACGCGTACGGACAGCACCACGGGTACGACGCGTACGACCCCCACAAGGGCCACGCCGACGGCCACGGCGGCCCTCACGGCCACGGTGGCGGACACGACGGCGGACACCGCTCGGGCCCCGGTGTGGGGACCGCGATCGCCGCCGGAGCGGCCGGTCTCGCGGTGGGCGTGGTCGGCGGCATGGTCGCCGCCGAGGTCGTCGACGAGGTGGGAGACTTCTTCGAGGGTGACGACGAGAACGAGGAGGGCTGATCATGTTCGGCTTGAGTGAACTGGCGATACTCCTGATCGTCGTCATCGTCCTGGTCGGGATCCGCAAGCTGCCGGGCCTCACCCGCAGCGCGGGCACCTCGCTGCGCATCCTCAAGAGCGAGGCGCGGGCCATGAAGCGGGACGGCGAGGAGGCGGAGCCCCGCGCCGTCTACCAGGTCAAGCAGACGCCCCCGGAACCCGGCCCGGACCGCCCGCTCTGACCAGCGGGCCGATCCGCCCGGCCAGCCCCGGCGCGAGGGCCCTCACCAGCAGCCCCAGCGCCAGGGCGACCAGGGCGCCGACCACGATTCCGACGGCCACGTCGTGCGGGTAGTGGGCCCCCACCCACACCCGCGAGGCTGCCATCGCGAGCGCGCAGACGCTCGCGATGACACCGAGCCGGGCCGACACGAACCACAGGGCGATCGCGGCGGCCGCCGCGATCGTGGCGTGGTTGCTGGGGAAGGACCAGTCGCCGGGCGCCGGGCACGCCTCCAGGGTGACGGCGCGCAGCGACTGGCACGGGCGCAGTTCGCGTACCGCGGACTTGACCAGGGTGCTCACCACGAACGCCAGGACGGTGAGCAGGGGCGCGGCCAGCGCCCGCACGGCGCGCTCGCGCTCGCCCCGCACACGGGCGCGCCACCAGCCGTAGAGCATCAGGACGGCGAAGACCGCGAGCCCGTACGAGGAGTAGAGGCCGACGGCACGGTCGAGCCAGCCCGGCGCGTCCTGCGCCGCGCGCACCACATCGAGGTAGGCGGAGCCGTCGATACCGGCCCCGTCGTAGCCGGTGGTCACGGGGGCGGCCGCGACGGGCAGAGCGTGCGGAAGGTTCATCGGGTCCATCGGGTCCATCGATTCGTCCGGTTCGTCGAATGCGGCGGTATCGGCTGATCCATCGGTCTCATCCGACTCGGCCGATGCGGCGGGGGCGGCTGATGCGGCAAGGGCGGCATGGGCGCTCGGGCCGTCGCGGCGAGCGGGGCCGGAGGAATCACGGCCGGGCCTCCGCACCGGCGCGCCGGGTCCGGCGGGCCTTGCGCACCTCCAGGGCCACGGGCACCAGGGAGAGCGCGACCACGGCGGCGATGACGGGCAGCAGATAGCGGTCGACGTTCGGCACGGACGCGCCGAGCGCGTATCCGGCGAGGGTCACGCCGACGGTCCACAGCAGACCGCCGAGCACCTGCCACACCGTGAAGACACGGGCCGGGACGCCGAGGACACCGGCGAGCGGATTGAGCACGGTGCGGACGAGCGGCAGGAAGCGGGCGAGGACGATCGCCTTCGCGTAGCCGTACCGCTGGAGGATCTCACCCGCCCGGGCGGCGCCCTCGGCGATCTTCCGCGATCTCGAGCGCGCCAGGAAGGCCGGTCCGGCCCGCCGGCCGAGGAGGTATCCGGTCTGGGCACCGGCCAGCGCACCCGCCGCCGCGGCGGTCAGCACCCAGGGCAGCGAGAGATGGCCGGGCACGGCCTTGGAACCGGCGCACAGCAGTCCGGCGGTGAAGAGCAGCGAGTCCCCCGGCAGGAAGAAACCGACGAGAAGGCCGGTCTCGGCGAACAGGACGACCGCGATGCCCAGTGTGCCGAAGGCGGCGAGCAGGGAATGCGCGTCCAGCACGTTCACCGCCAGAGGGGTGAGCGGGGGCACGGCGGCGGGCGGCGGGAGCATCGGCTCGGCCCTTCGGGTCGGCGGGGGCGCCGGAGCGTACGTCCGGGGCCGGGGCAGCGGAAAGCAGCGACCGCGTATCCTGTGTCTACAGAACAGTAGTCGGTCTACTTCACTGTAGACGAAAGTGCGGAGACGAAGGTTCCGATGGCGGACACGGAGAACGAGCGGCGCCCCTCGGGCGAGCTGGAGGCCAGTGTGCTCGCCGCGCTGTGGGCCGCGGGCGGCCCGCGCACGGCGGCCCAGATCCGGGCCTCGATACCCCAGCCCCTCGCCCGCACCACGGTGGCGACCCTGCTGGCCCGGCTGTACGAGAAGGGGGCGATCGACCGCAGCCCCGCCGGGCGCGGTTTCGCGTACCACCCGGTCGAGGACGCGCACGGGCTCACCGCCCGCCGGATGCACCGCGAGCTGGACCAGGACGCCGACCGGGGTCTGGTCCTGGCCCGTTTCGTCGAGGGCCTGCACCCCGAGGACGAGGCCGAGCTGCGGCGCCTGCTGGAGGACGGCGGCCAGTGACCCTGTCGGCGCTGCTGCCCACGGCACCGCTCCCCTTCCTCCTGCTCCCACTGGCCCTGCCGTGGGGGCTGCCGCCGCTCGCCCGGCGGGTGGCGGAACGGGTCCGGCCCGACATCGCCCTGTGGACGGTCACCTCGGCCGCCGCGGCCCTCGCCCTCGGGGTGCTGGCCTGCCTGGGCGCCCTGCTGCTGCCGCCGGCCCTCGCCCTGCCGCCGCTCGCGCACCTCGCCGAACTCGTCCGCCCCCTGAAGACCGGGCCACGCGCCCTGGTGCTGGGCGCCGCCGCACCGGCCGCCGGCGCCCTCGCGGTCACCGCGGCCGTCGCCGTACGGCGGGCGCTCGCGGAGGTCCGCCGGTTCCGTGCGGCCCACGAGGACCTGGCCGGACTGCCGCACGCCGGCGGCCTGTGCGTCGTCGACGACCCGCGCGCGGACGCGTACGCGCTGCCCGGCACCCGCCGCCGGGCGGACCGGATCGTGGTGACGACCGGGATGCTGCGCGCGCTGAGCGCACCGGAGCGCGAGGCGCTGCTCGCGCACGAGCGAGCCCATCTGGCCGGGCGCCACCATCTCTTCCTGGCCGTCGGCCGGCTCGCTGGCTGGTGTCATCCGGCGCTCGGCGGCGTGGTGCGGCAGGTGTCGTACGCGGCGGAGCGCGCCGCGGACGAGGCGGCGGCCCGCGCGGCCGGGGACCGCAGTCTGACGGCGCGGGCCGTGGGGCGGGCCGCGCTCGCCGCCACCGGGGGACGTACGGACCGGCCCGCGTTCGCGCCGGGCGCGGCGGGCGGCCCCGTACCGGCCCGGGTGAGGGCCCTGATGGGCCGCGCCCCGACGCGGCGGATGGCGCCCGCGCTCCTCGTCATGGCGCTGCTGTGCGGGGTCGCCGGGGGTTCCGCGGCCACGGGTCTGGCCCTGTTGCACCGGGACGTCGAGATCGCCCAGGGGGATGTCGCGGAACTCTGAGCCGCGAAGAGAGCCGGGCCGGCTGGGCCGGGCCGTCGCGGACCTCCGAGCCCGATGGGCCGTGACGGATGCGAGGGAGGCGAAGGGCGTGACGGACCGTGACGGGCAGCCGAGGTCCGGCCCGCCTCACGACGGCCCGACGGCCCCCCGGTCACCGTCCGCCGTCGCCGACCGTGACACATTCGACACCGAGCAGCCGTCGCCAGACGGAGGCGAAATGCCCGGATCGCGGCCATTTTCCCGCCGAATTCGCCAGTTTGTTGCCTGGGTAAAGTAATTGCCAAGACGCCCGTTCCCCGGGACGTCTCCTTCGGCCTGCCCATCCCCAGGAGATTCGCCATGCCCGCAGCGCGCATGAGCCGCACCCCGCTGCCCGGAATCGGTGTCCGCTACGACCTGACCACCCGCGAGGACCGCCGTCTGTCGGTCGTCGCGAGCCGGGACGGTACCCGGGTGCTCAACACCTACAACCGCGACGATCCCGACGAATGCTCCTTGTCGGTGCGGCTGACCCCGAACGAATCGGAGGCGCTCATCGACGCGCTGATGCCCTCGCACCACAGCCCCAGCCTGCTTTCCACCACGGACCTCGGTCTGGTCGCCGAGCGGATCGAACTCAGTGCCTCCTCCCACTGGAACGGCCGCGTCCTCGGGGACACCCGGATGCGGACCGAGACCGGTGTGTCGATCGTGGCCGTGCTGCGGCGCGCCGACGCCATCCCCTCCCCCGGCCCCGACTTCCGTCTCGCCGGCGGGGACACCCTCATCGTCATCGGCACCCGTGAAGGGGTCGACGCCGCCGCCTTGATACTCGAAAGGGAGTGATCCATGCACTCGTCCGCCGTCTTCCTCATCGAGTTCGGTGCCATCATCCTCAGCCTCGGCCTCCTCGGCCGACTCGCCGGCCGGCTGAAGTTCTCCCCGATCCCGCTCTACCTCCTCGCCGGCCTCGCCTTCGGTGAGGGCGGGCTGCTGCCGCTCGGCGCGAGCGAGGAGTTCGTGGCCATCGGCGCCGAGATCGGCGTCATCCTGCTGCTCCTGATGCTGGGTCTGGAGTACACGGCGTCCGACCTGGTCGGCAACCTCAAGACCCAGTACCCCGCCGGTCTCGTCGACGCCACCCTCAACGCCCTGCCCGGCGCGGCGATGGCTCTGATACTCGGCTGGGGACCGGTCGCGGCCGTCGTCCTCGCCGGTGTCACCTGGATCTCCTCCTCCGGCGTCATCGCCAAGGTCCTCGGCGACCTCGGCCGGCTCGGCAACCGCGAGACGCCGGTGGTGCTGAGCATCCTGGTTCTCGAAGACCTGGCCATGGCGGTCTACCTGCCGATCATCACGGCCCTGCTGGCCGGCGTCGGTCTCGCCGCGGGCAGCGTCACCCTCGCCATCGCGCTCGGCGTCGCGGGTCTCGTGCTCTTCCTCGCCGTCCGCTACGGCCGGCTCATCTCCCGCTTCGTCTCCAGTGACGACCCGGAGAAGCTGCTCCTCGTGGTGCTCGGTCTGACCCTGCTCGTCGCGGGTGTCGCCCAGCAGCTCCAGGTGTCGGCCGCCGTCGGCGCGTTCCTGGTCGGCATCGCCCTGTCCGGCGAGGCGGCGGAGGGCGCGCACAATCTGCTCAGCCCGCTGCGGGACCTGTTCGCGGCCGTCTTCTTCGTCTTCTTCGGCCTGCACACCGACCCCTCCAGCATCCCGCCGGTGCTGCTCCCGGCCCTCGCGCTCGCCGTGGTCACGGCCGGTACGAAGATCGCGACGGGCTACTGGGCGGCGCGCCGTGCCGGTATCTCGGTCAAGGGCCGCTGGCGCGCGGGCGGCACGCTCGTGGCACGCGGCGAGTTCTCGATCGTCATCGCGGGCCTCGCCGTCAGCGCGGGCATCGAGCCCTCCCTGGGCCCGCTCGCCACGGCGTACGTGCTCATCCTGGTCATCGTCGGCCCGCTGACCGCGCGTTACACCGAGCCGATCGCCGCACTGCTGACGCGCCGGTTCCGGCCGGCCGCCGCCGAAGCGGAACCGTCCGCGGTGATGCCGAGTCCGCGGACGTCCCCCGAGGACGCGTCGGCCCCGGTGGGCGACGGCACCAACCGCCACTCCTGACGGACCCCCGGCAATCGGGCCCTCGGCCCTCGCGCGGCGCGCGGGGCGGGCCGGGAAGCCGGGAAGCCGGGAAGCCGGACACATCGAACGGGCGCGTTCGGACAGCCCCTCACGGGGACCTGTCCGGACGCGCCCGTTCGTTGTTCCGCTCGGTCCCCGTCCTTGGGGCCGGGGCCGGGGCCCGGAAGGCCGGGGTGAGTCCCGGGTGAGGTCCGGGTGAGTCCCGGGTGAGGTCCGGGTGAGTTCCGGTGGGCGGTTCAGAGCGTACGGAAGACCGAGACGACCTTGCCGAGGATCACCGCGTCGTCGCCGGGAATCGGCTCGTAGCGCGGGTTCTCCGGCATCAGCCAGGCGTGCGGGCCCCGGTGGGCGAGGCGCTTCACGGTGGCCTCGCCGTCCAGCATCGCGGCGACGATGTCGCCGTCGTCCGCCGTCTCCTGCGCGCGGACGATCACCACGTCACCGTCCTCGATCTGCGCGCCCCGCATCGAGTCGCCCACGACGGTCACCGCGAACAGCCGTCCGGAACCGACGACCTGGGCGGGCAGCACCAGGGTGTCCTCCACCAGCTCCTCGGCCGTGATGGGTACACCGGCCGCGATCCGGCCGACCAGGGGCACGGTCACGGCCTGACTCGCCGCCCGCTCCCGGCCCAGGCCCCGCACTCCGGCCCCGAGGGGGCCCAGCGGCGCGCGCCCGGGCAGCGTCGCGGTCCCGGCTTCGGCCTCGGCGACCACGTACGCGCGCGGACGCTGCGGATCCTGCCGCAGAAAGCCCTTCTTCTCCAGGGCCCGGATCTGGTGGGACACGCTGGAGGTGCTGAGCAGTCCGGCGGCGGCCGCGATCTCCCGCATCGAGGGCGGGAATCCATGGTCCTGTGTGTGGGACCGGATGATGTCGAGGATCTGCTGCTGCCGCTGGGTCAGCCCGGCAGCGTTGGTCCGGCTGCCGGGCGGCCGGCCGGCACGGTTCCTGCTCATGGTCGGCCTCCGTTCGTCCGCTTCTCCGACAGAGCACACTAACCCGCCGCACCGGGAAAAGGGCAGGTCGGGTCGGCGGGAGCGTCCCGAAATCCCCCGGAATCCCCTGGTCGTCGCCTCACCCGGCCCTATCGCAGCGATCCGCGCTCGTCGATGAGGACGGTCGGTTCGGTCAGGAAGACGTCCCGGTCCCGGGGGCCGTACGCGATGTTGAAGGTGTCGAGCCAGTACAGCCAGTCGCGCAGCCCGACGGCGCTGGAGAACCGGTAGTTGAGCTGCCAGCGGACCCACTGCCCGGGCAGCAGCCGTACGGCCGGCGGCCTGCGCCGCCGGGGCGGTACCCCGCACAGCGGCTCGACCCGGGCGAGCACCCGGAGCCGGTCGCCTTCGTCGCGCAGCCTGAGCCCGACCTCGTCGAGGTTCCGGACCATCGGGCGCGGCGCGAACCCGTCCCGTTCCGCCATCTCGACGTAGTGGGCGAACCCGGAGGACGGGGAGGAGAGGGGCGGGGAGAACGATCCGGAGGCCCCGGGGCTCCCGTACGGCACCTCGTCGGGGAGGGGGAATCCGGCCGGCAGCGCGTTCCTGCGGGTGGCGGCCGGTCCGCCCCGGGACTCCTTCGTCCAGAAGGTCCTGACCCACTGCACGGTGATGTCCACTCCGCCTCCCCCGTCACCGGGAGCGTACGGGCGCTCGGCCGTCGGCCGCATCCGTGTTCCGGCCCCTCCGCCCGGCCGTCCGGGCGGCCGGCCCTCCACCCGTTCGACCCCTCGTGCTCGGGTCACTCGAAGCGGGCCGGGTCCCCCGCCCCGCGCCGGACGATCTCCGCCTCCCCGCTGGAGAAGTCGACGACGGTGGTCGGCTCGGTGCCGCAGTCGCCGGAGTCCACGACGGCGTCGAGGACGTGGTCGAGCCGCTCCTTGATCTCCCAGCCCTGCGTCATCGGCTCGTCCTCGTCGGGCAGCAGCAGGGTGCTGGACAGGAGCGGTTCACCGAGCTCGGCGAGCAGCGCCCGGGTCACGGTGTGGTCGGGGATCCGCACACCGACGGTCTTCTTCTTCGGGTGCTGGAGACGGCGCGGCACCTCGCGGGTCGCGGGCAGGATGAAGGTGTAGCTGCCCGGGGTGGCCGCCTTCACCGCGCGGAAGACGTCGTTGTCGACCTGGACGTACTGGCCCAGCTGGGCGAAGTTCTCGCAGACCAGCGTGAAGTGGTGGCGGTCGTCGAGGTGCCGGATGGAACGGATCCGCTCCAGTCCCTCGCGGTTGCCGATCCGGCAGCCGAGCGCGAAGCAGGAGTCGGTGGGGTAGGCGATGAGGGCGTCGGCACGGAGGCTGTCGACCACGGTGCCGATGGTGCGGGGCTGCGGGGAGATCGGGTGCACGTCGAAGTACTTGGCCATCCGCCGACCCTACGGGATGACGCCCGCCGCACCGCGCCGCACGGTCCTGTGCCGCGCCGCGACGCCACCGCCGGAGCACCCCTGGATCGCCCCCGGAACACCGTCCGACCACCCCCGGATCGCCCTCGGATCGCCCTCGGTCCGCCCCGGGCCACTGCTCGTACCCCCCGCCCCGAAGCGCCCGAGGCGCCGCCGTCCCGTGCGGCTCCCCGCCGTGAGAGTGGTGCGGCGTCAGGACACGGGACGGGCCCGGAGCATGGGAATCCTGGTGTGCGACTTCCTGGCCCCCGCGTGGAAGGCGAGGATCACCAGCCGGGAGCCGGGCGCGGTCATCGGCTGGGCGGCGCAGATGGCGACGTGCCCCGGCCCGTGCCCGGGGTGCAGGATCGGGCGCTCGTCGCCGTCGGGGTGGATGGAGGCGCCGCCCGCGTCCCACAGTGGCCGCAGATCGGGATCGAGCGCCGCCTCACGGGCGATCCGCAGCAGCGTCTCGTCGTCGGGACGCAGGGTGAGCGCCGCACGCAGCTGCGGCAGGACGGCCGGCGCCCAGACGGTGTCCCACTGGAGCAGGGTCTCGCGGCCGTCGGGGTCGAGGAGGATCCACCGCATCATGTTCCGGGGGATCCGCCGCCCGGCGAAGAACGCGGCCCATGCCTCGTTGTAGGCGAGCGTGTTCCAGGAGGCGTCCGTCACGTACGCCATGTGGGAGATCCCGTCGACCGCGTCCTGCCACACGCCGGGCACCTCCAGACCGGAGACCGTGCTGAGCGGGGCGGGCGGGTCGCCGATGCCGGCGTACCGGCACAGGCTGCCCCACTCCTGCTCGTTGAGCCGGAACAGCCGGGCCACCTGGCGGAGGTAGTCGACCGGCGGGTGCGGATAGCGGCCGGTCTCCAGCCGGTTGTACGTGTGCAGCGCGCGTGCCGTCAGCTCGTCGACCTGTTGCTGGGACAGGCCCTGGGCGCGGCGGCCCTGCCCGGTCGGCCGGGCGAGTCCGTACTGCTCGGGCTCGATCAGCGCCCGCCGTTCCATCAGGAGCGCCTTCAGCGCGGGCTTGTTCATCGCCATGGTCTGTCGTCCCCCGTGGAGCGTGTGGACACCGCACCGGGAGCCTAATTCCTGGCGCCGTTATTCCTCATAAAAACTGCGCGTAGAAATCGGCTCGGCAGCGGGACAAGCTGTCCGGTGTGGACGCCCGACCAGCCGGAAGGCCGCTCGGGGACGGCCACAGTGCAGCACGGCGGGGTGATGGCGAGCCGGGCGGACGGATCCGTCCCACCGGCGCGCCGGGGCAGCCCTGTCCGTCCTCGTCGGAGTTCCGGCGGGGTGCGACCGGTCCCGTGCCAACGGCGCCGGGACCGGTCGCGCCCGTGCCGGGACTCCGGGGGCCCGTGACTGCGGCCGGTGCCGACAATCGCCACGATGTCGCGTCCTCGACACCGGTCGCGTGAGCGGCCGACGGCGTACGCCCGTGGCGCCGGACCGGCCCGTCGACCGGCCCCGGGCAGTTCCCTCCACCTCTGCCCGGGGCCGCACGGCGTCACCCGCCGCCCGCGGCCCGGGCCGTGTGAATCGGGCGTGTGAATCGGGCCGTACGGATCGGATCCGTGGAGCGAACCGGGCGGACCGGATGCGTGGACCGGGTCCGTGGGCCGCGTCCGTGGACCGGGGTCGCCGGCCCGGGTGGGGTAGCGTGCGCGGACCGCCCGCCGCCGACACACCCGGGAGCCCCGTATGAGCCGACGTTCGGCCGACGAACGCCGTGAGGAGCTGATCGAGGCGGCGATCCGGGTCATGATCCGCGACGGGGTCGGCCGGGCGACGACGCGCGCGGTGGTGGCGGAGGCCGGGCTTCCGCTGGGCGCGTTCCACTACTGCTTCCGCTCCAAGGAGGAACTGCTCCAGAGCGTGATCGAACGGATCATGGTGCGGGCCTCGGCCCCGGCGGTCGCGGCGGTCTCGGTCGACGGGACGTCCGTCGAGTCGGCCGTACGGACGGCGCTGCACGCGTACTGGGAGCGGATCCGGCAGAGTCCGGACGAGCACCTGCTGACGTACGAGTTGACACAGTACGCGCTGCGTCAGCCCGGCCTCGCGGAGCTGGCGCGCAGGCAGTACGCGCACTACACCCGGGTCACCCGCGACTCCCTGGAGGCGATGGCCCGGCTCGCCGGCGCCGAGTGGACCGTACCGATGGCGGTCCTGGCCCGGCACGGGCTCGGGGTCCTCGACGGTCTGACCCTCACCTGGCTGATCGACCGCGACGACGAGCTCGCCCGCGCCGCGCTCGACGAGTACGCCTCCTATCTGGTGTCGGTCGCGCGGCCGGACGGAGCGCGGAGCGCGCGAGCGGAGTGATCCGCGCCGGTACGATCGGGACCATGCCGCACGGGGCGCCCGCCGACCAGCCAGCACTCGCCAGCGCGAGGCGGGGGCGAGGCGATCTCGCGCCGGGGACATCGGCGGGAACGTCCGCGGACACATCGGCTGACGCATCGACGGGGACATCCGTGGGGACGTCCGCCCGGCCGGAACCCGGGGCGCGGCGCGGACAGCGGGTGGTGCTGGTCGCCGCGCGGTCGGCGGTGGCGCTGCACCGGCTGCTCGACGCACTGCCCGTCTTCGAGGGCGATCCCCGGATCGCCACCCGCTTCACCTTGGTCCCCGGGTCCCGCTTCGGCACCGAGGCGCTGGCCGCGCTCGACCGGGCCGGGGCACGGACCGTTCCCTGGGACGAGGCCCGGCGGGGCACGCACGATCTGGTGCTTGCCGCGAGCCCCAAGGGCGAGCTGCGCACCCTGTCCGGGCCCCGGGCGCTGCTGCCGCACGGGGCGGGCTTCAACAAGGCGCTGAGCGAGGAGGGTTCGGCGGCTCTGCCGTCCGGCCTGGATCCGCATTTCCTGACGTCCGGCGGGGCGCCGTGGGCCGATCTCTACGCGCTGGCGCACGAGGCGGACGCCGAACGGCTGGCCCGGTCCTGTCCACCCGCCGGGCCACGCGCCGCCGTGGTCGGGGACCCGACCCTGGACCGGCTGCTCGCCTCCGTCCCACACCGGGAGTCCTACCGTGACGCGTTGGGCACGGGCCCGCGCCGGCTCGTCGTCCTCGTGTCGACCTGGGGACCGGAGTCGCTGCTCGAACGCCGCCCCGAACTGCCCGCCGAACTGCTGCTCCGCCACCCGCACGACGGGTATCTGTTCGCCCTGGTGCTGCACCCCAACGCGTACAGCGAGACCGGCCGTTTCGACCTGGCCCGGCAGCTCGCCCCGGCGGTGTCCGCCGGGCTGCTGCTGCCCGATCCGTACGAGGAGTGGGCCGCGCTGCTCGTCGCCGCCGACGGGGTGGTGACCGACCACGGGTCCACCGCCCTGTACGCGGCGGCGCTCGGGCGGCCGGTCGTCGGCGCGTACGACGGGGGCGTGGAGCTGGTGCCGGGCAGTCCGATGGCGCGGCTGCTCGGGTCCGTACCACCGCTGGCCACGCCGGAGCGGCTGGAGGAGGCTCTCGGGCTCGCGTCGGCCGTCGACACCCGCGCCGTGGCGGGGGCGGCCTTCGCCCGGCGGGGGCACGCGCTGGAGAGCCTGCGGCGGGAGCTGTACCGGCTTCTGGACCTGGACCCGCCGTCGTGCGCTCCCCGGCCCCGCCCCTTCCGGTGCCCCGCGCCCCGCCCGAACCGGCCGGCCGTCCACGCGGTGCGGGCCGAGGTGGCGGGCGACCGGGTGGTCCTCACACGCTTCCCGCCGGACACCCGCGAGCCGGTGCACCATCTGGCGGCCGAGTACCGGGCGGGCGGGGAGCGCGCGCCGCAGAGCGCGGCCGTTCTCTGGCGCCGGGTGCCCGAGGGTGCCGACGGGGCCGGCGGCGGGGCGGGGGCGGGCGGTGTGCACGGGACCGGCGGGCCGTACGGTTCCCCTGGGTCCTACGGGTCTCACGGATCCTACGGCGCGCGGACGGCGTGGACCGCGGGCGGCTGGACGGCGCACACGCTGGGCGAGTTCCCCGGTTGTCGTACGGCCGCCGTGATCGATTCGGCCGACCGTCTGCTGCTCCGGCACCGCCGGGTGGGCCCGCTGCTCGTCCATGTGGAGCCGCACCGGGCGGCGGGGCGGGTGGCCCGCCCGGACCCGGTGGCGGTCGTGTCCGCGGTGCACGCGTGGCTCGGCGCGACCCGGGAGCCGTTTCTGCCGGCGACGCTGTCGTGCGAGGTCGGGCCGGTGACGGTCCGCGTGCGGGTCGCCGAGGCGCGGGAAGACGACCTCGACGCCCGCGAGTTGTGACCGGCCCCGGCCCGGGCGGCTCTCCCAGGAGCCTGCCCGGCGGACCGGGGCCGGACAGGCCCTATGCCCCGCCGTCGGCGGGCAGCGCGCCGGCCTGTTCGGCCAGATTCCGCGCGGCCGCGCCGTACTCCCCGGCCTCTCTCACCCTCCCCAAGTCCGTCATGAGGGCGGACAGTTCGTCCAGGATCCGCTTCTCGTCGGTGCCGGAGCCGCGTCGGCGGGCGGCGGCGAGGGCCGCGGCCATCAGGGGTTCCGCCTCCGTCGTACGGCCGGCGAGGCGCAGCGCGCGGCCGAGTTCGAAGCCGGCCCGGGCGCTCAGCCGCTCCCGGTGCTACTCCCGCGCGGCCTCGTGGGCCTCGCTCAACAGGCGTACGGCGGCGTCGGCATCGCCGCTGCCGAGGGCGGCTTTGCCCAGCAGATAGGTCTGGAGCAGGACGCCGTACGCGTTGCCGATCGCGGCGTGGATCGCGCGTGACGCCTCGAAACCGGCGACGGCCCCGGGCCAGTCACCGGCCTCGGCGGCCAGCAGGCCGCCGAACTCCAGTGCGGAGGCCCGCAGTCGGCGCTCTCCGGCGTCCGTGCCGAGGTGTTCGGAGGCCGCCACCGCGCGCCGCACATGCTCGTCCGCCTCCGCGTAACGCCCCTGTTCCCACAGGGGCCTGGCGAGCTGGCAGCGCATCCGGATCCGGGCGCCGAGGTGTTCGGACCGGTCGGCGGCAGCCACCCCGGTCCGGAAGGCGTCGATCACGTCCGCGTAATGGGGGTGGTCGAGGAAGTGGGTCCACAGCGGCTCGCACAACGCCCAGGCGTCCTCGTCGAGTCCGGACGCGAACGCCAGCCGGACACAGCCGTACAGTGCCGCCCGGTGGTCGTCGAGCCAGCGCAGCGCCGCCGCCTTGCCGGCGAAGTCGACGTCGGGTCCGTCGAAGGGGCCCGCCGGGGCGGGCGGTGCGGCGAGGGTCATCCGGGGGCCGGCGGCGAGCAGGTCGGCGCGGGCGGCCTGGCGCCGGAACCACCGGACGAGCGCGGTGCGCGCGGCCAGCGGATCGCGTGTGGCGCCCACGGCGCCGGGGACGCCGCTTGTGGTGTCCGTATCGTCCGTGGCATCCGTGTCCTGCCGGGCGCGCCGCTCGGCGTGGCCGCGTACCAGGTCGTGCATACGGAAACCCTCGTCGCGGCCTTCCAGCAGGCCCGCCGACTCCAGTTCGGCCAGGGCGTCGAGGGCGCCGTCCAGGTCCAGGCCGAGGAGGGCGGCGACCGGCTCGGGTTCGACGAGCGGCGCCGGGTAGAGGGGCAGCAGCCGGTACAGCCGGGCGGCCTCGGGGCCGAGTCCGGCGTAGGAAGCGTCCCAGACCGCCTCGACCATGGGGATGCCCTTCCGGTGGAGTTCCCCGGTCAGCTCGACGACCAGCCGGGACAGGCTCTTCCTGCGGTACTTGCGCACCCATTGTCCGGCCACGGTGAGCGCGGCGGGCAGACCGCCGCAGCCCTGGACCAGTGCGGCCGCGGCGTCCGGCTCGGCGGTCAGCCGGGGGTCGTCGACGATGGCGGCGAGCATCCGTACGGCGTCGTCGGCGGCGAGAGGCGGCACCGCGATCTCCACGGCCGCCGTGCCGTCGAGGTCGTACAGGGGTCCCTGGCTGGTGACGATGACCAGGCTGTGCGGCGACGCCGGAAGCAGCGGCAGCACCTCGCTGCCGAACCGGGCGTTGTCGATCACGACGATGAGCCGCTTGTCCCTGGTCCTGGTCCACAGCTGCCGGGTGCGGGCCGCGAGCGAACGCTCCAGCCATTCGGGGCGCACGTGCAGGCCGGTGAGCAGATCGCCGACGGCGTCGGCCACGTCGACGGCGCCGTCCCGGCGCAGGTCGTCGAGGTCGAGGGAGAGCACCCCGTCCGGGTAGCGGTCGGCGAGGCCGCGCGCGACATGGAAGCCCAGGGCGGTCTTCCCGATGCCGGCGATCCCGGTCAGGACGACGGTGAGCGGCCCCGCCCGGCCGGGCCGCTCGTCGACGGCACACCGGATGCATTCCTGTTCGGCGTGCCGGTTCTCGAAGTGGGCGAGTTCCGGCGGCAGCTGATACGGGACCGGGTGCTCGGCCGCCGCCGTGGTGTGGATGTGCTGGTGCAGTTCCCCGATGCGGCCGGCCTGGACGACGACGTCCGCCTGCCCGCTCACGCTGTTGTGGGTCTCCTCGGCCATGGCCCAACCCTAGGGCCTCGGCGCCGGGGTGACGGGTGCGCTGGAGCGGTCGGCGTTCTCGGCAGGCCGTGTTCTCGGGTGGGGCGCGTGATTCCCGCGCTCACGCGTGGCCGGGGCGCTTCGTGCTCCCGGGCTCGCCGGTGTTCACCGGCCCTTCCCCGGCGGGGCCGGCGTCGCGTCTCCGGTCCCCTCCGGTCCGCTCAGGAGGTGGGGCGCCAGTCGAAGGGGAAGTGTTTGCTCGATCCGCCGCGGTAGCGGCGGGAGAAGTCGAAGCCCTCGGCGTGGTCCGCGGACACGACTCCCCAGGTGGCCACCTGCCCCGGTCCGACCTCCGCGCCGGGGGCGTTGATCAGCTGGACCCTGCGGCTCGGGTCGGCGGTGGGGCCGGTCAGCGCCCTGGCGCCCACGTCCACCTGGTCCGCCACCGAGGCACGCCAGTACTCCAGGTCCTCGGCGGCCTCGAAGACAACCGGGGCGTACCGCACTTCGCGTACCTCGCCGATGAGCGAGCCGAAGGTGCCCGGCCAGCCGCCCACGTTGCCGCGGAAGATCTCCTCCAGGGCCTGGCGCTGCCGCTGCGTGCCCTTGGCGTCGATGTAGAACATCACGCTCATGCGGGTGTCGGTGTCCTTCTCCCACATGTTGCCGGCGAACTCCCCCAGGGCCACCACGCCCAGGCCGTCCAGCCGTACGTCGTCGAAGTGTCCCTCGTGGATCTGCCACACCAGGGTGAACAGGCAGGCCCCGTCGGTGGGGGCCTGGGCGAAGGTGCAGGGGCAGGGCAGGGAGCAGCTGCAGACGTCGAACCACTCGCCTCGGATGTGCCAGTTCGTCTTGTCCATGACCGCCACCTCCCCACTACCCCCGGGGGGTATGCATTCCCGGCTTCCCGTTCGACGCCGATCGGCCACCCGCAAGCCGCCCGGACAGCCCCTCGCCCACCCCGCCCGGCCGGGAACACCCGCCCGCGGCGCATCTTCAGGCCTGACGTCACACCTGACTGAACGTCATCCCCGCCCCAGAGGCGACCACTTCGGAGTACGCGAACACCGGGACCACCCCCGCTCCCCCTGCAGGACACCCCGAGCGTGAACCGGCCGACAGTGGCGCACGAGAGGAGACGTTTCGCGCCCGTCCGAAAACCCACACCCGCGAAACCGGCAAAGGGCACGTCGAATGACACTCTCTTTCGAATGTGAGAAATATATCCCAAAAATACCTATCCGGACATTCTGGAGTGTATTTCGGCCAGGAGGAATAAAGATGATTGCCGTGCACACCGTTCCCACAGGATCGTCTTCCTGCAAGCCCGAGACGAAACGACGCGAGGGTCGCTCCACGAGGTCATCGACACGCTTGTCCCCGATCGCCCCCAAGGCGTTGCGAAAGCGGCCTCCCGGTTCGGCACCCGAATGAAGGAGAACTCGTGATCTCGAAAATGAAGAGGGTCGCCCGCTCCATGGCCATGGCTTTCGCCGCGGCCGCGACGATCACCCTGACCATGCCCGCCGGCAACGCCTACGCGATCGACCACGTGGAGTGCCAGGGCGGCGAGGACTTCCTGAAGATCTGGTCGCACAGCGGTGGTCGGGACAGCGTGGACTGCTACGCGAACCGCGGCAGGACCGACTTCGGCGGGTGGTGGGTCGACAAGATCTCCACCGGCAACAACGATCTCATCTACTACGACGCCAACGGCGATTCGGTGAAGATCGAGCGGTGGCACGAGATCACCTTCCCGAACCGTCCCCCGAAGGTGAAGGCCATCGAAATCCTGTGACCGGCCGACATTCTTCCGCCAGGAAAGGGACTTCCCCCGGCTGACCCCTTTCCGAGAACAGCCGCCTTCATGAAAAACATCTCCTCCGAATTCTCCCGCGGGTGACTCCCGCTCCGCCGCATCCCTGATGCCGGCCACGCACTTTGGGCGTGGCCGGTTTCAGTCGTGTTCCGCCACAGAACCGCCGACATGATGTGTGCGCGAGGCGCCGCCCTCGGCGCGGCGGCGCGAAGAGCGGTCGCCTTCTGTTCCGTGCACGTTCAACTCGCGGTCCCTGGGCGGGCGGTGTGCCACTCCTAAGGTCCTCGGAGGTTTCGACGGAAGGGCCTCATGGACACTCTCCTCGCGATCCGCGCGCGTGGGATCACCAAGTGTTTCGGTGACGTCGTCGCTCTCGACGGCATCGACCTGGAGGTGACGCGAGGCCGGATCCACGGACTCGTCGGACCCAACGGCGCGGGCAAGACAACCCTGCTCGGGCTGCTGCTGGGGCTCGCGGTCCCCGACGACGGCCGGCTGGAGATCCTCGGGACGCCGGTCGAGCGGGCGCTCGCCACACCCGACGGTGTCGCCGGGTTCGTGGACGGCCCCGGTCTCTACCCGTCCCTCACCGCCCGGCAGAATCTCGCGGCGCTCGCCGCGCTGCGCGGCCACGACACCCGGGCCGCAGGGATCGACGAGGCGCTCGACGAGGTCGGGCTCCGCGAGGTCGCCGACGAACGGACCCGCGGCTTCTCCCTCGGCATGCGCCAACGGCTCGGGCTGGCCGCCGCGTTGCTCACGGAGCCGCGGCTGCTCGTCCTCGACGAACCGTCCAATGGTCTCGACCCGGCGGGCAAGCAGCATGTCCACGGCGTCCTGATCCGGCTCGCGGCGCGGGGCACGACCATCGTCCTGTCGAGCCACCGGATGGACGACCTGGAGGCGTTGTGCTCCGAGGTCACCCTCCTCGCCACCGGCCGGGTCGTCTTCTCCGGCCCGCTGGACAAGCTCGCCGCCGACCACCGTGAACTCGACTACCGGCTGCGGACCTCCGATCCGCGGGCCGCACGGGCCCTGGCCGCGGACACGGCCGGGATCCGGATCGCCGACGGCGCCGGGACCCCGCGCGAGGGCTCCGGCACCCTCGTCGTCCGCGCGCAGGTGCCCGCCCTCGACGAACTGGTGGAACGGCTCGTCCACGCGGGCATCGCGCTGCGCGAACTCGCCCCGCTGGTCTCGCCCCTCGAAGCCGCCTTCCTCGCCCTCACCGAACCGCGACAGCAGCAACAACGACAGCAACAGCAGGAGGCCGGCCGATGACCGCGTCCGCGACCACCGTCCTCGACCCCCCTCGTACGGCGGCTGCCCGCCGCGTCCCCCTGTCCCGAGCCTGCCGGTTCGAGCTGGTCAAGGTCGTCTCCCCGTGGCGGACCCGGCTGCTCCTGCTCACCTGCTGGATCGCGCCGGGGCTCTTCGTCGCGGCGGTGAACCAGCAGAGCACGCTGCCCTCGGACACCCTCTTCGGCCGCTGGATGCATGCGACGGGGTGGGCCGGACCGCTGGTGGTGCTCGGGTTCGCGGGTATCTGGGCGCTCCCGCTGCTGACCTCGGTGGTCGCTGGTGACGTCTTCGCCTCCGAGGACCGGCTCGGCACCTGGCGGCATCTGCTCGTCGCGGTCCGGTCGCCCCGGCGGATCTTCGCGGCGAAGGCGCTGGCGAGTCTCGCCGTGATCCTCCTGCTGGTGGCCGGGCTCGCCTGTTCCAGCACGGTCGGCGGCCTCCTGACGGCCGGTCACCGGCCGCTGGTCGGGCTCGACGGCCATCAGCTGACCGCCGGGGACGCGGCCGGCCGGGTCGCGCTGGCCTGGCTCTGCGCCCTCGCCCCCACGCTGGCCCTCGCCGCGATCGGCCTCCTCGGGTCGGTCGCCCTCGGACGGTCCCCGATGGGACTGCTGCTGCCCGCGCTCGTCGCGCTCGTGACGCAGCTCGCGCAGCTGCTGCCGCTGCCCGTCGCCGCGCGGCTCGCACTGCCCGGGTACGCGTTCCTCGCCTGGAACGGACTGTTCACCGGCCCCGCACAGACCGGGCCGCTGCTGATCGGCGTCGCGGTCGCTCTGGCCTGGGCCGTGCTCGCGACCGCCCTCGCGTATCTGCTCTTCCTGCGGCGCGACTTCACCAGCCTGGCCGACGACGGCTCGGGCCGCCGCGCCGTCATCGCCGGGGCCCTGCCGCTCGTCGCCCTGCTCGCGGTGACGATCGTGACCGTACGGGTGGCGACGGGGGCCACGGGCACCGGGATCGACCAGGCCAAGGTGCAGCGTTCCGTCGCCACCGCGTTCGCCCATCTCTACCGGCTGCAGACCGGTCAGCTCAACCGGCCCGATGTCACCGAGGCGCAGCTGAAGACGGCGGCGACCTGCGACAAGGGTGCCGGCCGGGTCGACGCCGAGGGGCCGGGCAACGACTGGCGCTGCGTCGTCACCTGGCGTCTTCCCGGTGTCGAGGCCGTGGGCTCCGCCGTCTACCAGCTCGACGTCACCTCGGACGGACGCTTCATCGCCGACGGCGACGGGCCGAAGGAAGTGAACGGCTACTTCGTGGTGCGGACCCCCGCCGGGGACGCGCCGAATCCGCTCTGGCAGTTCGACGGCACCGTGGAACTGCTTCCCTCAACCCCGAAGGGATGACCATGCAGGTGACACGCCGAAGGCGTGGCGAGAAGAATCGTTCCGGGTTTCCCGGCGGCCGTCTCGTCCGCAGAGCACCGCTGATCACGGCGGGGGTCACGGCGGCCGCCGTCGCCGCCGCGGGCGTGGCCGTCGCCCGGACCGACCAGTTCGGCACCGACCAGGTCGGCCAGACCACCACGCGGGGGCAGGTGATCTCCAGCGACCAGTACATCGCCCCGTACGGCGAGCGTCTGGTCGTGAACAACGGCAAGATCATGTCGTCGTCCGTCAGCCCGGACGGCACCCACCTCGCGGCGGCCGTGGCCGACGGCGGCGCGGCCCTCGCCCTCGTGGACCTGGCGAACTGGAAGGTGCAGCAGGTCGTCGGCAGCGCCGCGGCGTCCACACCGCGCATCGCCGGCAACGAGGTGGGCCAGGAGGGTCCCACGTACTCCCCCGACGGTACGCGGCTGTGGCTGGGCCAGACCGACGGCTACACCCGGTTCAGCGTGAACCCGGACGGCAGCGTCACCGACCCGTTCACCGTCAAGATCCCGGCGGACGGGCCCCGGCACGCGCTCGTCGGCGAGGCCGTGTTCTCGGCCGACGGCGCCACCGTGTACTCCGCTGTCAACGGTCAGAACCGGGTCGTCGCGATCGACGCGGCGACGGGGGCGATCCAGCGCAGCTGGGCCGTCGGCAACGCGCCCCGCGACATGGTCGTGGCCGACGGCAAGCTGTACGTGAGCAACGAGGGCGGCCGTCCGGCGAAGCCCGGCGACACCACGATCAATTCGTACAACACCCAGGTTCCGGCCGACCCGGTGACCGCGGCCACCACGACCGGCACGGTCAGCGTCATCGACCTGGCGAAGCCGGACGCCGCCGTCGGGACGATCGACGTCGGTCTGCACCCGACCGCCCTGTACGCCAAGAACGGGGCGCTGTTCGTCACGAACACCGCCACCAACGACGTGTCGGTCGTCGACATCCGCAAGAACAAGGTCGTCCAGACCATCGCCACCCAGCCGTGGCCGGAGGCATCGGTCGGCTACGAGCCCGACGCGGTGACCCTCACCGACGACGGCCGGCTGCTGGTGACGCTCGGCCGCGCCAACGCGATCGCCGTCTACCGCTACACCTCCCCACAGGAGCCGGTCGGTTACGTCGGTCTCCTCCCGACGGACTACTTCCCCGCGGAGATCGCCGAGGTCGGGGGGCGGATCGTGGTCTCCAACACCCGGGGCATCGACGCCCGTCGACCCAACAACCCCAAGGGGCACGGCACTCACGACACCACGTCGAGCCTGCAGCGGTTCACGCTGCCCAGTGACCGTGTGATCAAGTCCGAGACGAAGAAGGTCTTCCAGCAGAACGGCTGGACCAAGGGCGCGGTCAAGCAGACCCCGGGCAAGGGCGGCGGCAAGGCGAAGGCCGTACCCGTCCCGGCCCGGATCGGCGATCCGTCGACGATCAAACACGTCTTCCTGATCGTCAAGGAGAACCGGACCTACGACCAGGTCTTCGGCGACATTCCGCAGGGCAACGGCGATCCGGCGCTCGCGGAGTTCGGCGAGAACGTCACCCCCAACCAGCACTCTCTCGCCCGGCAGTTCGGCCTCTACGACAACACGTACGACATCGGCACCAACTCCGCCGAGGGCCACAACTGGCTGATGCAGGCCGACAATCCGGAGTACACCGAGTCGTCCGCCGGTGAGTACAAGCGCAGTTACGACACCGAGGACGACGCGCTCGGTCACCAGCGCACCGGGTTCCTGTGGACCGGCGCGCAGGCGGCGGGCAAGTCCGTGCGGAACTTCGGCGAGTTCCACAGCTTCCTGACCAAGCCCGCGGACGCGAGCTGGCAGAACCTGTACTGCGATGCCAAGAACATGGCGGCGACCGGGCAGGACACCGCGTACCCGCTGAACTCGTCCTCGCCGATCCCGTCGCTCAACGACGTGTCGGTGCACGGCTTCCCGATGTTCGACACCTCCGTCCCGGACGTCTACCGGCACCAGATCTGGAAGCGCGACTTCGAGAAGAACGGTCCGGCGAACCTGAACATGTTCTGGCTCTCCAGCGACCACACCGGCGGCCCCGCGAACGGGCCGGCGCAGGTCGCGGACAACGACCTGGCCACCGGCCGGATCGTCGACCGGATCACGCACAGCCCGTACTGGAAGGACTCGGCGATCTTCGTCCTGGAGGACGACTCCCAGGCCGGCCTCGACCACGTCGACGGCCACCGCGCCCCGATCCAGATCATCAGCCCCTGGGCCCGGCACGGTGTCGTCGACAGCCGCTACTACTCCCAGATCACGGTGATCCGCACGATCGAGCAGATCCTCGGGATCCACCCGATGAACCAGAAGGACAGCGCGGCCACCCCGATGCGCACCGCGTTCACCCAGAAGCCGGACTTCACCCCGTTCACGGCGCTGCCGAACCGGACCCCGCTCACCGACGGTCTGAAGACCATGCCGTCGTGCGGCGTGGACGTCCCGGCGCCGCAGAACCCGAACGCCGCGGCCGTGCCGTCGGCGAAGGTGCCGGCGGACATGAGGAGCGTCGCGGCGACGTGGGACACCTGGAAGTCGCGGCAGCGGCTGGCCGGTCCCGGCGCCAAGGCCGACTTCGCGAACCCCGCGCAGATGAATCACTTCACCTGGTACGAGGCGCACGGGTGGCGCAAGCCGTACCCCGGCGAGAAGCGGATCCTCGCACCGAAGGACGTACCGGGTTCCTTCATCCCGGCGCCGGAGTCCGACGGCTGACGGCTGACGGCTGACGGCTGACGGCTGACGGCTGATCCGGACCTGGCCCCCGGTATCCCGAGTGGAGCCCCTTCGCCGCGTGCGGCGAAGGGGCTTCCGTGTGCGGTGTGGGACGGAGGGCTCCCGATCACGGCCTTCCCCACCGGACCAACTCGCGGCCTTCCCCGCCGGATTAGTCCGGGCAGCGCTCCAGCGTGCCGCTGTCCACGGCGGACTTGTCGCCGAACACCCAGCCGGCCGTACCGGTTTCCGTGGCGCGGGCGTACATCCACTTGTTGGCGTGGGCGTTCATGACGTAGCAGTCGTAGGAGAGCTTCGTGCCGACCTTGACCGCGGTCACCCAGGAGCACTCCGCGTAAGGCCCGGTGTACAGATGGGTGTTGAGGGTCACATGGCCGGTGCCGTTGCTGCTGTTCGCGTGGGCCCAGCCGGTGCATCCGGTCGACACCGGGGTGGGTTCCTTCACGGGCTCCTTCGCCGCGGAGGAGGGCTTCGTCTCCGCGGAGGCGGACGGACGTACGGTCGGCTTGGCGTCTTCGGCGCCGGGCGTCGGCGTGGGACTCGCCCCGGGACTCTCCGCCTTCTTCGAGGGGGTGGCGGAGGGCGTCTCGCCGGGGTTCATGGACGTCAGGTCCCCCGGGGAGGCCGACTCGTCGCCGGCACCGTCGGTCCGGCCGCCCGTGTCGGACATGTCGCCGTCGGCAGGGGTGCTCGCTCCCGGCGGAAGCGCCGTACCGGCCCCGCCGCCCTCGTCGTTCCGCATGTTCATCACGGCATACGTGACTCCACCGCAGGTCAGGACGGTGGCGGCGGCCACGGCGGCGACCGTGCGGCCCCGACGGCGGGTGCGCACGGTCGCGGCACGGGTCTCGGAGCGGCTGTGGGATCCGCCGACGGTTCCATCGGTTCCGACCGGTCCCACCGGTCCCACCGGTCCCACCGGTCCCACGGGCCCCATGCCCGGCTGTCCGCCGCCCGGCGGCACGGGGGCCGCGTACGCACCGGCCCGCAGCGGGGGAACGGCGGACTGCGGCGAAGACGGGGCGAGCGGCGGGACGGCGGGACCGAATCCCGGCGTACCGAACGCGGGCGGAGTGGCGGCGGGCGGACCGAAGGCCGGCGGAGCGACCGCCTCGGGCACGACCTGCTGGGGAGCGGCCTGCTGAGAAGCGGCCTGGGGAGGGGTGACCTGCTGGGGCGCGACCGGCCGGGGCGGCGTGAGGGCCGTCGTCCCGCCCCTGGCGACCGTCTCCAGCATCTCGCGCGCCTGCCCGGCGTCGGGCCGCTGCGCCGGGTCCTTGGCCATCAGCGCCCACAGCACCGGGGTGAGCGGCCCGGCGTTGCGGGGCTCCGGCAGCGGGTCGCTGATGATCGCCGCCAGCGTGGACCACATCGACGCACGGCGGAACGGCGCGGCGCCTTCCACCGCCGCGTACAACGTCATGCCGAGCGCCCAGATGTCCGACGCCGCACTGGGCGGCTGCCCCTGCGCCCGCTCGGGCGACAGATAGTCGAGGGAGCCGAAGATCTGGCCGCTCTGGGTCAGTTTGGCCAGGGCCTCGTCGCCGGTGGTCTCCATGCTGGCGATGCCGAAGTCGGTGAGGACGACCCGGCCTCCGCGTTCGAGCAGGACGTTGCCGGGCTTGACGTCCCGGTGGAGGACCCCGGCCCGGTGCGCCGCGTCGAGCGCGTCCATCAACTTGGCGCCGATCGCCGCCGCTTCGCGCGGATCCAGCGAGCCGCGCTCGGTGAGCACATCGTCGAGGGAAGGCCCGTCGACCAGTTCCATGACGATGACCGGCTGCCCCTGCTCCTCGACCACGTCGTGCACGGTGACCACACCTCCGTGCCGGATACGGGCGGCCGCCTGTGCTTCGCGCCGCATCCGCAGCCGCAGCTCGGCGAGTTCGGCCGGGGCGGCGTCGGTGTAGGTGCGCAGCACCTTCACCGCGACTTCGCGGTTCAGCAACTGGTCCACCGCGCGGGCGACCACGCCCATGCCACCGCGGCCGATCATCGCGGTCACGCGGTACCGACCGCCCAGAACCTCGCCGACCATATCCGCGCCGTTCGCCCCCGCCACGTGTCACATCCCCTTCATCGCACGGTCCGACATCCGCCACTTGGCGAGAACCAGACTAGGGGGTTCACACGTATGCGAGTGCGCACGGTCCGACTCGCCTCGATGGCCCCGTATTTCCTCGTCCCCCAGACCGGGACGCACCACGCAGACCGGATGTACTGCCTGATCAGCGGGCCCGGCGGGCGGTTGGCCCGGCAGCGGATCCCCGCACTCGGGGATCGGCTTCGCGTGAGGGTCGTCACCAGCGCATCGCCGTGAAGTCGACTGCTCCAAGGCGCGGTTCGCGGGTACGCTCCGCCGGCCGCCGCCGATGACGCCCCGATCGCCGCAGGCCGGGTCGTAGGATCATCGTACCGACCTCCGCGCCGCCGGCCGGTCGCGGCGAAGCGTCAGAAGTGGTTCCGCACAGGCGAGTCGGCCTTCCTGCGGCCTTCCATGAACGGGTGAAGACATGACCGGATCCGCGGGCGCCGACTCGCCCCTCGCCCCCTTCGCGACCCTCGCCGCTCTGCCCGCCGAAGAGTTCCTCGCGGGTGTCGAGAAGGCCGCCGCGCACTTCGACGCGGCGTCCTACCCCCAGCGGCAGATGCCCGCCGAGGACTGGGCCGTGCTGACCCGGGCGGGCGTGCTGCTGCCGGTGCTGCCCGCCGCGTACGGGGGCCGGGACAGCCATGCCGAGATGTGCCGGGTCGTCGAGAGCCTGGCCGAGCGGAACCTGGCCGTCGCCGTCTACACGGCGATCGTCACCGGGCTGGCGCTGCGCCCCGTCGTGGTGTGGGCCGGGGAGGAGACCAGGCGCGAGGTCCTCCCCCTGTTCGCCGGGCCGCTGGCACCCACGGCGGGCTTCGCCTCCACCGAGCCCGCCGCCGGCTCCGCCATGTCGGGTCTGACCACCACCTTCGAGAAGGTCGAGGGCGGCTACCGGATCCGCGGCCGCAAGCACTGGCAGGCGCTGAGCGCCACCGCGTCCTGGTGGCTGGTCGTCGCCAAGCGGGACGGCGAGGGCGGTCGCGAGTACGGGTGGTTCGTCGTCGAGCGCGGCGACGGGTTCCGTACGTCGCAGCGGTACGACGCCATGGGCCTGAAGGTCATCGACTACGGGGTCAACGACATCGACGCGTTCGTGCCCGCGCACCGGCGCATCGACATCGGGGCGGGAAACCTGAGCTCGATGGTGGACGTCTATCTGTCGGGGCGGGCCCTGATCGGGGCGCTGTCGGGCGGTTTCCTGCGCCGCATCGCCGACGAGGCACACGCGTACGCCGACACACGCCGCGTGGGGCGCGGGCCGCTGTCGTCGATCGGGTTCGTCCGCTACCGGCTCGACGCCATCGACGGCGCCCACACGGTCTGCGCGGCGCTCGGCCACCATGTCCGGACCCGGCTGGACCTCACCTCCGACCTCGCCCCCGCGTTCCCCGGCATCCAGGCCGTCAAGATCGCGGCCACCGAGCTGATGGTCGGCGCCGCGAACCACTACCAGCAGCTCACCGGCGGCGAGGGCTACCGGTCCGGGTCGCCGACCAACATCGCCGCCCAGGCCTTCCTGGACTCCCGGGTCTTCACCATCTTCGACGGCACCAACGACCTGCTCAGCCAGCAGCTCGCCCAGTACTGCCTGGACCGCTCGGCCGGCGGCGGCCTCGGCACCTTCCTGGCCGGCTGGGAGCCGACCGCGCCCGCCGTCTCGGCGTACGGCCTCGACCTGCGGTTCCTCGACGGCACGCTCGCCCAGGAGCACCTGGTCCTGGCCGGCCGGGTGATCGCCTACGCCTTCGCCGCCGCCCGGGTCCTCGAATGGGCCGCCGAGACCGGCGCCGCCACCGGCCCCGTCCGCAGAGCGGTCGCGTTCCTGGAGGCCGACATCGAGCGCGTACGCGTGGAGTTCGGTCTCCTCGCCCGCCTCGGGGCCGACACCTGATCCCCGGCCCCTCACCCGTACCACCACCGCGCACCACTCACGGCTCATGAAACGGAGAAAGAGATGACCACCGGAACCCGGGGCCGGATCTGCCTCCTGGACTGGCACGGCGAGGCCCCTTACGGGATGACCGCACTGGGCCTCACTCCGGAGCGACTGGCCGAGGCGGAGGAGACGGCCGCGGCGGCCCTGGCCGATCTGACCATTCCCGGCTCCTGGCTGGACCTGGACCCGGCCGAGCGACGGCGGCTCGTCGCCGCGTGCCGGATCATCCCGACGGAGGGACTCTGGCACGTCACGGACGACCGTCCGGACACCGACGGGAACCACGCCCGGCAGGACTGTCTGCGCGTCCTGGCCGACGAGTGGCCCTACGCCCGGCTCATGACGGCGGAGGAAACCGGCCGCCTGCCAGGACTGGCCGCCCTGGCCCGGCTGAGCTCCGTGGTCTGCCGGATGCCGCTGGAGGTGTGGCTGGACGCCGAGGAGGACCTCCTCGACATCTACGACACCTACTCGGTGGGCGGGATGCCCGACCTTTCCTGAGCCGCCGTCGGCGCGCCTCCACTCAGCCGTGAGCCGATACGCGTCCTCTCGCCGAGACGCTCCGTAGCTTCACGCCCCGGCCCAAGCGGTCGATTCCCCGACTGGCGGACCGTCAATAAAGTCAGCAAAAGGTCAGCAAGACGCCCCGGAGTCACCAACCATGGCCACCATCAACCTCGTCCGCGGCATGGGCAGCTTCTTCAAGGAGTGCGAGCACCCCGAGAGCCGATGGCCACGATGCCCGCACGAGTACAAGATCCGCTACCACAACGCGGCCGGACGGCAGACCGAGGAGGCCGGGTTCGCCACCCAGGACAAGGCCAAGGCTCGTCTCGCCGAGATGCACCAAGCCCGGAAGAACACCCCGACGGCACCACCGTTGCTGCCCCGAAACCCGTGTGCGGGGATTGCCAGTTGGACTACCCGTCTCCATTCCAGTTCCAGCGGGGTACCGAAGGAGAACCGGGTGGTATCTGGAAGGAACAGGGCTATTGAGGGAGAAAGCAATGGACGCCATGGAGATGGAGCTGGGGCTCTACGACTGGTCCGGGCTCCCGTGCCGCAGGTGCAAGTCCGCGGCACACGTTCCTGAAGACCTGCTGCGGATGTCCCGTGGGCGGACGCGCGAGGAGACCGAGCCGCTAGGCATCGAGGGCCACGTTTTCCAGGAGACCTGGGGCACCAAGACTGTCGTGCCGGTCGCCCGCGCCCTGATGGCCGGCCTGGCGGGAGCCGACCTCTCCGTGGAGGCCCGGCACCGGTTCCTGGACCTGCTGTGGGGCTTCGTCGTTCTGGACGACGACGATCTCGCCGAGGCGTGCAAGGACGTGGTGCGGGGCGGAATCTGGTGCCTGTACGAGGAGGTACTCTCCGGCCGGGCCAAGGACAGCGCCCTCTTCACCTACTGGCTCCTGGAGGAGGTGGAGTCCACCCCGGCGCGGGTGCAGATGCTTCGCCGAGTGGCGGGAGACCTGCTGCCGGAGAACCTCGACTAGCCGACGGCCGACCGCCAGGCACGGTGCGACCGTCGGTTGCCGTCCAAGCGGCTCATGGGCGTCGCGGCGGCCGGGGTACGGGACCGGCGGCGGTTCGTGCCGCTCAGCGAGGAGCGGATCGCCTGCGAGCTCGTGATACCGGCCGCACGCGAGGCGCAACGGTCATGGGCCCGTCCCTGAAGCCGCCGCACCCCTTCCGGCCCGCGCGTATGCCGGGCGAAAGTGGTGCGGCGGCTGTGAGGCTTCCGGGGCACTTGCGCAGGACTTCTTCGTGGACGAAGACGGATTCCGGCTCTCGGATCCTGAAGCCACCGCGGGAATTTCGGCGGCTCTCGGCTTCGATGGCAAAGACGCCGGAGAATGTAATCTCTCAGTGAACTTCAGGGCAGGCCTCGGGTGAGGGGACGCATATTCGCGATGGCCGCCACTGGGACGTTGCACCGGCCGAGCCGCCCGTGGACCCACCAGCGGGTCGGGGCCTGGGTCGCCCCTTCGTGGTTCGACTGCAGAGGGGCCCAGCAGATGAGGGCCGCGGACATGGATCCGCCCTGGCCAGCGTTGACGGGCCGGCCCACTGCGGGCCGTGTTCGACGACCAGCCGGGGGCGGTAGGCGATCCAAGCGCGCACCGAGCAGTACGGACATAGTCGGCCTTGTCGCTGGGACGGCCCGAGGCAGGGTCCGCTCACGGATGGGCGGACCCGCCTTCGACGTCTCACTGCGTCTCTACGACGCGATCATGTACCCCTCGGCGAGGGCCTGACACCCATGGGCGCGATGCCAGGCCCTTCTCCATTCCTGCACCGTCGACTCGTTGGTCTCTCCGCAGGCGCGCACGAAGTGGATGAGGAATTCCTCCGTGCACCCGCGGTCTCCGGCGAGCACGCTTCCCAGAGTACTGCGGGCAAGGAAGCTGCCGCCGCCTCCCGGCGGGGTCGCCTTCTGGCTCAAGGCTCTGAGCGTGGGCTGCCCTGCGGACAGACGCAGTTCCAGCATGGCCATGAGTAGTTCGGCCGGCTCATTGATGTAGGCGACGGCCGGGGCCTTGCGGCGGCGGACCTCGACGTCGTGGACGATGACCTTGGCCCGTGCCGCCTTGGTCCACAATTTCCGTGCCACGGAGAGGGATCCGTCGCAGGACCGCACGTAGGCCTCGACCGTCTTCCAGGCCGGCAGGGACCGTCCCTTGTCGGCGCGGAAGAGGGTGCCAACGGATGTGGGCAGGTTCATGTCGTGAGCAGTGTGTGCCAGCCGGCTGTAGGAGAGCCCGGACTGCTGGCGAAGCAGCCGGAGCCACTTCGCCAGCGCGTCCAGGTTCTGGTCAGCCGGGGCGTCCTTGATGCGCCCCATCGCCGTTCTCCTTACAGGGTGCGGCGGAGGGGGATCATCTGGACCAGCCGGCGGACCAGCTCGATACCGAGCAGGCCGCCCGTGCCGACGGTGATGCCCGCCGCCTCCACCGGCATCCCGGTGACGATGAGGCTGATGAATACAGCGATCACCACGATCACGACGATCGCGGGGGTGACGGGCAGGGGAGATACGGGGCTCTTCTGCCCCTCGACGCAGGAAAGGTCCTGCGGGTTCTTCTTGTTGCGGTTCACGCTGTCCTCCAAGTCGTTTCTACTCGACTGGTGTCGCGTGCGATCTCCTCGGCCTTGCCGAGCCTGAAAATCCGACACCACCGCCGATCGTTTCGTGACCGATCTCGTCACGTCCAGCGCCGGTAGGAGGGGCGTTCCGTCTTGTCCCAGATGCAGTTGAAACATCGTCACCATGTTGCCGCAGCTCACAAGCGGTATCTGTCTCTACGAGCGACAGTCGCGGCTCGCAGGAGGTACTTGTGTCCCACCTTCCGGGCCTCTTCGACGTTGAATCTGAAGAATTCAGGGGCGACCCTCTTACCTGTCGCACCCGACGAACGGCGTCGGCCCATACTCGGGGAGAGCCTGTGTAGACCTGTTCGAGAACCCTCCCTCGCCTTCTCATGGCCTAGGCCACGCACATCGCACAGTCAGGGGAAGGCATGCCGTTTTCCATCGACGGGCAGTCTGTCTTCTTCCGGGGAGGCGGAATTATCCTAGTATCAGGCGCCATGCGGGTTTTCGTCATGCTTTCTACCAGTCCCTCTATTCCGCGGTCGCCCTGGCCGTTTCTACTCGACAAAGATGGCCTGACCTGTTGCCGCAGGCCCAGGCGCAAATACCAGCAGGGAGAGCTTGCTGGCCATACGAGTCACCGAGGCGTTTTCGCGTTCTGGGGAACGCCTCGGAGGCGCGCTTACTACACAGCGCCCCGCCCTCACTTCGCGGCCGGATCGCTGGGCTTAAAGGGAGCCAACAGAAAGCATCATTGAACCCATGCCTCCTTCCTCGGTTGCTCGTTGAGCGGGTCACGGGGAAGGGGAAGAGGCCTCTGTGGATGGTGTCGGATGGTCTGTGGGGCGGATCGATCCGGAAGGCGGCGGCAGCCGTGCTGCCGGAGAATCTGCCCGCCCCACTCGCCATCGCGTTCACGTCAGTCCCCGCCGTGCATCGGGGTCGCCACACGCAAATCAGCCGAAGCGCTTACCCCGCGCTCGTCACGGCCGGGCACCGGCGCCCCGGCTCGGGGCGAACCCTGGTTCGGACCTTAGCAACGAACGTGCTGCCGAACGCACACCCACCCGAAGTGCCCTGATCCGGCGCCCCTCACCGCCGCCCAAGGACACGATCGACGCGTGATCCAACGTGGTGACCAGGGTCACCACACCGGGCGGCGCTCTCGACGAATATCGCCGCCTGGTGCTCACCTGGATCCGCAGTTTCATGTGCCGACCAGACCGAATCCGCGACTGACAGGTCGTCAGTAAAGTCAACAAAAGGTCAGCATCGATCCGATTAAACCCTGTCACACACTCCCGAACATGAGGCTCGACAACCCCCGCTGCCGAGCCCGGCCGACTCCGATTCCCCAGCGCGCAGCAGGCAGCGGATGAGGTTTCCAGGCATGACTGTCGTCAGCCGGGTCGCCGCCGCCTCGTTACATCTTTCCGCAGGTCAGCGCACTCGACCCCGCGGCTTCAGAGGGGTGGCGGGCAGCTCCGGAGCGGACAGGCGGGCGCCGTCGTAGCCGTGTACCTCGCCGAACCGTGAACCCTGCTCCCAGTCGTCGCGTGCCTGTGCGATCTCGTCACCGGACCGGCCGACGAAGTTCCACCACATCACGATCTCCTCCTCGAACGGCTCGCCTCCCAGGAGCATCAAGCCCGCGTCGGAGCCGGCGCGCAGCGGGAGTTCGGTGCGGCCGCAGCCCAGGTAGAGCATGGAGCCGGGCTGTACGGGGACGTCGTCGACGTGGGCCTCGCCGGACATGGCGAGGACCGCGTACTCGAAGTCGGGGTCGAGCGGCAGGCGGGTCTCGGTACCGGCGGCGAGGGCGAGGTCGGCTCCGGTGAGCGGGGTGTAAGTGGTGCCCGGGGAGACGGCGCCGGCGAGTTCGCCGAGGATGACCGTGGCGGTCAGGCCGGGGGCCGTGACCCTCGGGAGGTCGGCGTGGTGCTCGAAGTGCGGCTCGACATGGCGGTGGGCGTCGGGGAGGGCGACCCAGAGCTGGGCACCGTGCAGAAAGCGGGCGTGCGGCCGGGGGCTCTCCTCGGAGTGGGAGATCGCCCGGCCGGAGGTCATCAGGCCCAGTTCGCGCGGCCGGATGGTCTGCAGGCCGCCGGTCGAGTCGCGGTGCAGCACCTCGCCCTCGTGCAGCCAGCTGACGGTCTGCAGTCCCATGTGCGGGTGCGGCGGGACCTGCATGCCGGGTTCGTCGGCGATGTCGTCGGGGCCGTAGTGATCGACGAAGGCCCAGGCGCCGACCATGCGGCGGCCGAGGTTGGGGAGCAGTCGGCGGACCTCGGTGGATTCGCCGAGCTGGACGTGGCGGGGGCTGAGGAGTTCCCGTACCGGTTCGGCGACCACGAAGCCCCGGCCGCCGCAGACCTGGAGGGCGGCCTGGCGATCAAGATTGCTCATGGGCTCAACCTATTCCCGGCCGGGTCGGGGGGCGGGGTGGACCGCACCGGAACTTTGATGGAATGTTCAACCACCTCGGGGTGTTGTCATGCCCGACGGCGGAAGAACCGCCGGAGAACGGAAGAGACGAGGCAAGGGCACCGTGAGCGACGAGACGTACTTCGAGTTCGGCACCGCGGCCGACCGCTGGGACCGCGCGCAGCTGTTCTTCGAGGCGAAGGAGTACCAGACGGCCATCCGCGTCCTGCGGGGCCTGGTCTCCGAGCACCCCGAACTGACGGCCCAGCGCCTCCTGCTCGCCCGCGCCTACTACCACTCCGCCCAGCTCGGCCGCGCCGAGGAGGAGCTGCGCGTCATCCTCGACCGCGACCCCGTCGAGCACTACGCCCGTCTGATGCTCGGCCGCACCCTGGAGCGGCAGGGCCGGAGCGACGAGGCGACCCCGCACCTGCGGCTCGCCGCCGCCATGGCCGGTGAGCTGCCGGAATGACGTGATCCGTCCCCTCCGCGTGAGTGTGGGGTGACTCGGAGCGACCCTTGCCGGGTGCCCTCAGGGGTATCCGGCAAGGGTCGTTTTCGGCTGGGTGGAGGCCGTACGTCCGGCCCGCCCTCGGCGCACGCGCGAGCAGGGGGTACGGGGGGGCGCCCCCACCTGGCCGAAGAAGATCCCCGATCGCCTCGCCCCACTCCCCCTCTGCCCTCGGCCTTCAGGAAGTACGGCTCCCCGGCCCATCCGGCGGCGGCGGTTCCCACGGTTCCGGGGCCGCCGGGGTGAACGGCCAGTCGGGCGCGTCGGGGTGGCGGCGGGTCTGGTCGGCGTACCAGAGAAGCTGTTCGGCGTGCAGCGCCGGGCGGGAGAGCCGGGCCAGCGGCGGGTGGCGGGCCGCGATCTCCTGGGCGAGCGCCAGGGCCGCCGCCGCGTCCGCCGCGGGGTCGCCGGGGCGGTCGAGCGGAACGCCGTACCAGTCGGCCACGACCGGCAGCGAACGGCCGCCGGGCCGGAAACGGTCGGCGTGCCGGTCCAGGACCAGCGGGTCGCAGACCGGGGCCACGCCGGCCGGGAGGCGTTCGGTGAGCGGGGGCAGGCCGTGGCGGAGAAGTTCGGCGTGCAGGGTCGCGAGGACGTACGGGGCGAACCAGACGACGAGGAGTTCCCCGGCGGCGAGCCGGGCGGTCACCAGGCCGGCGAGTTCGTCGAGCGCGGCCGGGGACAGCACGCCCTCCCGGGGCTCCCCCGCCCCCGACCCGCCGTCCCCGGACCCGCCCTCCGCGCGCCAGTCGTGGGCTGTCCCCTCGCTCGACCGCAGCGCCGCCGACACGATCCGGTCCACGGCCGGGCGGTGCCCGGTGGCCCCGATGTCCAGGGACAGCAGGGGCCGCCGGTGCCAGCCCGGGTGGTCGCCGCGCGGCGGCGGACCGGGGGCGGGGGCGTGCTCGGGGTGATGGACCTCCCAGCCCTTCGGACCGTGCCGCAGCAGCCCGGTGCCGGCCGGAACCGGGCCGCCGCACTCGACGCAGACGTCGTCGTACGCGTTCGTCCGTTCCCCGGGCCGTTCTCCAGACTGTTTCCCGCCCCGTTCTCCGCCCCGTTCTCCGGCCCGTCCACCGGCCGGCTCCCCCGGGCTCACCACCGGCCGCCCGGGCCCGACCCCGTTCCCGGGCCCGGCCCCGTTTCCCGGACTCACCTCACCGCTCCCCCGGGCTCACGGCCGGCCCGCCCCGTCCCGGTACGCCTCCAGCAGACGCAGCCAGATCTCGCTCAGCGTCGGATAGGACGGGACCGCGTGCCAGAGCCGGGCGATCGGCACCTGGCCGACGACCGCGATGGTGGCCGCGTGGACGAGTTCGCCGGTGCCGGGCCCCACGAAGGTGACGCCGAGGACGGTCTCGTGGTCCACGTCGACGACCATCCGCGCGTGCCCCCGGTAGTCCTGGCCGTACAGCCCGGCGCCGGCCACCGCCGAGAGGTCGAGGTCGACGGCCCGGACCTGGCGCCCGGCCGCCTCCGCCTCGGCCAGCGAGAGCCCGACGGCGCCCGCCTCGGGATCCGTGAACACCACCTGGGGCACGGCCGCGTGGTCGGCGGTCGCGCTGTACGGGCTCCACGGGGCGGCGATGGCGGCCCCCGCCCCGGCTCCCGCCCCGACCCCGGTGTCGTCGCCCTCCGACGCGCGGGCGGCGATGACGGCGCCCGCGATCCGCGCCTGGTACTTGCCCTGGTGGGTGAGGAGGGCACGGTGGTTGACGTCCCCCACGGCGTACAGCCAGTCGTGGCCGGTGACGCGCAGGCTGTCGTCGACGTCGAGCCAGCCGCCGGGCTCCAGCCCGACCGTCTCCAGGCCGATGTCCTCGGTGCGGGGCAGCCGGCCGGTCGCGAAGAGGACCTCGTCGCCCATGACCTGCTCGCCGTCGTCCAGAACGACCGTGACCGGTCCGCTGCTGCCGTCCCGTACGACCGCCGCGACCGTGACGCCGGTCCGGACGTCGGCGCCGCGTTCGATGAGGGCCGCGGCGACGTACTCGCCGACGAAGGGCTCCATCCGGGGCAGCAGGCCGGCGCCCCGGACCAGGACGGTCACCCGGGCGCCCAGCGCCTGCCAGGCCGTCGCCATCTCGGCCGCGACCACACCGCCGCCGACCACGATCAGCCGGTCGGGCACCTTGCGGGAGCTGGTCGCCTCCCGGCTGGTCCAGGGCCGCGCCCCGTCCAGTCCGGGCAGATCGGGCAGGGCGGCGCGGCTGCCGGTGCAGACGGCGACGGCGTGCCGGGCGGTCAGGACGTGGCGGTCGCCCTCGGTGCCCTGGACGACGACGCGGCGCGGGCCGTCCAGGCGGCCGTGGCCGCGGAAGAGCTCGGCGCCGATGGACTTCACCCACTCCGCCTGGCCCTCGTCCCGCCAGTCGCCGACGACCGCGTCCCGGTGGGTGAGCACCTCGTGGGCGTCGAGCGGGCCGAGGATCCTGCCGCGCAGTCCCGGCACCTGGAGCGCCTCGGAGCGGGCGATGGCGGGGCGGAGCAGCGCCTTGCTGGGCATGCAGGCCCAGTACGAGCACTCGCCGCCGACCAGCTCGCTCTCCACGAGGGCCGTGCTGAGCCCGGCGGCGCGGGCCCGGTCGGCCACGTTCTCGCCGACCGGCCCCGCGCCGAGGACCACCAGGTCGTATGTGTGTTCGTTCATCGGTCCGTGCTCTCCCCGATCCTCGCGTTGCCGGCCGCTCCGCGCGCCGTGCCCGCCGCGCGGTCCGCGGCTCCGGTCATGGGGACAGTCTGCTCGGGACCGGGCGGAATAGAGCGGCCCGCTACGCCGTTGAGCGTGACGAGTCCCCCCGAGGGACGGTGGAAAACGGCGTAACCCCGACGCTGCACCAGGAAAGGCAGGAACATGAGCACGGTTGAGCTCACCAAGGACAACTTCGACGAGATCGTCAGCGAGAACGATTTCGTCCTGATCGACTTCTGGGCTTCCTGGTGCGGTCCGTGCCGTCAGTTCGGTCCCGTCTTCGAGGCGGCCTCGGAGCGTCACCAGGATCTGGTCTTCGCCAAGGTGGACACAGAGGCGCAGCAGGAGCTGGCGGCGGCCTTCGAGATCCGCTCGATCCCGACCCTGATGATCGTCCGGGACAAGGTGGCGATCTTCGCGCAGCCCGGCGCGCTGCCGGAGGCGGCGCTCGAGGACGTCATCGGCCAGGCCCGCAAGCTGGACATGGACGAGGTCCGCAAGTCCGTCGCGGAGCAGCAGGCCGGGGCTTCGCAGGAGAAGTGACCCGCGCGCGGGACGAGACCCGCGCGGAAGTAAGAAGGGGGCCCGGGAGAACCGGGCCGCCCTTCCGCGTCTTCGTTCCGTACGTGGCACCCGGCGGGAGGCGTACGGACCGCCGCCCCGCCGCCGGCCCGCGCGAGCCGTCGCCCCGGCGCACCCGGCACTGCCCTGCCGGCACACGCGACACCGTACGGTCGGCACACGCGACACCGTACGGTCGGCGTACGAAACACCTTCCGCCTGCGTACGAACCCGCTCTCCGCCGACGCGGGTTCAGCGCTCCAGGACCAGGGCCAGACCCTGACCGACGCCGATGCAGAGCGCGGCGAGGCCCGTGCCCGAGCCGGCCGCCGCGAGCTGGTGGGCGACGGCGCCGGTGATCCGGGCTCCCGAGGCGCCGAGCGGGTGACCGATCGCGATGGCGCCGCCGCGCGGGTTGACGAGGGCCGGGTCCAGGTCCGGCCACTCGGCCAGACAGCCGAGGGACTGGGCCGCGAAAGCCTCGTTGAGCTCGACCGTCGTCAGGTCCGCGAAGCCGCGCCCGGCCTTGTCCAGGGCCCGGCGCACCGCCTCCACCGGGCCGAGCCCGAAGAGCTGCGGCTCGACGCCCGTGACGGCACTGGCCCGGATCCGGGCCAGCGGCTCGCGCCCGGTCTCGCGCAGTCCGTCCTCGTCGACGAGCAGCAGGGCCGCCGCCCCGTCGTTGAGCGGGGAGGCGTTGCCGGCGGTGACGGTGCCGTCGGGGCGGAAGGAGGGCTTGAGCTTGGCCAGGGCCTCCGGCGAGGTGGTGTCGCGGATGCACTCGTCCCGGAGCAGTTCGACGCCGTCGTACGGGACGACCTCCCCGTCGTACAGTCCCTCGGCCCACGCCGCGGCGGCCTTGCGGTGGCTGGCGAGGGCGAAGGCGTCCTGCTCCTCGCGGCCGATGGCGTGCTTGTCGGCGACGAGTTCGGCACCCTCGCCGAGCGGCACGGTCCACTCGGCGGGCATCCGCGGGTTGGTCATGCGCCAGCCGAGGGTCGTGGAGTGCAGCTGCTGGTGCCCGGCCGGGAAGGCCCGCTCCGGCTTCTGCAGCACCCACGGGGCGCGGGACATCGACTCGACGCCGCCCGCGATGGCCACCGAGGCGTCGCCGACGGCGATGGCGCGGGCCGCCTGGATGACCGCCTCCATGCCGGAACCGCACAGCCGGTTGACGGTGACGCCCGGGACGGAGGTGGGCAGCCCGGCGAGCAGGACCGCCATCCGGGCCACGTCGCGGTTGTCCTCGCCGGCGCCGTTGGCGTCACCGAAGTACACGTCGTCGATCCGGGCCGGGTCGAGGTCGGGGGTGCGCCGGACGAGGGACCGGACGACATGGGCGGCCAGATCGTCGGGACGGACCGAGGAGAGCGCACCGCCGAACTTGCCGATCGGGGTGCGGACGGCGTCGACGATGTAGACGTCGCGGATGCTCATCGGTTCTCTCCCAGCTGGCCTTCGTCCGGACGGCCGGGCGGACTCACCGGACCGGCCGGGCGGGGAGAGCATGTCCCGATCCACGGCCTGCGTCGCACCGTACGATCTTCGTCCCCGCCGCGCCCGAGTCTCCGCCCGACCGTTCGTTCTGTCAACGCCCGCCCGACCGTTCGTTCCGTCAGTCTCCCGGCCGCCCCGCCCCGCCCGGGTCCACCTCCCTGACCAGCGCCGTCAGGCCGTAGTCCAGCTCCCGCCCGTCGACGAGCAGCGCCTCCACGGTCCGGGTACGGGGGTCGATGTCGGCGACCACGCCGTGGCCTTCGTAGATCGGATAGCCGGATTCGCCGGTGTGGCCGGTGCCCTCGACCACCGCCGTACGGACGGCGCTGTTCTCCACGGAAGCGCCGCCGCGGTCCTCGACGTGCTCGGGCACCAGCAGGATCTCGTACCGCAGCGGGTGTGCGCCCCTGGGATGCGGGCGCTTGGCGTGAGTGCTCATGGGACCGACGCTAAGCCGGTCGGGCGGCCGCCGCCCGGCTCGACTCGCGGGGCCGGGGCGGGACGGGGGCGGGCAGGGCCGACAGGCGAGAGACGGGGCAGAGCCGAGGGACGCGAGACGGGGTGGGACGGGGCGGGGCCGAGCGGGGTGGGCGAAGGGTCTCCTGAGGTCTTCCGTACGGTCCGTGCGGTCCATACCGTCCGTGCCGCCCGGTCCGGCCCCTGCCGTACGGTGGGGGCATGGGCGACGCTTCGATGGTGGGAATGCTCGGCCGGGTCACCGGCACTGTCGGTCCCGGCCTCGTCGGCGAGGTGATCGTCAGGATCCGGGGCGGCGCCGAGCACTTCCTCGCGTATCCGGCTCCGGGAAGCGACCGGATCGAGGTCGGGACGGTCGTCGTGGTCATGGAGCATCTGCCTCCGCGTTCGGTCTATGTCACAGCCGCGTACGACAGTTGACCAAGCCATTGAGCGCGCGACGCGGCAGGAGCAGACTCCGTTCCACCGGAACCGCACGGCTCCGGTGAAGGGGGACCTTGCCCATGAGCCTCGGGATTCTGGCGGGCACCATCGGTGGTGCCGTCGTCGTTCTGATCGCTCTGTTCAAACTGATGTGGCGCGTCGCCGAACCCAACGAAGCGCTGATCATCTCCGGTTCGAACCACAAGACGGAGGGCCTCGGCGACGGCATGGGCTTCCGGATCGTCACCGGACGGGGCACGCTCGTAGTGCCCGCCGTCCAGGCGGTGCGGAAACTGTCGCTCGACCTCAACGAGACCCAGCTGTCCGTGGAATGCGTCACGCACCAGGGCATCCCGCTGAAGGTGCGGGGGGTCGTGATCTTCAAGGTGGGCGACGACTACGTGTCGATCGCCAACGCCGCCCGCCGCTTCCTCGACCAGCAGAAGCTGATGTCGGAGCGGGTGCACATCGTCTTCGCCGGTCATCTCCGCGCCATCGTCGGCGGGTTGACGGTCGAGGACATGATCCGGGACCGGGAGAAGCTGACCGGACAGGCCCGTTCGGCCTGTGGCACCGAGATGGAGAAACTGGGCCTGATCGTCGACTCGTTGCAGATCCACGAGATCGAGGACCCGACCGGCTACATCAAGAACCTGGCGGCGCCGCACGCGGCGGCCGTCCAGCGTGACGCCCGGATCGCGCAGGCGGAGGCCAACCGGCGGGCGACCGAGGCCGAACAGCAGGCCGCGGCGCGGATGTCGGAGGCGACCCGGGACAGCGAGATCCTCCAGGCCGGCTACCAGGCCGAACGCGACCGGGCCGGGGCGAAGGCCCGGCAGGCCGGCCCGCTGGCCGACGCGGCGGCGCGCCAGGAGGTCGTGGTCGAGGAGACCCGGATCGCCGAACTGGAGGCCCACCGCAAGGAGCAGCAACTCCAGGCGGAGGTACGCAAACCGGCCGACGCGAAGGCGTACGAGAAGCGGACGCTGGCGGCCGCCGAGCGCGACGCCCGCATCCTGGGCGCCGAGGCCGAGGCGAAGAAGACCGAGCTGGCGAGTGCGGCGATGGCGACGGCCACCCGGATGACCGGTGAGGCCGAGGCGGCCGCGGCTCACGCCAAGGGTCTCGCGGTCGCCGAGGCGGCCCGGGCGAAGGGGCTGGCCGAGGCCGAGGCGATCAAGGCCCGGGCGGCGGCCCTCGCGGAGAACCAGGAGGCCGTGGTCGCCCAGCAACTCGCCGAGAAATGGCCGGAGATCGTGGAGGCGGGCGCCTCGGCTTTCGGCAACGTCGATCAGATGGTGCTGCTCAACGGCGCGGACGGGATGGCGGAGATGTTCACCAAGGCACTCACGATGGGCGGCACCGGCCTCGGTCTCGCCCGGCAGTTGCTCGCGAACATGAGCCCGGCCGCGCGGCCGGACAACGCGGTCCAGGGGGCCGCGAAGGGCCAAGGGGCAAAGATCGGGGAGGAGATCACGGTCGGCGACGACGCCTGACCGGTGCGCGCGAGCCGCGGGGCGCCGGGCGTCCCGCCATCCGGGGCCCGAGCCGTCGTGCGGCTCGGGCCCCGGCTCGTACCCCGGCAGCCTTGAACTCACCTGCCGCGGAACTCATTCGCCGCCGACGACGGCCCGATCACCGTCGACCCGCGCTCTCACTCCGCTCAACTCGCCTTGTGTGCGCCGTACTTGACGTCCGGCCGGTTGGTCGTCACACCGTCGAGTCCCAGAGTGTGCGCCCGGTGCAGCCCCTTCTGGTCGTCGACCACCCAGCCGATGACGGCCATGTGCGCCGCGTGCGCCTGCTCGACCGTCTCCCGGGCGATCCGGTCCATGTACAGCGCCACCACCGTCGCGCCCACCGCCCGCGCGCGTTTCACCACGTCCTTCTGGTCCTGGGCGACGATGAGGACGGTGCGCACGCCCGGTACGAGTGCGTTGATCTTCGCCAGGGCCTCGTCGTGGAAGGAACTCACCTCCACCCGCCCGGCCAGGTGCCGGGCGTTGAGCACCTTCGCCAGGACCTGAGCGGCGCGGACGTCCTTGATCTCGGCCTGGATCGGCACCTTGACGGCGTCCACGACCTCCTCGAAGACGGGAACCCGTTCGCCGTCGCCCGCGTCGAGGCGCCGCAGCTCCGCGAGGGTCTTCCCGGCGATCGGCCCGGTGCCGTCCGTCGTGCGGTCGACATCGGGGTCGTGCATGACGACGAGCGCGCCGTCCTTGCTCAGATGGAGGTCCAGCTCGACCTCGTCCAGGCCCGCCTTCTCGGCCGCGACGAAGGAGCGCAGCGTGTTCTCGGGCGCGGTCACCATGACTCCGCGGTGCCCGATGGTGAAGGGGCTCGGGACCTTCGGGCCCGTCTCCGGTCGCGTCCTCGAATCCGCTCCGGTCCGGTCGGCCGTGGCCCCCACCGCGGCCTTGGCCGTAGCCCTGGCAGCGGGAGCCGGAGCGTCCCGTCCGGTGTGCGGGCCGGCAGCGGGCGCGGACGCGCCACAGCCGGTGAGCCCGGCGGCCAGGGCCACGGTCAGAACGGTGACCGCCCCCGCGGTCACCGTATGAGGTATACGCATTGCTTCCCCCGAAGAACGATGGTGCGAAGCACCGATCATCCCCCGTGCCGCCGCGCGGGCGGCACGCCGGTCCGGTGTTCGTCTCAGTTGTGCCCGAACTTCCGTTCCTTGCGGTGCGCCGGTACGTCCATGACCGGGCGCGGCTCGTCGGCCGGCCTCGCGGCTTCCCGCGTGGTCTCCCGCTCCTGACCTGCGGCGACTGCCCGGTGCTCATGCCCACCGGTGCGGGCGCCCTTGTTGACCCTGGTCTGCTTCTTGCCCACGATCATGCCTCCCGTGGTCGTCACTTCTCGTTCCAGGCTGGCACGAGGGGAGGAATGCCGCATTTCAGACAGAGGAGCGGCGCCCGGCCGACGGCTCGGAGGCGGTGAGGGACGACGCCACCCATCCGATCGGCACCCGGGATCGGGCCCGGACGGCTCTGTCACTCCACCGGTCCAGCGGGGCCTACGCGGTCTCCGCTTTCTTCATGACCCCCATCGACCACCTCGCCCCCTCAGGCCCCCTCCCCCGCGCCGCTCCCGTCGAAGACCCGCCGGAAGGCCCCCAGCGTGGCGCGCTCACGCGTGCGGTCGAGAATCCCGAAGACGATCTCGTCGAAGTGCCGCGCGAACCGGCCGGAGCCGGTGAGCAGAGCGTGGAAGGCGTGCGCGACATCGGCCGGATCGTTGGCGAAGACGCCACAGCCCCAGGCGCCCAGCACGAGCCGGCGGTAGCCGTTCGCGGCGGCGGTCTCCAGGACGCGTTCGGCGCGGGCGGCGAGGGCCGCCGGGACGCGGCCGGCCTGGTCGGGCGTGCGGCGCCGGATCACGCCCGCGTTGGGCGCGGGCGAGGTGAGGAAGCCGACGGTGAAGGGCTCCGCGAGCAGGGTGCCGCGATCGTCGCGGAAGACGGGGACACCGGGCGAGTGGATGACCCGGTCGGTGTAGAAGGCGTCCCGTTCGGCCCGATGGTGCGCGTAGTACTCGGGGGCGCGCAGCAGGGTCGCGTACAGGGCCGAGCAGCGGCACAGGGCTTCCTCCTGCGCCTGGGCTCCGTTGAGGTAACCGCCGCCCGGATTGCGGGCGGAGGCGAAGTTGAGGACGGCGACCGGCGTCGCGGGCGCGGCGGCGACCAGCCGGCGGGCGGCGGCGAGGCTGCTCTCCCCGGTCACCCGGAGGGTGGTCGTACGGTCCGTCGCCGGGGTGACGGCGACCGGTCCGGGGCCGTACAGCCGGGTCCCGGCGAGGGCCTCGGCCAGTTGTCCGGCAAGATCGACCGGCCGGCCGCCGGGCGCCGTGTAGCGGCCCGCCGCCACGATCTCCTCGGTTTCACGGGCCAGATTGCGAAGTCGTGCGCTCATGCCCCGGAAGCATGATCGATTCGGGCGCACGGGGGCAAAGCGTTTTCCCGTCAGCGCCCCGGATGCGCTCTTGCAGGCCCGGCGGTCGTGGCTTTAGGTGGAATCAGCGCTTTCCCAGGAGGTGAAGCGATGACGACACCGTCGTCGTCCGGCGCACCTCGGGGCGGTCCTCCCCTCACCGAGGACGGCGCCGAGGATCTGCTGCGATGTATCTGTTTCAAGACGGGGCCGCCCCGTACGGTCGGGGCGGAGCTGGAATGGCTCGTCCACGACCTGCGTGATCCCCGTCTCTCCGTTTCGCCCGGCCGGCTGGCTGCGGCGATCGACGCTCTACGGGCCGTCCCGTTGACGGCGGCCCTCACGTTCGAACCCGGGGGACAGCTGGAGCTCAGCTCGCTGCCCGCCGCCTCTCTGATGGAGTGTCTGGACTCGCTCGCCGCCGATCTCGTGGCGGTACGGTCGGCACTCGCCCCGTTCGGACTCGGCCTCGGCGGCTACGGGGTCGATCCCTGGCGCACGCCGCGCGCGCGAGTGCTGCGCGAACCGCGTTACGACGCCATGGAGCGGGTCTTCGACCGTGTCGGGCCCGCCGGACGGACCATGATGCGCGAGTCGGCGTCCGTGCAGGTCTGTCTCGACGCCGGGGTCGACGCACCGGGTCCGCTGGACTACCGGCGGCGCTGGCGCCTGGCGCATCTGCTCGGCGCGGTGCTGGTGGCGGTGTTCGCCAACTCCGCCGTGCACGGCGGCCGGCGGACCGGCTGGCGGTCGACCCGGCAGTCGCTGTGGACGGACCTCGATCCGGCGCGGGCGCTGGCCCCGGCCGCCGACGGGGATCCGCGCGGCGAGTGGGCGGCGCACGTCCTGGACACCCCGGTGATGTGCGTACGGTCGGCGGCCGGTCCGTGGGCCGTTCCGGAGGGGCTGACCTTCCGGGAGTGGCTGCGCACCGGTCGGCCGCGCGCGGCCGACGCCGAGGACCTGCGCTATCACATGACGACCCTCTTCCCGCCGGTACGGCCGCGCGGGCACCTGGAGTTGCGGATGATCGACGCACAGCCCGGACCGGACGGCTGGATGATCCCGGTGGCGGTGGCCACGGCGCTCTTCGACGATCCGGTGGCCGCCGAGTCGGCCGAACGGGCGGTGGCACCGCTCGCGGCGCTCGCCGGCCGCGACCCCGCCCCGCGCAATCCGCTGTGGCGGACGGCGGCGCGGGACGGGCTCGGGCATCCGGCGCTGCACGCCGCCGCGCTCGACCTCTTCGGCTCCGCGCTGGACGCCCTGCCCCGGATCGGCGCGACGGCCGGCGTGGTCGGTGCGGTCGCCTCGTTCCACGACCGGTACGTGGCCCGCGGGGCCTGCCCCGCCGACGAATCACTGGAGATGGCGTCATGACCGCACCCACGGAGGACGAAGCCGAGGACGCACGGGACACCCGGCCGGAGCAGGACCCGAAACGGCGGGCGCTGGCCGCGCTGATCGCCGCGCGGGAACGCACCGCGCTGCTCACCTCGTGCGTGGACGACAATGAACTCATCGCCCAGCACTCGCCGTTGATGTCGCCACTGGTATGGGATCTGGCCCATATCGGCAACCAGGAAGAGCAGTGGCTGTGGCGGGCCGTCGGCGGGCAGGAAGCACTGCGACCCGAGATCGACTCGCTGTACGACGCCTTCGAGCATCCGCGCGCCACCCGTCCGTCGCTGCCGCTGCTCGCGCCCGCCGAGGCGCGGGCGTACGCGGCGGACGTACGCGGCAGGATCGTGGACCTGCTCGACCGGGCCCCCATCGAGGGGTCCGGGCCGCTGGTCGCGTCGGCGTTCGCCTTCGGCATGATCGCGCAGCACGAACAGCAGCACGACGAAACGATGTTGATCACCCATCAGCTGCGCGAGGGGCCGGTGGCCCTGACCGCTCCCCCACCGCCCGTGACCTCGGGCAGCGGCCCGCTGGAACGCGAAGTCCTGGTGCCGGGCGGTCCGTTCACCATGGGTACGTCCGACGAGCCCTGGGCGCTGGACAACGAGCGCCCCGCGCATACCCGGATGGTGGCGCCGTTCTTCATCGACACCGTACCGGTCACCAACGGCGCCTATCTGTCCTTCATGGCCGACGGCGGCTATCACGACGAGCGGTGGTGGCACCCGGAGGGCTGGACGCAGATCCGCCGGCACGGCATCGAGGCGCCGCTGTTCTGGCGGCACGAGAGCGGTGACCGGTGGCTGCGCCGCCGGTTCGGGGCGACCGGGCCGGTCGCCGAGGACGAGCCCGTCCTGCATGTGAGCTGGTACGAGGCGGACGCGTACGCGCGCTGGGCGGGGCGGCGGCTGCCGACCGAGGCCGAGTGGGAGAAGGCGGCCCGGCACGACCCGGCGACCGGCCGCTCACGGCGCTACCCGTGGGGGGACGCCGACCCCGGCCCCGGGCACGCCAATCTGGCCCAGCGGCACCTGGGTCCGGCGCCGGCCGGCAGCTACCCGGAGGGCTCCTCGCCGCTCGGTGTACGGCAGCTGATCGGCGACGTGTGGGAGTGGACGTCGAGCGACTTCCTGGCCTACCCGGGCTTTCGGGCCTTCCCGTACAAGGAGTACTCGGAGGTCTTCTTCGGACCGGGCCACAAGGTGCTGCGCGGCGGGTCCTTCGCCGTCGATCCGGTGGCGTGCCGGGGCACCTTCCGCAACTGGGACCTGCCGGTGCGCCGGCAGATCTTCTCCGGCTTCCGGACCGCACGCGACGCGGAGCTCGCCTGATGTGCCGTCATCTCGCCTTCATAGGCGAGCCGTTGGCCATCCGGGAACTTCTCCTCGACCCTCCGCGCTCCCTTGAGCGCCAGTCCTGGAATCCGCTCACCCAGGCGAGCGGCACGGTCAACGCGGACGGCTTTGGTGTCGGCTGGTACGCGCCGGACGATCCGGTGCCGGCCCGCTACCGGCGGGCCGGGCCGGTCTGGGGCGACCTCGGCTTCGCCGATCTGGCCCGGGTGACCCGGACCGGGGCCCTGCTCGCCGCGGTGCGCGGGGCCACCCTGCCGGGCGCGGACGGGGAGGCCGCGGCGGCGCCGTTCACCGCGGACCGCTGGCTGTTCAGCCACAACGGGGTCGTACCGGGCTGGCCCGGAGGGCTCGATCCGGTCGCGGCGACCCTGTCGGCGACGGAACTGCTCGCCCTGGAGGCCCGCACCGACTCGGCCCTGATCTGGGCCCTGGTGCTGCACCGGCTGCGGGCCGGCGAGGCACCGGGACCGGCGCTCGCCGGCGTCGTACGGGAGGTGGCCGAGGCGGTGCCCGGGGCCCGGCTCAATCTGCTGCTGACCGACGGCGTCACGATGGCGGCGACGGCCTGGGGGGACTCGCTCTCGTATCTCACCGGGCCCGGCCGCACGGTCGTGGCCTCCGAACCCTACGACGACGATCCGCGCTGGACGGCGGTACCGGACCGGACGGTCCTCACCGCGTCCCGCTCCGATGTCGTCCTCAGCCCCCTCGAGGAGCCCTCCCCGTGAGCCCGTTCCAGCTGACCCGCACCCTCGCCGAGAACGCCGCGGGCGCCGCGCTGCGCGCCGACGTACGGCACGGCCTGACCCGTACCCCGAAGGAACTGCCGCCGAAGTGGTTCTACGACGCGCGCGGCAGCGAGCTGTTCGACGAGATCACCCGGCTGCCCGAGTACTACCCGACCCGCGCCGAGCGGGAGATTCTGATCGCCCGCTCGGCGGACATCGCCGCGGCCACCGGAGCCCGCACCCTGGTGGAACTGGGCTCCGGCTCCTCGGAGAAGACCCGCCATCTGATCGACGCGCTGCTGCCGGACCTCGCCGCCTACGTACCGGTGGACGTGAGCGAGTCGGCACTGAAGGGGGCGGGCCGGGCGCTGCTCGCGGAGCGGCCGGACCTGCGAGTGCACGCCCTGGTCGCGGACTTCACGAGCGGGCTCGCGCTGCCGGACACCCCGGGGCCGCGGCTCGTGGCGTTCCTCGGCGGCACCATCGGCAATCTACTGCCCGGGGAGCGCCAGGACTTCCTGCGCGCCGTCCGCGGGATGCTGACGCCCGGTGACGCACTGTTGCTCGGCACGGACCTGGTGAAGGACGAGGCCACGCTCGTCGCGGCGTACGACGACGCGGCGGGGGTGACGGCGGCGTTCAACAAGAACGTACTCGCCGTTATTGCCAGGGAGTTGGGGGCGGACGCCCGACCGGAGGACTTCGACCACGTGGCCCTGTGGGACCCGGAGCACGAGTGGATCGAGATGCGGCTGCGGGCGCGTCACGCGCTGACGGTGAAGATCCCGGAGCTGAACCTGGCGGTGCCGTTCGGGGCCGGTGAGGAGCTGCGGACGGAGATCTCGGCGAAGTTCCGTCAGGACGGCGTCCGCGCCGAACTGGCCTCGTCTGGGCTCTCGTTGGCGCACTGGTGGACGGACGAGGCGGGCCGGTTCGCGCTGTCCTTGGCGATGGTGGACTGAGCGGACGGGGCGAGCCGAGCGAACGGGCCGGCGGGCTCGCCGGGCGTCCGGGGATCGGGGCGTCCGGCGGGCTCGACGCGCCCGTAGGGCTCGTGGGGCTCGTGGGGCTCGTGGGGCCGGCAAAGCTTGTGGCGCTCGGCGGGCTCGGTGGGCTCGTCGGTGACAGCGGTCCGGGCGGCGCGCGCCAGGGTTCGGCGGTCGGGGCAGCGGGAGGCCGGTATCGGCTCCCGTATCCGTATCTCCGCGACGAGCCGCCGGGCCCGCACGACCCGCCACAGCGACGCGCCCAGGGTGTCCGCCCCGACGTACGCGGCGGTCCCGACGGGCGTGTAGACGAGCCGTATCGGCAGGACGTCGGTTCCCGTGTCCCGTGCGGCCTGGAAGACGGCGGGCCGGAACTCGCCGTGGGCACGCCCGCACCAGGTGGTGCCTTCGGGGAACGCGACCGCCCGGCCGCCGCCGACCAGGATCCGGCCGAGCGCGTCGACCGTGCCGGGCAGGGCCCGGATCCGCTCGCGGTCCACGAACAGGGTGCCGCCGAGGGCCGCGAGCGGGCCGAACACGGGCCAGTCCCGCACCTCGCGCTTGGCCAGCATCCTGCCCGGCAGCACGGCGGCGACCAGCGGGACGTCCAGCCAGGAGACATGGTTCGCGACGACGAGGAGCGGACCGGAGCGGGGCACGGGGCGGCCGGTGACCCGGACCCGTACGCCGAACGCCCCCAGCACGCCCCGGCACCACACCCGGACGAGCAGCCGCCGTCCGGCCGGGGGCAGCGGCGCCGCGAACGGGGCGAGCAGCACCCCGAGGAGCGCCGTGCCGAGTCCGGCGGCGAGCCGGAACGCGGCGGTGGGTCCACTGGCGGCGGCCCGCCCGGGAGACGGGCCGGCGGACGGATGGGTGGAAGGGTCGGTGGAAGGGGCGGCGGACGGATCGGCGGACAGGTCGGCAGGCAGGCCGGGGTGGGCGGCGCACCGGCCCGGGGTGCAGGGGGACGTCGGCAGCCACGGTGACGGACCGGCCGCCGGCGGCGCGGGCAGCCGTACGGGCCGTGCTCGCGGTGCGGGCGGGGTGTGCGGTGCGGGTGGCGCGGACGGGGTGCGCCGGGTGGTGGTCACCGGCCCGGGGCGAGGGAGAGGAAGTGCCGCAGGTAGCGGGGGTTGGCGCGGCGCATCGAGAGCAGGACGTAGAGGTCGGCCACCCCGAACTCCGGGTCGTGCGCGGGCGCGCCGCACACCCAGGCGCCGAGCCGGAGGTAGCCGCGCAGCAGCGGCGGCAGGGCCGGGCGCGCGGCGGCGGGCGCGAGGCCGGCGGCGGGGGTCCACAGCCGGCGCGGGGTGACCCAGTACTCCTCGGGCGCGAGATGGCGGGACTTGACGGTCTCCCAGGTCGCGGCGGCGAGGGCACCGCCGTCGGCGAGCGGGACGGAGCAGCAGCCGGCCAGCCACTCGTGGCCCGTACGGGTCATGTAGCGGGCGAGCCCGGCCCAGACGAGGGCGATGACGGCGCCGTTGCGGTGGGCGGGGTGGACGCAGGAGCGGCCGACCTCGACGAGATCGGGCCGGACCGGGGCGAGCCGGGTCAGGTCGAACTCGCCCTCCGCGTACAGCCGTCCGGCGACGGCGGCCCGCTCCGGCGGCAGCAGCCGGTAGGTGCCGACGACCTCGCCCGTCTCCTCCTCGCGGACGAGGAGGTGGTCGCAGTAGGCGTCGAAGGCGTCGCCGTCGAGACCGGGCTCGGGGCCGTCGAGGCGGGCACCCAGTTCGCCGGCGAAGACGAGGTGGCGCAGCCGCTGGGCGGCCCGGACGTCCTCCTGGTCGCGGGCGAGCCCGACGACGTACCGGGGGACGGGTGCCTCGCCGGGCTGCGGAGCCGGGACCTGCCCGGACCGCGGCGCGGGCGCCTGCCCGCTCCGGTCCGGTGCGGCCGTGGCTGCGGATGCGGGTGTGGGCGTGGGTGCGGTTGTGGGCGTGGGTGCGGTTGTGGGCGTGGGTGTGGTCGCGGCTGTGGGTGTGGATGTGGCGGCGACGGGCGGCTGGAAGAGGGGTACGGCGGCCATGTCGGCTCCTCCGGCGGTACGGAAGGGACGGGGACCGGGCCGTACGAACGGCGGCCCGGTCCCTCGTTTCTTCCGCCACCGGCTGGATTCGATGTGACGGTCCGGGAGCCGGTGGGTGTGGAGGCGCTGAATGGTGGGCGCGGTGTGCGCCGGGTGGTGAACGGGGGCGGGAAGAGCCGCCCGAGCGCCGCGGGGGCGAGCGAGGGGCGGAGCGGCGCGGGGAGAGGCGAGAGGCGGTCCGCGAGCGGGCGCGGGGGCGCGGGGGCGGTTACTCGGTGAGCGAGCCGGTGATCCGCTCGTTGGCCTTCTGCGCCTCCGTCTTCGGGTCCGCACCGCCGAGGACGGCGCTCATGTACGGCTTGATCGGGTTGTCGGCCTCGACGTCGGCCCACTGCGGCGAGTTGGGGGTGGCCCGGCCGCGGGCGGCCCCGACGGCCATGGTGGCGGTGGCCTTCTGCCCGGCGACGAGGGAGGCGAGGGAGGTCTTGTTGGGCACGTAGTTCATGGCACGGGCCAGTTCGCCCTGCCACTTCTCGCCGGCGAGGGCGGTGACCACGTCGATGGCGGCGGCACGCTGGGGCGCGTTCTCCGGGATGATCAGGTCGGAACCGCCGGTGAAGACGGCGCAGGGGGTGCCCGCCTTCTTGCCGGGGATGGGGAAGAAGCCCAGCTTGTCCTTGAGGTCGGGGTTGGCCTTGACGATGGCGGGGATGGCGCTCGGGGGCGCGATGATCTGGCCCACGCCGCCCTTGGCGAAGACCTCGGCCTGGGGCGGGTTCTGCTCGTCGGCGTTCTTCGGCCCGTCGCCGAGGGACTGGAGTTCCTTGTAGAAGGCCATGCCGCGCTGTGCTGCGGGGCTGTCGAGGGCGCCGGTCCACGCCCCGGCCTTCTCCACGGCGAGGTCGCCGCCCTCGTCCCAGATGAAGCCGGAGAGCGTGTACCAGTCCTGGCCGGCGAGGTAGATGCCCTGGCTGCCGGCGGCTTCGAGCCGCTCGGTGCCTGCCAGCCATTCGTCGCGGGTCTTCGGCGGCTTGACGCCGGCTTCGGCGAACACGTCCTTGTTGTAGATGACGATGCGGTTGGCCGCGTACCAGGGGATGCCGTACTGGGCGCCGTTGATGCTGCCGGGCTCGGCGAGGCCGGGCAGCCAGTCCTGGCCGCCGAGGTCGCGGACGGACTCCAGGGTGAGGTCGTACAGCTTGTCCGTGTCGGCGTACTGGGCGACCTGGGTGTTGCCGACCTCGATGACGTCGGGTCCGCCGGGTCCCTGGATGGCCTCGGTGACCTTCTTCCCGATCCCGGTCCACTCCTGGATCGTCACCTTGAGCTCGACGCCCTTGTGTTCGGCTTCGAATGCCTCCGTGAAGCGCTGGACGAAGTCGTCGCTGGCGCTGTCGCGCATCAGCCAGACGTTGACCGTCCGGTGCGCGGTCTTGCCGCCCGGGAGGGCGCCGCATCCGGCGAGGGCGAGCGCGGAGACGACGGCCAGCGAACAGACGAGGGGGCGGTTCATCACGTGGGTCACCTTCTGCGTTCCAGCCATGGGGTCCGGCGTGGACTCGGCACGGCGTACTGACCCGACGTGTGGGGGACCTGACGGGAGGTTCGCTCGGGTATGTGCCCTGGATTCTGGTCTGGACCAATGCGGATGGTCAAGTCCTTGACCACGTACTCGTCACGCTTGTCGCACTCGTCACGTGTCCGGCCGGGGCCGCCCCCAGGCGCCCGCCCACCCGCGGACCCTTACGCCCTTCGCACGGACGTGTCGCGGAGCCCGGCCCGGTGGGGCACCGTGGAGGGGACGCGCCCGAGACCTCCAGGGCGCCGAGAGGAGTCCGGCTCCCATGACGAACCACACCTATCGCGTCACCGAGATCGTCGGAACGTCCACCGAGGGCCTGGACCAGGCCATCCGCAACGGCATCGAGCGGGCCTCTCAGACGCTCAGGGGCCTCGACTGGTTCGAGGTCACGGAGATGCGGGGGCATCTGGAGGAGGGGGGAATCAAGCACTACCAGGTCGGCCTGAAGGTGGGCTTCCGCCTGGAGGAGGGCGACTGAGCGGGCGGGCCGTACGAGGGGCCGGAGCGGGCAGGAGCGGCGGGAGCACGGGCGCGCGGCCGGAGGGCCATGATAGCCGTACGAGCGCCGGGCCGCGAGCGCGGGTGCGCGGTCACGCGGTCACGCGGACGCCCGGCGGCTCGGGCGACCGGACGCCCGGTTGTGGCACGTGGAGCGGTCCGGGGCGTACGGAAAACCCTGGCCCGGGCGTACGGAAGGGCGGCCACCGGCACGCCGCCCCGGCCCCGCCCCGCGCACCCTCAGGCGCGCCGCCCCTCAGGTGCGCCCCTCCCCCTCCTGCGCCTCCCGCAGCGCCTCCGACGACGTGGCCCACCGCGCCCGTACGACCGTGAAGCCCGCCGCCTCCGCGTCGTTGCACACCAGCTCGTCGTCGTCGACGAGCATCCGGATGTCGTGGTCCCGGCCGAGCCGGCGCAGGATGTCCAGCTTGGTCTGCCGGGCCGGACGGTAGTCGCCGTGGCGGCGCATGTGCACCGGGCCGTCGGGGAGTCCGTGCGCGGCGAGCCAGTCCAGGGTGTCGCGGCGGCAGCGCTCGGGCCGTCCGGTCAGGTAGACGATGTCGCACTCCTCCGCCGTCTCCCGGCACAGCGCGACACCCTCCGCCAGCGGCGGGTCGGCGGGCGCGGCGGCGAAGAAGGAGTCCCAGTCGCGCGGCTTGCCCTCCAGGAAGTGCTGGCGGTGCGCGGTCGAGGCGAGGGTGTTGTCGAGGTCGAAGACGGCCACGGGCCGGTCGGTTCGGGTCACTCCCCCAGCCTAGGGATCCCCCGGCTCCCCGTCCCCCGCATATCTCCGCACGGCAGTTCGGGAATCCCCCGCGCCCCCGGGTGTTGAACTCTGTGTGAGCCCTCTACATATTCCCCTCTCGATCCTCGACCGTTCCCGCACCAGAGAAGGCGAGGACCACGGACAGGCGCTGCGTGACACCGTCCGGCTCGCCCAGGAAGCGGAGACACTGGGTTACCACCGGTTATGGGTGGCCGAACACCATGGTGTGCCGGGGGTCGCGGGCTCCGCGCCGACCGTGCTGGCCTCGGCCATCGCCGCCGTGACCAGCCGCATCAGGGTCGGCACGGGCGGGGTGATGCTGCCCAACCACCAGCCGCTGGTGGTGGCCGAGCAGTTCGGCGTCCTGGAGTCGCTGTTCCCGGGCCGGATCGACATGGGCCTCGGCCGTTCGGTCGGCTTCACCGGCGGCGTACGGAGTGCGCTCGGCCGGGACCAGGCGGACGCGGACCGCTTCGCGGAGCAACTGGACGAGCTGCTCGGCTGGTTCACCGGTCTGCAGACCGCCCACCCCGGGGTGCGCGCCCACCCGGCCGAGGGGCTGCGGGTGCCGCCGTTCGTGCTGGCCACCGGTGACGGCACGCGGATCGCGGCGGCGGCCGGCCTTCCCCTGGTGGTGGGCGATCTGCGCCGCCGGACCCGGCTGCGGGAGTCGGTGGAGGAGTACCGGGAGACGTTCAAGCCGTCGACGTGGGCCGCGGAGCCGTATGTGATGGTCGCGGGCACGATCGTGGTGGCCGACACCGACGAGGAGGCGCGCCGGCTGCTCGCGCCGGAGGCGTGGGCCATGGCTAACGCCCGGACTCAGGGTCATTTCGACCCGCTGCTGCCGCCGGAGCTGATCGAGTCGCTGGAGATGACGGAGAAGCAGCGGGGTCTGTACGAGGCGGGGATGCTGGGCCACATCCACGGCACCGAGGCGCGGGTCGCCGAGGCGCTGGAGCGGGTGGTGGCGGAGACCGGCGCGCAGGAGATCATGGTGACGACGAGCACGCACGATCGCGGGGCGCTGCTCGACTCGTACCGCAGGCTCGCCCGCCTGGCCGGGCTGACCAGGGCGAATACGGCAAGCCGGGCATAGAATCGGCGAATGCGCGACCTCCCTCCGACCGGTACCCCCGCTTCCCCCGCTTCCCCCGACCCGTCCGGCACGCCGTCCGGCACGTCCGGCGCGACGGGCGCCCACGACCCCTTCGTCCGGGTCCGCGGCGCCCGTGAGCACAATCTGCGCGCGGTGGACGTGGACGTTCCGCGCGACGCGCTGACCGTGTTCACCGGGGTCTCGGGGTCCGGCAAGTCGTCGCTCGCGTTCGGCACGATCTACGCGGAGGCGCAGCGGCGCTACTTCGAGTCGGTGGCGCCGTACGCGCGGCGGCTGATCCACCAGGTGGGGGCGCCGAGGGTCGGGGAGATCACGGGACTGCCCCCCGCGGTCTCCCTGGAGCAGCGCCGCTCGGTGCCGAACGCGCGCTCGTCGGTGGGGACGGTCACGACCCTGTCGAACTCGCTGCGCATGCTGTTCTCCCGGGCGGGCGACTACCCGTCCGGGGCCGAGCGGCTGGATTCCGACGCGTTCTCGCCCAACACCGCCGCCGGCGCGTGCCCTTCGTGTCACGGATTGGGCCGGGTGCACGAGACGAGCGAGGAACTCCTCGTCCCGGACCCGGGGTTGTCGATCCGGGACGGCGCCATCGCCGCCTGGCCGGGCGCCTGGCAGGGCAAGAACCTGCGGGATGTCCTGGACACGCTTGGCTACGACGTGGACCGGCCGTGGCGCGAGCTGGCCGCCGAGGACCGGACGTGGATCCTGTTCACGGACGAGCAGCCGGTGGTGACGGTGCATCCGGTCCGGGACGCCGATCGCATCCAACGCCCTTACCAGGGCACGTACATGAGCGCCCGGCGCTATGTGATGCACACCTTCTCCGACTCCAAGAGCGCCACCCTGCGCGCGAAGGCGGAGCGCTTCCTGACCAGTGCGCCGTGCCCGGTGTGCGAGGGCAGCCGGCTGCGGCCGGAGGCGATGGCGGTCACCTTCGCGGGCCGTACGATCGCTTCGCTCGCCTCCCTGCCGCTCGGTGAACTGGCGCGAGTCCTTGGCACCTCGGCCGGTACGACCGAGACCGCGCGGGTGCTCACCGAGGACCTGGTGGCGCGGATCGGCACCATCACGGAGCTGGGGCTCGGCTATCTGAGCCTGGACCGGGCGACACCGACGCTGTCCAACGGCGAGTTGCAGCGGCTGCGGCTGGCCACCCAGCTGCGTTCGGGGCTGTTCGGCGTCGTGTACGTACTGGACGAGCCGTCCGCGGGGCTGCATCCGGCGGACACGGAGGCGCTGCTGGTGGTCCTGGAGCGGCTGCGGGCGGCGGGCAACACGGTGTTCGTGGTGGAGCACCATCTGGATGTGGTGCGGCGTGCCGACTGGCTGGTGGACGTGGGTCCGGGGGCCGGGGAGCACGGTGGCCGGGTGCTGCACAGCGGCCCTCCGGAGCGACTGGCGGACGTCGCCGAGTCGGCCACCCGCCGCTATCTCTTCGACCGGGCACCGCTGCCGGAGCGGACGGTCCGCGAGCCGGCCGGCGAGCTGCGGCTCGGCCCGGTGACCCGGCACAACCTGCGCGGCCTGCGGGCGGTGTTCCCGCTGGGCGTGCTCACCGCCGTCACCGGAGTGTCGGGGTCGGGCAAGTCGACGCTGGTCGGCGCGCTGACCGAGGCGGCGGAGCAACAGGACGGCGTGGACCGGGTGGTGACGGTCGACCAGAAGCCGATCGGCCGGACGCCGCGCTCCAACCTGGCCACGTACACAGGACTGTTCGACGTAGTGCGGAAGCTGTTCACGGAGACGGAGGAGGCCCGGGCCCGCGGCTACAAGGCGGGCCGGTTCTCCTTCAATGTGCCGGGCGGACGCTGCGAGACCTGCCAGGGCGAGGGTTTCGTCTCCGTCGAGCTGCTGTTCCTGCCCAGTACGTACGCGCCGTGCCCCGACTGTCACGGCGCCCGCTACAACCCCGAGACTCTTCAGGTACGGCTGCGCGGGCTGACGATCGCGGAGGTGCTGGACCTCAGCGTGGAGGCGGCGGCCGCGTTCTTCGCGGACACCCCGGCGGCGGCGCGCAGTCTGCGTACCCTCCTCGACGTGGGCCTCGGGCATCTGCGGCTCGGCCAGCCGGCCACGGAACTGTCCGGCGGTGAGGCCCAGCGCATCAAGCTCGCCTCCGAGCTCCAGCGCCCGCGCCGCGCGCACACCCTGTACGTCCTGGACGAGCCGACGACGGGGCTGCACCCGGCCGATGTGGAGGTGCTGATGCGCCAGTTGCACGGTCTGGTCGACGCGGGTCACACCGTCGTGGTGGTCGAACACGACATGGACGTGGTCGCGACGGCGGACCGGGTGGTGGACATGGGCCCGGGCGGGGGCGACGAGGGCGGCCGGATCGTGGCCGAGGGCACGCCCGGGGAGGTCGCGCGGGCGGCCGGGAGCCGGACCGCGCGCTTCCTCGCGGCCCGGCTCGACGGCTGATCCGCCGCACTGCCCCCGGCGTCGGGCCGCGGCCCTATCGCGGCTCGACGAACTGCATCTCCAGGCCGACCTTGACCACGTCGCCCAGGATTCCGGGGGCGAAGCCGAGGCCGAAGTCGCCCCGGCGGAACTCGCCGGTGGCGTCGAAGCCGGCGTGCCGGCTGCCGTCCATCGCCTCGATGACGCCGCCGAACTCCACGGCGAAGTCGATCGGCCGGGTCACGTCACCGATGGTGAGCTCGCCCGACAGGGTCCAGTCCTCGCCCTCCCCCGTGATCCGCGTCGATCGGAAACCCATCGTGGGGCGCTTCTCGACATCGAGCAGATCGGCGGCGCGGACGTGCGCGTCGCGGTCGGCGTTCCCGGTGTCGACGGAGGCGAGCGCGACGGTCGCGGTGACCGAGGAGGTCTCCAGGCTGTCGCCGACGACCAGTTCGGCCCGGAATTCGTTGAAGCGCCCGCGCACCTTGGAGATACCGAGGTGACGGATGGTGAAGCCGACGGCGGAGTGCATCGGGTCGAAGGCCCAGCGGCCCGCGGTCAGCGGCAGGGCGGGGGCGGCGAGCGGGGAAGCGGTCGTGGGGGGCGTGGTGCGGTGCGATGCGTTCGTCATGGGCACCACGCTGCCGCCCCGCCGCGCTGCCAGGAAGACCGTATCGATACGGGTAGCGGCGATCCTGGTAGTGACAGAGCCACCCTCGGCGCGGCCCCCGCTCGTACGATCGACGGATGAGCGACAACGAACTCGGGGCGTTCCTCCGGGCCCGTCGTGAGGCGCTGACTCCCGCGGAGGCCGGACTTCCGGCGGGGCCGAGGCGAAGGACTCCGGGGCTGCGCCGAACAGAACTGGCCATACTGGCCGGGATCAGTGTCGAGTATCTCGCCCGGCTGGAGCAGGGCCGGGACCGCAACCCCTCACCGCAGGTCCTCGGCGCGCTGAGCGAGGCACTGCGCCTTCCGCTCGACGCCCGGCTGCATCTGCGCAACCTGTCGAAGGCGGGCCCCGGGCACCGGCACATCTGCGCCATGGCCCCGGCCCCGGTGCGGGAGGTCCGGGCCCCGGTGCGGGCCCTGCTCGACCGGCTCGGCCCGACCCCGGCCGCCGTGGTGAACCAGCCGGGCGACATCGTGGCCCACACGGACGGCTTCGCCCGGCTCGCGGGACCGGTGGGGCTCCTCGACGGCGATCCGCCGAATCTCCCGCGCTTCGTCTTCACCGACCCCCGGGCCCGCACCGTCTTCCCGGACTGGGACCGGGTGGCCGACCAGCAGGTGGCGGCGCTCTTCCTCTCGGTCACCGGCTCCGATCCGCACATGGCGGAACTGGTACGGGAGTTGACGGTGACCGGGGGTCCGGCGTTCTCCTCCCGCGTCGGCGCGCCCACGCCCCTGCGCGCCCGCTCGGGCATCGACCGCTTCACGCACCCCGAGGCGGGTGAACTGCGCCTCGCATACGAGGTGCTGGAGCCGGCGGAGACCGACGGCCAACACCTCGTGGTGTATCTGCCGGCGGACGAGGCGACCGAGGCGGCGCTGGACGCGCTGATGGGCCGCCGCCCGGGGACGCTGCGCGCGGTCCGCGCGTAGGGGCTGTCCGGCGGATCCCTTCTCGTGAGCCTCCGCCGGGAGGCGGGAGGCGGGAGGCGGGAGGCGGGAGGCGGGAGGCGGCACGCGTGGGATTCTGGCGGGATGGATACGTTCGCGGACCTGCTGGACAGCGCCGAGGAGTGGTGCGCCGCCGCCATCGAGGACGCACAGGAGGGACGCTGGGTCCGTGATGCCGTGGAGCGGCAGGTGATGGCGGACATCGCGGCCGCGACGAATGCCCTGCACGGGGGACGGCAGGCGCCGTTCACCGGGGACGCGTGGCAGGTGCGCATGGGGCGGATCGCGAACTGGGCCGGGGTGCTCCGGCTCGCCGCCCGGGCGGGGCGGTGGGAGCTCCATCCGGTCGTCGGGCACCGTCCCCCGCGTCCGGCCGGGATGGCCGAGCTGCTGTCCGGGATCTACGCGATCGGCGAGCAGGGCGAGAGGTGGATGGCGCGGTTTCTTCGCGAGCGCCGGACGCCGGCGGAGAAGGAGATCGCCCGGGCCGAGGGGTTTCTGACCGGTCCGGGGTCCATGGAGGATCTCCACCTGTTCTTCTACGACGACTGATCGCCCCCCAGCCGGACCTGTGGACTCCTCGCGGTGGGGGTGTATCTGGGTACACCCCCACCCGGCATCTGGGCGCAGTGTCCCGGCCCGTACCGAACGGCAGAGTCGTCGGTGACGGAACGGAACCGAGCGACCGGGAGGCCGGGGCATGCGACAGCGGGGGCGGGTACGGGTGGGATGGAAGGCGGAGACGGGGGTGTTCCTCGGCGTCGCGTTCGTGGCGGCGGGGCTGCTGGGAATGGTGCAGCCGGCGACCGGAGTGCCGCCGGTGGTGCTGCAGTTGAGCCAGTTCGGGCCGGCCGTCGCCGTGTTGGTGGTGGCGCTGCTGTGGCGGTCGCGGATCCGGGGGCGGCTCGCCGGGGCACTGCCCGCCCGGGGCCGGGACGCGTCTCAACGAGGCTGGTCTGCCTGGCTGTTGGTGGCGGCGGTGGTACCGGTCGCGCTCGCCGCGGTGGGGTACGCGGCTCTGGGCGGCGGGCCGGTGGTGGCGGATCCCGGCTCGTTCGGTCATCCCTTCGCCCTGATCGTCGTGGCGCAGCTGGTCGGGGCGTGCGGAGAGGAGATCGGCTGGCGGTGCTTCCTCCAGCCGCTGCTGGGTGCCCGGTTCGGGACGCTCGTCTCGTCGGTCCTGGTGGGCGCGGTGTGGGGGGTGTGGCATGTGGGGGTGTTCGCCGAACACCCGGCGTACGCGGCCGGTTTCCTGCTGGCGGCGGTGGCCATGTCCGTGGTGCTCGGGACGGCGCTGGACCGGATCCGGAGCAACCGGCTGCTGCTCGCGGGCGGTTACCACGCCCTGGTGAATCTGGGGATGCTGCTGCTCATGGACGAGGAGTCCGGGGCCGTGGTGCCGATGGTGCTGTTCGGTGTGGCGAACGCGCTGGTGGCGGTGGTGTGGACGCGGGCGGCGAGGTCGCGGCGCCGGGTGGATACGATCATGGAGCGCGGTGCGCGCTGACACGGGGACACAGGGGGAACGGCGGGTGGGGAAGGCTCTTGCGCGCTGCCAGTCGCTCTCGCTGGCGGCCTTGGTGCTGCCGTTGACGGGCGCCCTGGTGGTGGGCGCGCTGTTGCTCCTGCCCGTAGGACTCGGGTTCCCGCTGCTGAGGCCCGCCGCCGCGCTCCTGCGCCGGCGTGCCGACGGGCGGCGGGCCCGGATCGGGGCCTGGACCGGTATCGCCGTCGCACCGCCCGCCCCGCTGCCCGCCACGGCGCGCGGTGTCCTCGGCGACGCGGGGTTCTGGCGGGAGCTGCGCTGGGCGTGGCTGGAGCCGTCGGCCGGCGGACTGCTGGTGACGGTGGCTCCGGCGCTGTTCTGGTTCGGGGTGTTCGGCGCGTTCGTCCAGCCCTTCGTGTGGCGGCGGCTGGGCGATGGCAACTGGTACGCCTTCGTGCCGGTCGTCTCCCCCGCCACCGTGCTGTGCGCCGCACTCCTCGGTCTCGCGTTCATCGTGGGCGCGGCGCTTCTGGCGCCGGTGACGCTCGCGGGCCATGCGCGCTGGTCCCGGTGGGCGCTCGGCGCCCCGGCCCGGGCCGAGCTCGTCCGCCGTATCGAGCACCTGACCGGATCCCGGACCGACGCGCTGGACGCGCAGGCCGTCGAACTGCGGCGTATCGAGCGGGACTTGCACGACGGCGCGCAGGCCAGGCTGGTGGCGCTCGGGATGAACCTGGACGAGGCGACCCGGCTTCTGGACACCGACCCGGCGGCTGCCCGCGTCCTGCTCGCCGAGGTGCGCGCGGCGTCCGATCGGGCCCTTCGCGACCTGCGGGAGCTGGTGCACGGGATCCTGCCGCCGGTCCTCGCCGACCGGGGGCTCGGCGACGCGGTGCGGTCGCTGGCCCTGGACAGTTTCCTCGACGTCGAGGTGGCCGTCGCGCTGCCGCCCGGCCGGCTGCCGGCGCCCGTGGAGTCCGCCGCGTACTTCGCGGTCGCCGAACTCCTCGCCAACGCGGCCAAACACGCCGGTGCCCGCGAGGTGCGCATCGCCCTCGGTCACGCGGACGGGATCCTCCGGGTGACCGTCGCCGACGACGGCCGGGGCGGCGCGGATCCCACGCGCGGGGCCGGCCTGCTCGGGGTCGGGCGGCGGCTCGGCGCCTTCGACGGAACCCTCGCCCTGGACAGCCCGCCGGGCGGCCCCACCCTCGCGACCCTGGAGATACCGTGCGCGTCGTCCTCGCCGAAGACCTCTTCCTGCTCCGGGACGGGCTGAGCCGTACCCTCACGGAGCACGGTTTCGAGGTCGTCGCGGCCGTGGACAACGGGCCGTCGCTGCGGCGCGCGCTGCGCGAGGAGCGGCCGGACGTGGCCGTCGTCGACATCCGGCTGCCGCCGGACTTCACGGACGAGGGGCTGCGGGCCGCGCTGGAGGCCCGGCGCGAGCGGCCGGGGCTGCCGGTGCTGGTCCTGTCGCAGTACGTGGACCAGTTGTACGCCCAGGAGTTGCTGGCCGGCGGGGAGGGCGCCGTCGGCTATCTGCTGAAGGACCGGGTCACGCGTACCGACCAGTTCGTGGACGCCGTACGGACGGTCGCCGCGGGCGGCACGGTCCTCGACCCGCAGGTGGTGGCCCGTCTGCTGGCCCGGGGCGAGGCGCGCGGGACCACCGCGGCGCTCACCCCGCGCGAGCACGAGGTGCTGCGGCTGATGGCCGAGGGCCGCTCGAACGCGGCGATCGGCCAGCATCTGCACATCAGCGAGAGCGCCATCGCGAAGCACACGGCGGGCATCTTCGCGAAGCTGCGGATCGAACCGTCCGCCGACGACAACCGGCGGGTGCTCGCGGTGCTGGCCTATCTGCGCCGCTGACCCGGGCCCGTACCCCGAAGCGCCTGCGACGACGGGCCCGGAAGCGCCCCCGGGAGCCCGTCCCGGGCCCGCCGTACACCTCTCAGCGGCCGGCCTTGCGCCGCGCCCGCAGCCACTCCTTGTTCATGGCGGCGATCGACGGCAGCGGGATGCCCTTCGGGCAGGCGGTGGCGCATTCCCCGGTGAGGGTGCAGCCGCCGAAGCCCTCGGCGTCCATCCGCGCGACCATGTCGAGGACCCGGGTCTCGCGCTCCGGTGCGCCCTGCGGGAGGACGCCCAGGTGGTTGACCTTGGCGGAGGTGAAGAGCATCGCCGAGCCGTTGGGGCAGGCGGCGACGCAGGCGCCGCAGCCGATGCACTCGGCGTGCTCGAAGGCGTAGTCGGCGTCGGCCTTGGGGACGGGCGTGGCGTGCGCCTCGGGCGCGGAGCCGGTGGGGACGCTGACGTATCCGCCGGCCTGGATGATCCGGTCGAAGGCGGAGCGGTCGACGACCAGGTCCTTGACGACGGGGAAGGCGGCGGCCCGCCACGGTTCGACGTCGATGGTGTCACCGTCCCGGAAGGACCGCATGTGCAGCTGGCAGCTGGTGGTGCGTTCGGGTCCGTGGGCGTCGCCGTTGATGACGAGGCTGCACGCGCCGCAGATGCCCTCGCGGCAGTCGTGGTCGAAGGCCACGGGGTCCTCGCCGCGCAGGATGAGGTCCTCGTTGAGGGTGTCCAGCATCTCCAGGAAGGACATGTCGGGCGAGACGTCGTCCACGTGGTAGGTGGCCATGGCGCCGTCGCTGTCGCCGTTCTTCTGGCGCCAGACGCGCAGGTTGAGCCTCATGCGTAGCTCCGCTGGGTGGGGTGGACGTACTCGAAGGTCAGGGTTTCCTTGTGCAGGACCGGGACGCCGCTCTCACGGAACTCCCAGGCAGCCGCGTACGCGAACTCCTCGTCGCGGCGGGCCGCTTCGCCGTCGGCGGTCTGGGACTCCTCGCGGAAGTGGCCGCCGCAGGACTCCGCGCGGTGCAGTGCGTCGAGGCACATCAGCTCGGCGAGTTCGAGGTAGTCGACGATCCGGTTGGCCTTCTCCAGGGACTGGTTGAACTCCTCGCCGGTACCGGGCACGGTGATACGGCGCCAGAACTCGTCGCGGATCTCCGGAATTCGGCGCAGGGCGGTGCGCAGCCCTTCCTCCGTACGGGCCATGCCGCACAACTCCCACATCAGCTCGCCGAGTTCGCGGTGGAAGGAGTCGGGGGTGCGGTCGCCCTGGACGGCGAGGAGAAGGTTCAGCCGGTCCTCGGTCTCGGCGAGGATCTCCCGGACCGCCGGGTGGTCGTCGTCGACGGGCTCGGTGCGCGGATGGCGGGCCAGGTAGTCGTTGATGGTGGCGGGCAGGACGAAGTAGCCGTCGGCGAGGCCCTGCATGAGGGCGGAGGCGCCGAGCCGGTTGGCCCCGTGGTCGGAGAAGTTGGCCTCGCCGATGGCGAACAGGCCGGGGACGGTGGTCTGGAGGTCGTAGTCGACCCAGAGTCCGCCCATCGTGTAGTGCACGGCGGGGTAGATCCGCATCGGCACCTCGTACGGGTTCTCTGCGGTGATCCGCTCGTACATGTCGAAGAGGTTGCCGTACTTCTCGGTGACCTTGTCGCGGCCCATGCGCGCGATGGCGTCGGCGAAGTCGAGGTAGACCCCCTGGCCGCCGGGCCCGACGCCGCGGCCCTCGTCGCAGACGTTCTTGGCGGCACGGGAGGCGATGTCGCGCGGGACGAGGTTGCCGAAGGAGGGGTAGAGGCGTTCCAGGTAGTAGTCGCGCTCGTCCTCGGGGATGGCGTGCGCGGGGCGGGTGTCGCCCTGGGCCTTGGGCACCCAGATACGGCCGTCGTTGCGCAACGACTCGCTCATCAGGGTGAGTTTGGACTGGTGGTCGCCGGTGCGCGGGATGCAGGTGGGGTGGATCTGGGTGAAGCAGGGGTTGGCGAAGTACGCGCCGCGCCGGTGGGCCCGCCACACGGCGGTGGCGTTGGAGTTCATCGCGTTGGTGGACAGGTAGAAGACGTTGCCGTAGCCGCCGGTGGCGAGGACGACGGCGTCCGCGTAGTGGGTGGAGATCCGTCCGGTGATCAGGTCGCGGGCGACGATGCCGCGGGCGCGTCCGTCGACCACGACGAGGTCGAGCATCTCGGTGCGCGGGTGCATCTCGACATTGCCCGCGGCGATCTGCCGGGACAGTGCCTGGTAGGCGCCGAGCAGGAGTTGCTGGCCGGTCTGGCCGCGGGCGTAGAAGGTGCGGGAGACCTGGACGCCGCCGAAGGAGCGGGTGTCGAGGAGGCCGCCGTACTCGCGGGCGAAGGGGACGCCCTGGGCGACGCACTGGTCGATGATCCCGACGGAGATCTCGGCGAGCCGGTGCACATTGGACTCGCGGGCGCGGAAGTCGCCGCCCTTGACGGTGTCGTAGAAGAGCCGGTGCACCGAGTCGCCGTCGTTGCGGTAGTTCTTGGCGGCGTTGATGCCGCCCTGGGCGGCGATGGAGTGGGCGCGGCGCGGGGAGTCCTGGTAGCAGAACTGGACGACCTGGTAGCCCTGTTCGGCGAGGGTGGCGCCGGCGGAGCCGCCGGCGAGGCCGGTGCCGACGACGATGATCCGGTGGCCGCGCCGGTTGGCCGGGTTGACCAGTTTCGCCTCGAAGCGGCGGGTGTTCCAGCGTTCGGCGACGGGGCCTTCGGGGGCCTTGGTGTCGACGAGGGGTTCGCCGGTCTCATAGCCGGTGGGACGGGTGTCGGGCAGGGAGGCCATGGTCAGTTCACCACTCCGGTCATGACGGCGACGGGGACGGAGACGAAGCCCGCGGTCAGCACGAGCGCGAGGGTGTTCGCGAGGGCCTTCAGAAGGCGTTCGCGGCGGGCGTCGCCGACGCCGAGGGTCTGGGCGGCGCTCCAGAAGCCGTGCCGGACATGGAGTCCGACGGCCAGCATGGCGACGAGGTAGATGACGTTGCCGTACCAGGTGGAGAAGGTGTCGACGACGTTCTGGTAGGGCTTGCCTGCCTCGAAGCCGCCGGTGTGCACGGTGCCGGTGGTGAGGTCGAGGAGGTGCCAGACGATGAAGAGGGCGAGGATGACGCCGCCCCAGCGCATGGTGCGGGTGGCGTAGGAGGAGCCCTTGCGGCGGTGGACGTAGCGGGTGGGGCGGGCCCGGAGGTCGCGGCGGCTGAGCTGGTACGCCGAGACCGCGTGCGCCACGACGGCGGCCAGCAGCAGGACGCGGACCAGCCACAGGCCCCACTCGTGGTGGAGGACCGGGGCGCCCATGACGCGCAGCCAGTGGCCGTAGGCGTTGAACTCCCCGGGGCCGAAGAAGATCTTGAGGTTGCCCACGACATGGGCGACGAGGTAGCCGAGCATGATCAGGCCGCTGACGGCCATGACCGTCTTCTTGCCGAGGGTCGATGCCCAGAAGCCGCGGGTGGGAGGGGCCGGTGGCCGGTCCGCGCGCCGCTCGCTCCGCTCGGGGTGTGTTGCCAAAGCCATGGGGACGACGCTAGGGCCGGACGGCCCGAGTGGTCCAAGACATGGTTCGGCTGATCTCGATAGGGGGGAACTATCGAGCCCGCTAAGCTGGTGCCATGCAGTTCCAGCAGCTCCTCTATTTCGTCGCGGTCGCCGAGACCCGTCACTTCACTCGCGCCGCCGAGCGGGTACACGTCTCCCAGCCGTCCCTCTCACAGCAGATCAAGGCCCTGGAGCAGGAGCTGGGCGCGGAGCTGTTCAGCCGGGCGCGCGGCAACATCGCGCTCACCGACGCGGGCGAGGCGCTGCTCCCGCTGGCCCGCCGCATCCTCGCCGACGCCGACACCGCGCGCCACGAGGTACAGGAGCTGGTGCAGCTCAAGCGGGGCCGGGTGCGGCTCGGCGCGACACCGAGTCTGTGCACGGGGCTGCTGCCGGACGTCCTGCGCGCCTTCCACGACCTGCATCCGGGGATCCGGCTGCTCATCGACGAGGGCGGTTCGCGTGATCTGGTACGGGAACTGGCGCGCGGCGCGCTCGATCTGGCGCTGATCGTGCTGCCCCTGCCGACGACCTCGCCCTCCCTGACGACGGTGGAGCTGATCACCGAGGATCTGGTGGTGGTGTCCGCGGCCTCCGCGCCCGCCCCACGCCGGCCGATGCGGATCGCGGATCTGCGCGACCAGCCCCTGGTGATGTTCCGGCACGGCTACGACCTGCGGGAACTGACCGTCGCCGCATGCCGGGCGGAGGGCTTCGAACCCTCGTACACCGTGGAGGGCGGCGAGATGGACGCCGTCCTCGGTTTCGTCCGGGCCGGACTCGGCCTCGCCGTCGTCCCGGCGATGGTCGCCGCCCGCGCGGGCCGCGACCTGCGGGTCACGGCGCTGGCCCGGCCCGGTCTGAAGCGCACCATCGCGCTGGCCCACCGCAGCGATGTGGCACCCCCGCGGGCCGCCCGTGAGCTGCAGAGACTGCTCATGGCCTCCCGCCGCGAGTTGCCCCTCGCCTGAGGGCCGCGCAGAGGGGCGGCGGGCGGGAGCCGGCGCTCCAGTCGGTCACGGAAGCCGAGACGGCATCAGGGGTCGATCAGGGTGCCATCGGGGGCGATCCCGGGACGATCCCTGATTCGCCGCGGCATGGTTGTGCGGCACGCTCGTGGCATGACTTTCAAGCCTCTTTTCTCCACAGCCGGGACCGCGACGACAGCGGGCCGGCACCGGTGGGTGCCGACGACAGCGCTCGCGTGTGCGGCTCTCGCCGCGGTGGTGCTGGGCGCGGCCTTACCGGCGGTCGCGGCGCCCGCCGCGCGTCCCGCCGTCGTCGCGGCCGGTGGCGCCGGTGCCACCGGCGACCGGTTGCCGGAGCTGGATCCGCGGGCGTTGCGGCATGCCCTGTCGAGCGCGCCCGACCACGTCACGGGCGTGCTGGCGCGCGTGAGCGGGCCGGACGGCCACTGGACCGGGACGTACGGCACCGCCGACATCACGACCGGCGCGCCGGTGCCGGTGGACGGCCGGTTCCGGCTCGGCAGCGTCACCAAGACCTTCATCGCCACCGTGGTGCTGCAACTGGCCGCCGAGGACCGCGTCGACCTCGACCAGCCCGTCCAGCGGTATCTGCCGGGCCTCCTGCCCGACGACTACCCGCCGATCCCCGTCCGCACCCTGCTCAACTTCACCAGCAGCCTGCCCGAACTGACCCCGGACGACCTGCCCACCACCCCGGACGGCATCGTCGAGCACCGCTTCGACGACCACCCGCTCTCCGAACTCGTCGCCAAGGCCGTCAGGCACGAACGCCCCTTCGCCGAGCCCGGTCACATGCAGGTCTACGGGGCCACCGGCTACTACGTCGCCGCCATGCTCGTCGAGAGCCTCACCGGACACACCTATCAGCGGGAGATCACCACCCGGATCCTGCAACCGCTGCACCTGCGTGACACCACCGCCCCGCAGGTCGACACCACGATCCCCGGTCCCCACTCCCACGGCTACATCGCCGTGCCTCGGCCGGACGGCGGATCGCGGCTGGTCGACATCACCGAACAGAATCCCGGCGCCGGAGGCATGATCTCCACCACCGCCGACCTCGACCGCTTCCTGACCGCGCTGTTTCGAGGACGCCTGCTGCCCCCGCCCGAGCAGGCGGAACTGTTCGACGTCCCCGACGTCCCAAGTCTCAGCGGCACCGCCGGCGACCCGCGACCGGCCAACGTCCACTACGCCGCCGGGCTGATGCGCGTGACCCTGTCCAACGGCGTGACGGTGTGGGGCAAGACCGGCACCACCTTCGGCTACACCAGCGGCATGTTCGCCACCCGCGACCTGCGCCGGCGCGTGGTGTACTCCTTCAACCCCACCAGCGGCGGCGGGAACGATCTCGCCCTGGCCACGCGGATCCCGACCGCGGCCTTCGCCCCGTGAGCGTCCCACCTCATGACTGACGATCACCTCGCCGAACGCGGCTCCTGTCAGGCCCGTACCAGGTCCGGCGCCACCGCCCACCGGTCGGGCGGGACGGGCCACCGCCACCCGGACCGGCCCGGTCCGGTCCGGACGACGGCAGCCGCCCGATCCGATCCAGACCGGACCGGACCGGACGGCAGCCGCCCGTCCACCGCTCAGATCGCGTCCGCCATCACCAGGGAGTGGATCCGGTCCGGCGCGCCCGGGCGGGCGTAGTACCAGCCCTGGGCCGTGTCGCAGCCGAGCGCGCGCAGTTGCTCGGCCTGGGCACTGGTCTCCACGCCCTCGACCGTGACGGCCAGTTCCAGGCTGTGGGCCAACTGCACGATCCCCTCGACGATCTTGATGTCGACCGGGTCGACCGGGTTCTGCTGCATCCCTTGAGTGAACGACCGGTCGAGCTTGAGGACGCTCACCGGCAGCCTGCGCAGATTGGCCAGGTTGGAATACCCGGTGCCGAAGTCGTCGAGGGCGATGTCGACCCCCATCTCGGCGAACTGGCGCAGCGGCTTGAGCAGGTCGTCGTCGGCGCCGATCAGGGCCGACTCGGTGACCTCCAGGCACAGCGCGCCCGGTTCCAGGCCGGAGCGCTCCAGGACGTCGACGGTCTCGGCGACCAGGTTCGGGTGGTGCAACTGGGTCGGCGAGAGATTGACGTTGATCCGCAGCGGGCCGGTGGCCTTATGGCCGCCGGGCGCCTCGTCCTGCCAGAACCGGGCCTGCCGGACGGACTCCTGGAGCACCCAGCGGCCCAGCGGCACGATGAGGCCGGTGTTCTCGGCCAGCGGGATGAACCGGTCGGGACCGAGCACCCCGTGCTGCGGGTGGCACCACCGTACGAGCGCCTCGGCGCCGTGCACACCACCGTCGCCGAGGCGGACGAGCGGCTGGTACTCGATGAAGAACTCGCCGCGTTCCAGCGCCGCGGGCAGCGCGGTGGTGAGCCCGTGCCGGGTGATGGCCCGCGCGTCGGCCTCGTCGTCGGCGTACTCGAAGCGGTTGCCGCCCGCGGACTTGGCCCGGTACATCGTGATGTCGGCGCTGCGCAGCACCTCGGCCGGGGTCCGCTCGCCGGCCGGACCCTCGACGATGCCGACGCTGCCGCGTACGGTCAGCTCGCGGCCGTCGACGCTGATGGGGGCGGACAGCACGCCCAGCATCCGGTCGGCGAGTTCGGCGACCTTCCGCTCGGTGCCGGTGCCGGTGGTCAGCGCCACGAACTCGTCGCCGCCGAGCCGGGCGACCATCTCGCCCGGGGAGGCGACACAGCTCTGCAGCCGGTCGGCGACCTCGACGAGGAGCCGGTCGCCGGTGGAATGGCCGAGGCTGTCGTTGACGACCTTGAAGCCGTCGAGATCGAGGTAGCAGAGCCCGAAACGGCTGGCCTCGCCCGGGCCGAGGGCCTTCTCCAGGCGCTCGAAGAACAGCGTCCGGTTCGGCAGCCCGGTGAGGGCGTCGTGGGTGGCCTCGTACCGCAGGCGCAGATTGAGCAGCCGTCGTTCGGTGGTGTCCTCCAGCAGCGCGAGCTGGTACTGGGGGGCGCCGGCCGCGTCCCGCAGCAGCGAGACGGTGAGGTTGGTCCACAGGACGGTGCCGTCGGCGCGGTAGTACGGCTTCTCGACCCGGTAGTGGTCGCGCTCGCCGCGCACCAGCTCGTCGTAGAGCCGCCAGACGTGCGGGCCGTCCTCGGGGTGACTCCACTCGGCGATGTTATGGCTCAGGACGGTGTGTTCCAGGCCGCCGAACATCCGGGTGAGGGTCTCGTTGACCTCCAGGACGGTGCCGTCGAGGTCGGCGATGCCGATGCCGATCGCGGCGCCGTCGAAGACCGCGCGGAACCGGCTCTCGGTGGCGTGCAGGGCCTTCTCCGCGGCGCTCTGCGCGGCGAGCGCCGAGTGCGCGATGGACTCCTGTTCGGCGAGGGTCCGTTCACGCAGTGCCTGGGCGAACCCGGCGGCCATGGCGTGCTGGAGCCGGGAGCAGCGGGAGCGCAGTTCCTCGGCGGAGAAGGCGTCCGGCTCGGCGGCGGCCGGGGCCGCGACGGGAGCGCAGTAGAGCACGAGGTACGCGTCGACCACGCCGAGGCTGCGGGCCAGCGCGTCCGGGTCGGTGCAGTGGGCCGCGACCAGCGCCTGGCCGACGCGGTGCGCCGGGGCGGTGTCGAAGGGCCGGGCGTGCAGGGCGGCGCGGAGTTCCCTGGCCGGGGGCAGCAGATGCCGCTCGAACTCCTGCCGCGTCATCGAGGTCGCGGTCACCGGGAACACGGTGCGACTCCAGATGGTCACGAACCTTCTGAGTCTGTCCTCGGGCCCGTCGGCTCCGGCGCCGGATCCGGTGGGCTGGGTGGGCACCTTCACGGCTTGCGCCCTACCCCCGCGTAGCCGGAGAAGGCGAACGGGTCCTCCTCCTCGTCCGGGTTGTCCGAACGCCACAGGGGCATCGGCACCAGGCCCGGCTCGACCAGTTCGGTGCCGTCGAAGAAGCGGGCGATCTCCGCCTTCGACCGCATCACCAGCGGGTTGCGGATGTCGCGGTAGACGCCGACGGCGCCGCCCGCGCGTTCCTGCGGGACCGGGATGCCCTCGTAGGAGGCGTGGGTGAGGACGAGCATGCTGCCCGGGGCGAGGGCGCCGAGGAGTTCGGCGACGGCGGCGGCGGGCTCGTCGCCGTCCTCCAGGAAGTGCAGGACGGCGACGAGGAGGAGGGCCACCGGGCGGTCCAGCTCCAGCAGTCCCCTCACCTCGGGACTCTCCAGGATCTCGCGGGGCTTGCGCAGGTCGGCGGCGACCACGGAGGCGCGGTCGTCGCCGTCGAGCACCGCACGGCTGTGGGCGACGGCGACCGGGTCGTGGTCGACGTAGACGACCCGCGCCTCGTCGCTGGCGGCCTGCGCGACCTCGTGGACGTTGCCGAAGGTGGGTATCCCGGAGCCGATGTCCAGGAACTGCGTGACGCCCCGGTCGATCGCGTGCCGCACGGCGCGGCGCATGAAGGCCCGGTTCGCCTGCATGATCTTCGGCAGGCCCGGCAGGAAGTCCATGGCCTTGCGGGCGGCTTCACGGTCCACTTCGAAGTTGTGCGAGCCGCCGAGATAGAAGTCGTACATACGGGACACACTCGGCACCGAGATATCGATGCCGGGCGGGGCCCAGGCGGGACGCTCCATCAAAGTCTCCAACAAGTCGCCATGGGGGTTACGGGGATCCGGCCCGATGTTCGCAGCCTGCGTTCGAGCTGAGGCTACTGATCACCCGCCGAGAGAGCGAGCAGAAACGGAAATTAACGATCCGTTCTTGGTCACACGCCATTGGCACGTGCGCTTTTTACGGAAGAGTTCAGGCCCGAGGACCGTGCATCTTCCTGTGCATGTGGCCGAAGAGGGTGGGGTGGGGAACGCCTCGCGCGGTCCGAAGCGCCGGAGGGGTGAGGTCCGGGCCACGAGCCAACGGTATTCGGCCAGTTCTCCACCTCGGCGCGGTTTGTAAACCTGTATGACGAGAGATCCGCCTATCCAGCGAATCTTGGCCCGTTTGGCCCCCTGGAAGCGTTCCATACGATCATCCTGCTCCGCGTGCCCCTCTTGCCTCAGTACGGCTTCTCCCGCTACGGACCGCGGATCGCCCACAGCCTCGCGGCCGGTGCGCTGGTGTGGCTGCTCGCCTCCCCCGCGCCCGCGGCGGCCGACGCCTGCGCGTACGCCACCACGGCGCCGGACGGATCGGCCCTCGCCCTCTCCTCCGCCAGGCCGGGCCCCTGCTTCCCTCACCATCACCACCACCATCACCACCACCCGCCGCACCCGACTCCCACGCCGGAGCCCTCCACGCCGCCCCCGTCGCCGTCCCCGGAGCCGACTCCCTCCCCCTCGCCGCCCTCATCACCCTCGCCGCCTCCGCCGCCTGTTCGGACCACACCGCCGCCGCCCAAGCCGGCCCCGGCTCCGGTTCCGGCCACCCGGAAGGCGTTGCCCCCGCCGCCCCCTCCCGCACCACCCGCACCGCCGTCACCGAGCGCGCGCCCGCGTCCGCACGTCCCCGCCGCGGTCGCGCTGCCGCACTACCGGCGGACCGCCCGGGCCAAGCCGAAGAGCTCCCCGAACGTGGTCACCACGACGCTCCTGATCACCGCGCCCGCGGTGCTCGCGACCGCGATCCTGCGCCCCCGTTCCTCCCGCTGACGGCCGCTCCGCCGGCCGCGCACCCCGACGTCCCCCGATCCGCCCGCCCCGCCGGGCCACGAGAGGAAACCCTTGTCCGAATGGCTTGTTCTCACCCTTGCGATGGCCGCCGCGTGCGCTGTCGTCCTCACCATCGTGGTCATCAACCACCGCCGCATCCCGGTCGACGACGATCCGAGTGAGACCCCGGATGTCATCGAGTACATGACGATGATGATCGGCGTGGTGTACGCCATCGTCCTCGGACTCGCCATCGCCGGCGTCTGGGAGGCGCGCAGCGCCGCCCAGGAGACCGTGCGCCAGGAGGCGCAGGCGCTCCACGAGATCAAGGAGCGGGTCCAGGTCTACCCGGTCGCGGTGCGCGAGCGGATCCGGGGCGACGTCGACGCGTACGCCTCCTTCGTCGTCGCCGACGAGTTCCCGTACATGGCGGCGCACGGCTCGCTCGACCCCCGGGGCACCCAGCTGCTCGAAAAGGTCCGGCGCAGTGTGAGCGACTACCGGCCGGCCGACGACTTCGAGGGCGAGGCGTACCAGCCGCTGGTCGACCAGGTGACCGTCGTCGACGACGCGCGCGGCGCGCGCGGGCAGAACGCCGGCGAGACGATGCCCGGCGTGGTGTGGTTCGGTCTCATCATCGGCGCCCTGGTGACGGTCGGCCTGATCTTCACCCTCCAGATCCGGCGCACCGGGAAGGAGTTGCTGCTCGCGGGACTGTTCAGCGCGCTGATCGCGTTCCTCCTCTTCCTGATCTGGGACTTCGACGCGCCGTTCGGGCGGGGCATGGCGGCCACCGCCGGACCCTTCACCGATCTGTTCCCGCACCTCACCGGCTGACCCGAGGCCCACAGGAAAGCTCCGGTGCGACACCTTCTGAGCCGAGCGGGGGACTTCGGTGCCCCGTTCGCACGTCTGGGATCGCGGCTGTGATAAGGCGCTCCTAGCGTTTCGGGCATCGAGGTGCATCTCACCCCCTTCGCGGAAACCGCTTCCGCGGCTGCTCCTCGGGGACCGGAGGATCCACCATGCGCGCGATACGTGCCGCGTCCACCGCGCTCCTGGGGGCGGCCGCCCTCGTCCTGGCCGCCGCCCCCGGTGCCGTCGCCGGCGGTGCGCCCTCGCCGCAGCCGCCCGCGCCGGGCGGCGGCACGGCCGACTTCGTGATCACCCCCGGCACCGTCGCGCCGGGCGGCCGGATCACTCTCAGTGCGCCGGGCTGCCGGAGTACGGCGACGGCCGCGTCCGGCATCTTCGACACCGTCACCATCGCGCCCGGCTCCTCGTCCACCGCCACGGTGGACGCCGACGCCCGGCCGGGCGCGGTCTACACGGTGTCCTTCAACTGCACCGGGGGCGGCCAGGGCAATGTCGCTCTGACCATCGCCGGGGTGTCCGCCGCGGTCCCGACGGCCCGTTCGACGGTGCTCACCCCGCCGCGCGGGGTGCGGGGCGGCCTCGGCGGCTCGATCGAGGCGACCGGGCCCGGTATGACGGCGGTCGGCGGGGCCATGGTGCTCGTCGCCGCGGGCGGTCTCGCGTACGCGATCCGCCGCAGGACGGCCGACGGCCGCAGGCGCTGACGGCACCGAGGGCAACTGAGGGCACTGACGGCACCCGGCGATCCCCCCGTCTCGTCCTCCCCTCCCCGCGCTCCCCCGGCTCCCGCGACTCCGCACTCCGCGCGACGACCGTGTCGCCCGGCGCGTCCCGGGCCCGGGATCCGGCTCGGGGGTGCGACGGGCGACGGGTGTCGCGGACGCCCGCCGGGAGGTTCGGGCCGGCGAGGGCGCCGCTCGGGCGGGTCAGACCTCCGCACCGCCCGCACGACGACGGAGGAGGACGAAGAGTCCGCCGCCCACCGCGGCGACGGCGACGAGCCCGCCGCCCACCGCCATCTCCGTGTCGCTCGGGGTGAACACGCCGCCGAGGCCGCCTTCGGCGCCCCGGCCCGGCAGCACCCGGAAGGGGTGGGAGGTGGTCTCGCGATTGTCGTGGCACCGGACGGCCAGGTGGTAGCTGCCGGGCGTCGCGTTGTTGTAGACGCGGGCGATGGCGCTGGACAGGCCGTTGTGGTTCACCGACAGGTTGGTCTCGGGAAACGCGTTGGACGTGACGGTGCCGCCGTGGCCGCACCCCTTGGCCGTGATGGTGATCGTCGAACCCGCGTGGACGTCGAACGGGTTGACCGTGACCTCCCTCGGTCCGTTGGTGGCGGTGGCGAGGGGCGCCGCGAGCCCGAGGGCCGCGAACGCGGTCGCCGTCACCGCCGCAGTGCGTGCAGCACGCATGGTGGAACCTCCCGTGGAAGGCGCCCCGAAGCGGTGCCCCGGGAGTGTCGACGAGTACGCCCTCCATGACGAACCCTCACAAGTGGCGATGTCCGACGCACTTCGGAACTGGGCCGCCCCGGTGAGCCCGGGCCGCGGCCGAACGGGGGGCCGGGGCCGACGGAATCGCAGGTCACGGGTCCGGGATGACGATCCGACGAACACTCGAACGCGTCATCACTCGTTCGTACGAGCCGCGCCCGCCCCGGGAGCGCCGGTGCCGCCATCGCCGTAGGGCTTCACGCGGCGCCGACGGGGCTGTCGCCCGACGGCTCGCCACCACGCCCGGCGGAGCCCGGCCACCCGTTCGTCCGCGCCCGGATCGCCGGTCCGCGCGGTCGCCCTTACCGTTCCCCTGACGCCGTCAAGGGAGAACCATGAGTCGCACGGACTTCAGCCTCTTCGATGCCGCCAGGAGGCGCCAGCCCTGGGGTGCGCTGGCTCTCGTCATGCTCTCGGGGCTCGCGATCATGCGCAACGGCGTCGGCTTCGAGTCCGGTCCGCCCCAGCCCGCCACCACCGCGCGCCCGGCGGCCCGGCCGGTGACCCGGGCGCCCGAGCCGACCGGGGTGCGGCCGCTGCCCTACGCCCCCGCGTCACGGATCCGGATCCCCGACCTCCAGGTCGCGGCGCCCATCATGGACGTCGGTCTGGACCCGGACGGCTGGATCGCCGCCCCACCGCCCCAGGACGCCAACCTGGCCGGCTGGTACCAGAACGGCATCGCGCCGGGCCAGCGCGGTACCTCCATCGTCGTCGGCCATGTCGACAACCTGGCGGGCCCGGCCGTCTTCTACGGGCTCGGTTCCCTGGAGAAGGGCCGGCGCGTCGAAGTCGAGCGGTACGACGGCCGCGTGGCCGTGTTCGAGGTCTACGGGGTCGAGGTGTACGCGAAGAACGACTTCCCCGGGCTGCGGGTGTACGCGGACACCGGCGAACCCGAACTGCGCGTGATCACCTGCGGCGGCGGATACACGCGGGCGCAGGGCTACGACGGCAATGTGGTCGTGTACGCCAGCCTGGTGGACACCCGGTAGCGGCCGGGCCTGCCGGGTGGCCGCCGGACATGTCCGGTGGTCACCAGGCATGTCCGGTGGTCACCAGGCATGTCCGGTGGTCGCCGGGCACATACGAACCGGTCCCGGCACCCTGTGCGGTGTGCCGGGACCACAGGTGCGGCCGCCAGGGGATCGCTCAGCGGCGCGGGACCGTAAGGGTGTACCCCGCGTCGAGGAGCCGGGGCAGGTACTGCTTGATCGCGGCCACGCTGTGCGAACGGTTGCCGCCCGCGTCGTGGTTGAGCACGACGACCCCGGACGCGGCCCCGTCCAGGACCCGCCGGACGATCGTGTCGGTGGGCGGCTCCTCCCAGTCGCTGGTGTCGACCGTCCAGGCGAGCGGCTCCATGCCCAGTTCGGCGCCGGTCTCGAAGACGATCCTGTTCCAGGCGCCGTAGGGCGCGCGGAACCACGACGGCGGGGCGCCGAGGGCCCGTTCGATGATGTCGCTCGTCGAGCCGATCTCCTGGCGGATGACGGACGGCCGTTTCTTGGGCAGTTCGGGGTGGGTCCAGGTGTGGTTGCCGACCACATGGCCGTCCGCCGCCATCTGCTTGAGCAGGTCCTGGTTGTCGATCGCCATCTCTCCACAGACGAAGAACATCGCGCGGCAGTCGTAGCGCCGCAGGGTGGCGAGGATCTCCGGGGTGTAGCGGGGGTCGGGTCCGTCGTCGAAGGTGAGCACCATCGACTTGCCGACCCCGCCGAGCCGGAGGAAGGGCCGGGTCCGTGCGGGCGGGTTGGCCCGCCGGAAGGCGGGCGGCGCGTAGTCGGTCATCGGCTGGAGACGATACGCGGTGGGCTTGCGGGCCGCCCGGGCCTGGGCGCGCGCCTCCGGGCCGGCCGCGCCGGTCGCCCCGGCCGCGGGATGCGAGCCGGCCGGGGCCAGGGTGGCCCCCTCTCCGGCGCCCGCCCCGGACCCGGCGCCCGAGTCGGCCAGACGGTTCGCGGCGAAGACGCCGACGGTGGCGGTGGCCCCCAGAGCGGCCGCCAGACGCAGCAGCGATCGGCGCCCTGGAGACTTCTCATCGGTTTTCATGACCAATAGTGCGAACGGCGGATGGCCTCGCGCGGGCAGCCACACCCGGCCTGCTGTCCGAAAACACCTGATGAGCCGATAATCTCAGCGCGTGAGTGGATTCGAACGAGGTACGGACGGCCCGAAGGTGATCGTCGCCGGAGTGGACGGTTCCGCGTCCTCGCTGCGCGCGGCGGCGTACGCGGCAGGGCTGGCCCGCCGTCAGAACGCGCGTCTCGCCCTGGTGTACGTCCAGCCCGTCCTGTCGCCCGGCGCGGCGCTCGGGGCCCCGGTCGCCGAGCCCACGGACGAGATCGCCGACAGCCTGGCGGCCGAGATCAAGGAGGCCGCCGACCGGGTGCGCGCGACCTGGCGGGTGCACTGGGAGTTCCACACCCTGCGCGGGGACGCCTACGCGGGTCTGGTCACGGCCGCCGACGAACTGACCGCGGACGCGGTGGTCGTGGGCGCTTCCGAGTCGGCCGGCCACCGTCTCGTGGGCTCGGTGGCGGTACGTCTGGTCAAGTGCGGCCGCTGGCCGGTGACGGTCGTTCCCTAAACCGGCGAGCCGGCGAACCGGACCGGGGAGGGGTGGGGTGGGGTGGGGCGGTCACGGCCGGATCACTTCGCGCCGCCCGTACGTCCGCGCCCGCCCGTACGCCCCTCGTACGCCTGCGACACAAGGGGCGTACGGGCCGACGCGTGGCATCGACGGGCCGGGTCCGCTACGGCGCCATCACCAGGCCGGCGCGACCGGCGCCCCGGTCCAGGACGACGTCGCGGATGGTGTCGCGGATCCCGGCGTACTGCTCCTCGCCCTCCTTCACCGCGGCCCCGAGGTCGACGACCCGGCCCCGGGAGGTGTCGAAGTACTGCGGCACGAACTCCGCCCTGGTCACCTCCCAGCGGCGGCCGGGCGTGGCCGGCGGGGTGAAGGTGAAGCGGGCCAGGGTGCCCTCGTTGCCGCGCCGGTCGAGGTCGCCGGAGTAGTTGATCATCTGGCCGGCGATCTGGTCGCCCATCCCGTAGACGATCCAGGTGCCGTTGACCTTCTCGTAGGCCTGCGGCACATGCGCGTGGGTGCCGATGATCAGATCGATGTCGGGGCGGGCGCCGGTGCGCGAGGCGGTCAGGGCGCGGCCGAGGGAGAGCTGTTGCTCGTCCGGCTCGGTCTCCCATTCGGTCCCCCAGTGGATCGAGACCACGACGACGTCGGCCCCGGCCCGGCGGGCGGCGCGGGCGTCCTTGACGATCCGCCGCTCGTCGATGGTGTTGACCGCCCAGGGCTGTCCTTCGGGCAGCGGGTGGTCGTTGGTGTCGTAGGTGTACGCCAGCTGGGCGACGGTCGCGCGGCCCGCCTTCAGCAGAGTGGGGCGGGCGGCCTCGGCGGCGCTGCGGGCGGAACCGGCGTGCCGTACACCCGCCTTGTCCAGAGCGTCGAGGGTGCGGCGCAGTCCGTCGGCGCCGTCGTCGAGGGTGTGGTTGGAAGCGGTGGAACAGGAGTCGTATCCGGTCTCCTTGAGGGCCGCCGCGACCTCGGGCGGTGACGTGAAATCGGGGTATCCGCTGTACGGGCCGCCCTCCTCGCCGTACGCCGTCTCCATGTGACAGATCGCCAGATCGGCGCCCGAGACGACGGGTTTCACGGCGGCGAGCATGGGCGCGAAGTCGTAGCCCGCACCGCCCGCGTCGACGGCGGCCTGCCGGATGATCGAGTCGTGCGGGAGGACGTCGCCCGAGGCCACGAGGGTGAAGGGGGCCGGTGCGGCCTTTCCTCCGGGTGGGGTGGCGCCCTGCGGGGCGCGGCTCTGCGCGGCGGGCTGGACCGCGCGGTCGGGGGCCCGGCCGGCACCGGCGCAGGCGGTGGCCGTGGCGAGCAGCGCGGCGGCGAGGGTGGCCGCGCCGAGGCGGGTGCGAGGGGTCATCTGCCGGGCTCCACCGATTCATAGGATGAACATCTGGTCAGCCGAATTCACCCTGGCGCAAACCCTCAGTCAAGAATCAATGCCGCTACTCACCGCAAACCCCGCTGGAACGGACGCAACGGGGCTCCCGGTCCTCCCCTGGCATGCCATTCACCGCTCCGTGCGACCGTTCGTCGCAGATCGCGGTCCGCGCTCTGTCCCTCGCCCCACGAATGCGTTGCCATACCGCGCATGACGACGGCGACAGTGACGACCACCACGGCCACGGCTTCCCCGGCCGAGGCTTCCCGCGCGGCGAGACCCACGACCGACGAACGCGCGCTGGCCGCGCTCCAGCACGAGCACGGCCCGGCCCTGCTGGCCTTCCTGCTCAAACTGGCCCACGGCGACCGGCAGCGGGCCGAGGACCTGGTGCAGGAGACGCTGCTCCGGGCCTGGCTGCACCCGGAGGCATTCGACAGCTCGTACGCGTCGATGCGGCCCTGGCTGTTCACGGTCGCCCGGCGGCTCGCCATAGACGCCCGCCGGTCCCGGCTGTCCCGCCCCGCCGAGATCGGCGACGCCGTCCTCTCCGTCACCGCCGACCCGGCCGGCTGCACCGAGACACGCGACGCCGCCCTGGACGTACGGGCGGCGGTCCGCGGCCTCAGCCCCGAGCACCGCGCGGTCCTCGTGCGGCTCTACTTCGACGGCCTGACCGTCCGTGAGGCCGCCGACGACCTCGGCATCCCGGCGGGCACCGTCAAGTCCCGCTCGCACTACGCGCTGCGCCAGCTCGGCCACCGCCTGCCCGGCTACCGGCCCCGGCACCGCGCGACCGTTGCCCGTACGGCACCCGTCACCGCACAATGACGGGCGTGACGCTGACGACTGCCGCCGCCGACAAGATCCTCGCCGACAACTTCGCCCCCTGGGTGCTCGAACTGGGCCTGAGTGTCGACTCGCTCGACGCCGACGGTCAGGGGGCGGTCCTGCGGCTCCCCTGGTCGAAGCGGCTCGCCCGGGAGGGCGGCGGGCTCAGCGGTCAGGCGCTGATGGCCGCCGCCGACACGGCGACGGTGATCGCCGTGTCGGCCGCCCGAGGCGGCTTCGTCCCGATGACCACCGTCCAGCAGTCGATCACCTTCCAGCGGCCGGTGACCGGCGCGGATGTGCTCGTACGGGCCCGGCTGACCAAGACCGGCAAGCGGATGGCCTTCGCCGACATCACGCTGTGCGCCGAGGCGACGGACGAGATCGCCGCCCACGCGACCGCGGTGTACGCCCTGCTCGGCTGACCCGCGCGGCCTCGCCCGTCCGCCCCCGTCCTCACCCGCCCGCGCCCGGACCCGCCCCGCTCGCGGGAGCTCCGGGCCCGGGCCTCCCCCGCATGGCGCTCCCTCCGCCGTGCCGGCGCGCGGGCCTGGTCCCCGGCGGGTCATGCCGTCGGGTGCACGCCCGGGCGGTACTTGGGGATCCGTACGGTCACCTTCATCCCCGCCCCGATCCCGGTCTCGATGACCAGGCCGTACTCCGGTCCGTACACCTGCCGCAGCCGCTCGTCCACATTGCCGAGGCCCACGCCGGAGCCGGCCGGGCGGTCACCGCGCAGGATCGCGCGCAGCACCTCCGGGTCCATGCCGATCCCGTCGTCCTCGACGACGACCACCGCCTCCGCGCCCGCGTCGCGCGCCGCGATCGTCACCCGGCAGCCCTCGGCGGAGTCCTCCATACCGTGCTTGACCGCGTTCTCCACCAGCGGTTGCAGACAGAGGAAGGGCAGCGCGACCGGCAGCACCTCGGGCGCGATCTGGAGCGTCACCTTGAGCCGGTCGCCGAACCGCGCCCCGGCCAGCGCCAAGTACTGCTCGATGGCCCGCAGTTCGTCGGCGAGCTGGGCGAACTCGCCGTGCCGCCGGAAGGAGTAGCGGGTGAAGTCGGCGAACTCCAGGAGGAGTTCCCGGGCCTGCTCGGGGTCCGTACGGACGAACGAGGCGATGGCGGCGAGGGAGTTGAAGATGAAGTGCGGGGATATCTGCGCCCGCAGGGCCCTGATCTCGGCCTCGACGATCCGGGTGCGGGAGCGGTCCAGCTCGGCCAGTTCGAGCTGGACGGAGACCCAGCGGGCCAGTTCCGTCGCGGCCCGCACCAGGACCGCCGACTCCCTCGAACCGTACGCGACGAGCGCGCCGAGCACCCCGTCCTCGCCGGTGAGCGGGGCCACCACGGCCCAGCGCAGCGGGCAGTCGACGTCACGGCAGCCGGCGTGGGCGGACCGGCCTCGGCCCGAGGCGAGGGTCCCGGCGACCAGTTCCGTCACCGCGCCGCGGTGGTGTCCGCCGCCGGGCCCGTCCCAGGCCAGCACGGCACCGTCGCGGTCGGTCAGACACAGGGCCTCGGTGCCGAGCAGCGAGCGCAGCGGGCCCGCCGCGCGGCCCGCGGTCTCCTCGGTGAGCCCGGCACGCAGTGGGGGCGCGGCAAGCGAGGCGGTGTGCAGGGTGTGGAAGGTGGCGCGCTCGACGGGGGTGCCGAGGTCGAGTTCGGCGGCCCGGGGGCCCCGGCGGACGGTGATCCGGCCGAGGACGAAACCGGCGGCCAGCAGCACGGCGCCGACCGCGCCGGCGGCGGCCAGGGCGATGCCGTTCACCGCCCGCTCCCGTTGGAATGAACCTCTTCGGAAGGAACCTCGTCGGAAAGCACCTCTCGGGAAGGAACCCCTTCGGGAAGCGTCCCGCCGGAACGGGCCGTGCGAAGCAGGGAGTTGAGGAGCCGGGACTTGCTGATCCCGGACTCGCGTCCAGCGCCCCGCTCGCGTCCGGAGTACGCGCGCGGGTGCGGTTCGGGCCGGCCGTCCACTTCCTCCGGCAGATGCAGCCGGGCCAGGATGCGGGAGGTGCCCGCCGGGACCCGGCCCGGGGTGGCCAGTGACACCAGGATCATGCTGAGGAATCCGAGCGGCACCGACCACACGGCGGGCCAGGCCATCAGGGTGTGCGGCCATCCGCCGGGCGCCAGCCCGGCGCGGGTCGCCATCACCGCCGCGAGCGCGCAGCCGCCGCCGAGCAGCAGCCCCGCGACGGCACCCGGCGGGGTGAGCCGGCGCCACCAGATGCCGAGCACGAGCAGCGGGCAGAAGGAGGAGGCGGAGACGGCGAAGGCGAGCCCGACCGCGTCGGCGACCGGAACGTGCGAGGCGACGAGACCGGCGCCCAGCGGGACGGCGGTGGCCAGCAGGGTGGCCAGCCGGAAGTGCCGGACCCCGCGCGCGGGCAGCACGTCCTGGGTGAGCACCCCGGCCACCGACATCGTCAGCCCGGAGGCCGTCGACAGGAACGCCGCGCAAGCGCCGCCCGCGAGCAGCGCGCCGAGCAGATCGCCGAGGACCCCGCCGAGCATCCGCCGCGGCAGCACGAGGACGGCGGCGTCGGAGGCGCCGGTCAGGGCGAGTTCGGGGGCGTAGATCCGGCCGAGCGCTCCGTAGAGCGGCGGCAGCAGGTAGAAGACGCCGACGAGCCCGAGGACGACGAGGGTGGTACGGCGGGCGGCCCGGCCGTTCGGGCTGGTGTAGAAGCGGACGGCGACATGCGGCAGCCCCATGGCGCCGAGGAAGGTGGCGAGGATCAGTCCGTACGTGGCGTACAGCCGGTGCCCCGCGCCGCTTCCGGTGAACGCCCCGGACAGGTCGAGCGGGTCGAGCGGCGACTCGTCCCCGCCGGTCGCACCGGCCCCGCCGGACCCGCCGCCGACGCCGTCCCCGCCGTCCCCGTCCGGCACCCGCTCGGGTACCGGGGACCCGGCCGGGAAGGCGAGTTCGGTGCCGCGCTCCACGAGATGGCCGCCCCGGCCGAGGGCGAGGGTCCGCCCGTCGTACGTCTCCCCGTCGACGCTTCCGGTGACGGTGAGCGTGACGGGCGCGTCGACCCGGACGCGGACGGTCTCGGCGACCTTCACGGAGGTGTGGTCGCGCAGTACGGCGGGGGCGTCGAACCGGGCCTGCGGGGTGCCGTCGCCGCACCAGGCGGCGAGCAGGAAGAACGCCGGAACGAGCAGCGCGGCCAGCTTCAGTCCGTACTGGAACGCCTGCACGAAGGTGATGCTGCGCATCCCGCCGGCGGCGACGATCCCGGTGACGACCAGCGCGACGACGAGACCGCCGACCCAGTCGGGCGCACCAGTGAGGATCTCCAGGGTGAGGCCCGCGCCCTGGAGTTGGGGCAGCAGATACAGCCAGCCGATGCCGACGACGAAGAGGCTGGCGACCCGGCGGACCAGCGGGGATTCGAGCCGTGCCTCGGCGAAGTCGGAGAGCGTGTACGCGCCGGAGCGGCGCAGCGGTGCCGCCACCAGCAGGAGGAGCACCAGATATCCGGCGGTGTAGCCGACGGGATACCAGAGCATGCTCGGGCCCTGGACGAGGACGAGCCCGGCGATGCCAAGGAAGGAGGCCGCGGAGAGGTATTCGCCGCTGATGGCGGCGGCGTTGAGCCGAGGGCCGACGGTACGGGAGGCCACGTAGAAGTCGGAGGTGGTACGGGAGATGCGCAGGCCGAGCGCGCCGATGAGGACGGTGGCGAGGACGACGCCGACGACGGCGGCGACCGCGTAGCTGTGGTTCATGCGCGGGCGGTCACCGCTCGACGAGTCCGGTGAAGTCGCGTTCGTTGCGCTCGGCGCGGCGGACGTACCAGCGGGCGATGGCCCACACCACCGGATGGACGCCGACGCCGAGGGTCAGCCACACGGCGGCCTCGGGCACGGGCAGGGCCAGCAGCAGCGGCAGGGAGCCGACGAGCAGCGCCAGCGCGCCGAGGCCGGTGAGGGCGGCGCGCAGCTGGCTGCGCATCAGGGAGCGCACATAGGTGTGACCGAGGGTGGTCTGCTCGCTGATCTCGGAACGGGCGGGCGGATGCTGCGGCCGGGGGCGGGGCCGGGGCTGGGGTTGAGGTTGTACGGGTCCGGCGCCGACGGCCGAGGCGTAGGTGACGGTCTCGCGGCGGGGCCGGCGCGGGACGTGGTGCTCGGACATCGGCGTCCGCTCCCTCACGGTCGGGTGGGCCCGTGGAGTCTACGCAGCGGCAGGCCGGGGCGGTAGGCATGGCAACGAGGAGGGTGCCGACGGGACTTGGGACGGGCAGCCGCAGGGCCCGCCGGGTCTAACCCGGGCCGGCGGATCCGGCCGGGTGAGCCAGGTCGGCGGCTCCGGGCGGGGCATCCGGGCCGGGCCGTCCAGAGCCGCGCCTCCGGGCCGGCGCACCAACGTCAGCCGGCGGGGCGGCGCATGAGCAGGTCCCGCAGTTCGCGGGCGTGGCGGCGGGAGACGGCGAGTTCGGCGGCGCCGACCCGGACGGAGGTCGCGCCGCTGTCGACCCGGAGTTCGTCGATCCGGCCGAGGGCGACGAGGTGGCTGCGGTGGATCCGTACGAACCCCCGGGCCGCCCAGCGCTCCTCCAGCGTGGACAGCGGGATGCGAACGAGGTGGCTGCCCTGGTCGGTGTGAAGTCGGGCGTAGTCGCCCTGGGCCTCCACGTACGCGATGTCGTCGACGGGCACGAAGCGGGTGACACCGCCGAGTTCGACGGGAATCTGCTCCGGGGTCCGGTCCGGCCGCGCGGCCCCGGCGGTCGCTGTGGGCACGGTGGGCGCGGTGGACCGGCCCGCGGCCTGGACGAGGTCGTGGACCCGGCGGATGGCCTCCGCCAGGCGTTCGCGCCGTACCGGCTTGAGGACGTAGTCGACCGCTTCCAGGTCGAATGCCTGGACGGCGAAGCCCTCGTGGGCGGTGACGAACACGATCAGCGGGGGCCGGACGGAGCCGCCGAGCAGCCGGGCCAGGTCGAGTCCGCCGAGACCGGGCATGTGGATGTCGAGAAACACGACATCCACGACGTCCACGGCAGCCGCCTCATCGCCGCCGCCCGGACCACCGTCCGGCCCTGCGCCCACCGCCCGGCCGATCCGGCGCAGCGCCTCGGCGGCGTCACTCGCGCCCTCGGCGGAGCGCACACGCGGGTCGGCCCGCAGCAGATACAGGAGTTCCCCGAGGGCCGGCGCCTCGTCGTCGACGGCCAGTACGCGCAGCATGCGCGGGATTCTATGCCGACCCGACAACGGCGCACGGGCGCGAAGGGGCGAAGGAACGGCAGGGCGAAGGGGCAGTGGGGCGGGGCTACTTCAGGAGCCGGGACATCCGGCGGTCGGTGAGCGGGCGGCCGCCGGTCTGGCAGGTGGGGCAGTACTGGAGCGAGGAGTCGCTGAAGGACACCTCGCGGATGGTGTCGCCGCAGACCGGGCAGGGCTCGCCGGTGCGGCCGTGCACACGCAGGCCGCTCTTCTTCTCGGCCTTGAGCCGGCCGGCGGCGAGACCGTGCGAGCGGGCGACGGCGTCGGTGAGCGTGGTGCGCATCGCCGTGTACAGGACTTCGGTCTCCTCCGCCGTGAGGCCGCCGGCCGGTTTGTACGGGGACATCCTGGCCGCGTGCAGGATCTCGTCGCTGTAGGCGTTGCCGATGCCGGCGATCAGGCTCTGGTCGCGCAGGGCACCCTTGATCCGGCGCCGTTCCCCGGCGAGCAGGGCGGTGAAGGCGGCGAGGTCGAAGTCCTCGGCGAGCGGATCGGGGCCGAGCCGGGCGATGCCGGGGACGTCGGCGGGGTCGCGCACCACGTACACCGCGAGGCGTTTGGTGGTGCCCGCCTCGGTGAGGTCGAAGCCGTCACCGCCGGTGAGCGCGACCCGCAGGGCGAGCGGCCCCTTGCCCGGCCGGGGCGGACCGGAGGGCAGTACGTCCTTCCACTGGAGCCAGCCCGCCCGGGCGAGATGGGTGACCAGGTGCAGCGGGCCCGCCGCGCCGTCGGTGCCGAGGTCCAGGAACTTGCCGTGCCGGGCGACGGCGGTGACGCGCGCGCCGTCCAGGATGTCCGGGGGCGGGTCGTACGTCTTGAGCACGCTGATCGCGACGGGCAGCACGCGGGCGATCTCCTTGCCCACGAGACGGCCGTCGAGGAACTCGCGCAGGGCTTCGACCTCGGGCAGCTCGGGCATGTCCCTACCCTGCCGCAACGGGCCCGGCCACGCCTGCCGGGCGACGGAGCCGGCTCAGTCCTCGGGGCGCCGGCCGGGGTCGACGGCCCGGGCGGCCTGCCCACCCTCGCCGGCCTCCTCGCCCTCGCCGCCCTCGTCGCCCCCATCGCCCGTGGCCGGTCGGGCCGCCCCCTCCGTCTCCGCGAGGTCGTCGAGATCGGCCGGGTCGAGGAACGCGGCCATCGCGGCCTCGGCGGCCTCGGCCGAGGTGGCCGACTCCCCGGCCGCCCCGGGTGGTCCGTTCCCCTCACTCCCCCCGGGCTCCCCGTCCCCGTCCCCCGGCTCCCCCGTATCTCCCGGCTCCGCCCCGCCCTCCGCCCGGGTGGCGAACTCGCACCACACACTCTTGCCGTTGCCGCGCGGCTCCACTCCCCACTGGTCGGAGATCTGCTCCACGAGCAGCAGGCCCCGGCCCGAGACCCCCGAATCACCGGCTTCGCGCCGGCGCGGCAGCACGCTGGAGCCGTCCTCGACCTCGACGCGCAGCCGCCGCTCGGAGCCGGGCAGCATCCGGAGGGTCACGATGGCCCCGCCGTCGGTGTGCATGAGGGCGTTCGTCACCAGTTCGTCGGCGACCAGCTCGATCTCGTCCGAGCGGCCCTCGGCGCCCCAGGCCCGTACGGCCGCGCGGATCATGTGCCGCGAGGAGCGCAGCGCCTCCGGGTCGTCCTGCCCGACGTGCTGCTGGAGCCGGCCCGCGGAGCCGGACTCGCGGCTGATGTCGCGGCGCAGCAGGAGGATCGCCACATCGTCGTCGCCGCCGCGTTCGTCGACGACGTCACAGAGCTGGTCGGCGAGTTCGTCGAGCTCCCGGGGACCTCGCTTGACCAGGGAGGACAGCCATTGGAGTCCTTCGTCGAGGTCGGATCCCGGCTTCTCGACGAGTCCGTCGGTATAGAGCAGCAGCGTCTCGCCGGGGTCGAGTTCGACGGTGGTGACGGGGTAGTCGAGGTGGTCGAACTCGGCGGACAGGCCGAGCGGCAGACCGCCCTCGACGGGCAGCCGGCGCGGTGTGCCGGTGGGGTCCTGGACGAGCGGGTCGACATGCCCCGCGCGGACGATCTGCACGAGCCCGGTGGCCGGGTCGGCCTCAGCGTACGTACAGGTGGCGAAGCGGTCGGTGTCGAGTTCGTGGAGGAAGACGGAGGCGCGGGCCATCACCGTGGCGGGGGTGTGCCCCTCGGCGGCGTACGCGCGCAGCACGATCCGCAGTTGCCCCATCACGGCCGCGGCCTGGGTGTCGTGCCCCTGTACATCGCCGATGACCGCGCCGACCCGGTCGCCGGGCAGCTGGACGACGTCGTACCAGTCGCCGCCGATGTCCCGGCCGAGCCGGGCCGCGCGGTAGCGGACCGCTATCTGCGCGCCGGGAATCTCGGGGATACGGCGGGGCAGCATCGCCTGCTGGAGCCCCTCGGCCAGGTCGTGCTCCTGCTCGTAGAGCATGGCCCGCTGGAGGCTCTGGGCGATGGAGCTGCCCAGGGCGACGAGCAGATTGCGCTCGTCGGCGCTGAAGCCGGTCCGGTCGCGGTAGAGCAGGCCGAGGGCGCCGATGGGGCGGGCCTGGGCGATCAGCGGGAGATAGGCGGCGGAGGAGATGCCGAGGTCGGAGACGTGCGGCCACAGGACCGGATACTCGGCGGCGAACTCCTCGGCGGTGTCGATGAAACGGGGCCGCAGGGTACGGATGACCTCGCCCATCGGGTACGGCTCGTCCACCCGGGTGTAGCGGGTGCCGGGGACGAAGGTCCCGGTGGGCCCCTCGGCCACCAGGTGGATGCGGCCGCCCTCCATCAGGCCCATGACGAGGCTGGCGGCACCGAAGTACTCCAGGCCCTGGGCGTCGCCGAGCATGTCGGTGATGTCCTGGATGGTCCGGGCGTGGGCGAGGGCGGCGGTGGTGGCCTCGACGACGCTGGTGCGATCGCGGCGGCCCTCGTCGAGGCCGAGCCGGGTGGCGGACTCGGAGAGCTCCTCGGAGGCGTCGCGGACGACGCCGAGGATCCTGACCGGCCGGCCGGTCGCGTCCCGGCGGACCAGGCCCTGGGTGTGGGTCCAGCGCTGTGTGCCGGACCGGTCGCGGAGCCGGAAGTAGGCGCCGTAGCGGTCGTTGCCCTCCTTGAGGGCCTGGGCGACCAGGGCGTCGAGACGGCGGGCCTCGTCGGCGAGGACCCGCACGCCGAGCGACTCGGGGACGCCGTCGTACTCGCCGGGGGCCATGTCGAAGACGGCGAGCGCGGTGTCGTCCATCTCCAGACGGCCGGTGACCAGGTCCCAGTCGAAACTGCCCATCCGGAACTCCCGGCCCAGCTCCTGGAAGAAGCAGTCGGCCGGTTCGGACGATCCCGTCGCGCGGCGGCACCAGCCGGCCGCCGCGGCATCGCCGCCCCCGCTGCCCGCACTCATGGGGCCACGCTAAGCACAGCGCGGCGGGAGCGCACGGCGGGAAGCCGAGGGGCCGCGCCAGGGGCCTGAACAGGCGGTACGCCGCCCGGCCCGGCGGGCCCCCGCACCCGCGCCCGTACCGCCACTCTTGGGGCTCACCCGTGATCGGGGGCGGGGGCGGGGGCGGACGCGGGGTCGGATCCGGGCTCGGATCCGATCTCGGGCTGCCACACCGTGTCGCCGCCGGGGGACGTGCTGTCGGGGGACGTCGGACCGTCGGGCGCGCCCGGGCCGTCCGGGAGGCCGGGCCCGCCGGGGGCGACACGTACATCCGGGCTGTCCATCCCGCCGGGTGCCGCGCCGTCCGGCAGCGCGGGACCGTCGGGTACGCCGGGTACGCCGGGTACGCCGGGCAGGCCGGATCCGGCTCCGGGCCCTGCCTCCGCACCCTCCGCGCCCGGTCCGTCGGGCATCGGGACGTCCGGCATCGGGACGTCGGACGCGGCCCCGCCGGATGTCCCGGGCCCCTCCGGAGCGGGCGGAGGCCCGGGGACGGAGGAACCGGTGGACCCGGTGGGCCCGGTCGGGCCGGTGGACCCCGCCCCGGCCGTGGAATCGGCGGGGTCCGCCGGGGACACCGGCGGACCTCCCGAGTCCGGCGGGGGCGCGGGCGGCGCGTCGAGAAGGTCGCAGCCGGCCGGGTCGCACGAGGGGGGCGTGTCCGGGCTGCGGTCCGCCTCGCCGCCGCTGCCGGTGGGCCGTTCGATCCAGGTGTTGCCGGCGCTGTCCGCCAGGATCAGGCTGCGTACGACGGCGCTGGTCGGGGTGATCGCGACGACCCGGTCGGGGCGGTAGCCCGGCCACGGCCGGCCCTTGTGCGGGACACCGGGCGCGGGGGCCGGGGAGCGCAGCGGGTTTCCGCCGGCGCAGCGGACGCGCGGGGTCGCGTACTCGTCCACGAGGACGGCGGTGCCCGTCTGGAGGACGGACTGGAAGGGCGTGGCGCGGCCGTCCTTGAGGCCGTGACTGGTGACCCGGGCGTCGGCGCGCAGCAGGACGGGGGTGAGGCCGCGCAGCCAGTCGGCGAGGCGGGCCTCGGGGATCCCGGCGGCCTCGGCGAAGGCACGGGCCCGGACGGGTTCGCCGGTGAGCTGGGCGACCTGTTGTTCGATGTTGCAGCTGGCGGTGGAGCGGGTGCCGCCGTAGAGGCCGGGAGTGGCGCCGGTGAGCGCGCGGCCGGCCGGGGCAGCGGTGCCGGTGGCGCCGCCGGGCGCCGATCCGGCGGGGCCCGCCGCGGGGGCGCCGTCCGATGGGGCGGGGGCGCCTTCCTGCACGGTGGACGGGCCGAACGGCGTGGGCCCCTGGGCGTCGGCCGGTTCGAGCAGCACCTCGCGGGCGACGGTGGCGGCATTCCGTTGGACGCCGGGCCCGACCTCGGTGTTCCGGGAACAGCCCGTGATCAGCAGGGCGGGGGCCAGCGCGGCGACCGCCCAGATCCCGGTGCGCACGGCCGCCCGGCCGCCGGGCGCGCCACCGGACCCCGTACCAGCGGGTCCGAAGGCCGATCCCATGGCCGGCAACACGGCCGGTCCGCCGGGCACGGTGTCGAGCGGAGGACCGTCCGGGACGCGGGGCCGGCCGGGCCGGGTGCCGGACGGCGGCGTGCCGGGGCGTGAGAGCCGTCGTCTGGATGCGTCGCGCACTGGGTCTCCCGCTGGTTCGGCCCGGATCGTTCCCTCCTGTCTGCCGCAGCGCCGGGGTGGCCGCAATCCGGGTACGGCCATCCGCCGCGGGGCCCCCGTGCGCCCGGGTCCCTCGACGCCCCCTCGACGCTCCGGGCGGGGGCCGGCCGGCGGGTCCGCCGGGGCGTCCGGCCCGGGCGGCGGGGTTACGCTCCTTGTGTACTCATCCGCACGCTCCGAGGAGGCGGCCATGAGTCAGTACGACGAGTACACCAGCCCCTCGCAGGCCGAGGGCGAACGCCTCGACGAGGACATGGACGCGGCGCAGAAGCGCGAGCGGCACCCGATGCCGACCCGTGCCACCCCGTCGCAGGCGGAGGGCGAGCGGACCGCGAACGACGGCACCGACGCCGCCGCCGAAGCGAAGCACCCCGGCGGAGGCACCACGGGCACGCGCTGACCGGCCCGGCCCCGGCCCTGACCGGATCGTGAACCGGATCCCGTACCGGACCTCGGCCCGGACCTCGAACCGGAACTTGAACCGGAACTTGAACCGGAACTTGAACCGATGCAGTGGTTCACCGCACCCGACTACTGGCTGAGCCGGATCGTCTTCCAGCGCGGGCTCGCCGCGCTGTACGTGGTCGCCTTCGTGTCGGCGGCCCTCCAGTTCCGCGCGCTCATCGGCGAGCGCGGCATGCTGCCCGTACCCGCGTTCGTACGCCGGGTCCCGGCCCGCCGCGCGCCGAGCCTCTTCCAGTGGCGCTACTCCGACCGGCTGTTCGCGGGCGTCGCCTGGGGCGGCGCCGGGCTCGCCCTCGCGCTGGTGGCGGGCGCCGGGGACGCGGTGCCGCTGCCCGTGTCGATGCTGCTGTGGCTGCTGCTGTGGGCGCTGTATCTGTCGATCGTGAACGTGGGGCAGACCTGGTACTCCTTCGGCTGGGAGTCCCTGCTCCTCGAGACGGGTTTCCTCGCCGTCCTGCTCGGCAACGCCGACACCGGGCCGCCGGTGCTCGTGCTGTTCCTGCTGCGCTGGCTGCTGTTCCGGGTGGAGTTCGGCGCCGGGCTGATCAAGATCCGCGGCGATCCGTGCTGGCGGAACCTGACCTGTCTCTACCACCATCACGAGACCCAGCCGATGCCCGGCCCGCTGAGCTGGTTCTTCCACCGGCTGCCGAAGCCGCTGCACAAGGCCGAGTGCGCCGCCAACCATGTCGTCCAGCTCGGCGTTCCGGTGCTGCTGTTCGCGCCGCAGCCGGTGGCGACGATCGCGGCGGGCCTGATGGTGGCGACCCAGCTGTGGCTGGTGCTCTCGGGCAACTTCGCCTGGCTGAACTGGCTCACCATCCTGCTCGGGCTGTCCGCGATGGACGGCTCGCCGCTGCCCGGCGGGCAGGATCACCCGCGGCCCGGCGCGCCGCTCTGGTACGTGGTCGTGGTGTGCGCGGCCACAGCGCTGATCCTCGTCCAGAGCCGCCACCCGGTGCGCAATCTGCTCTCGCGGCGGCAGGCGATGAACCGCTCGTTCGATCCGCTGCACCTGGTCAACACGTACGGCGCGTTCGGCAGTGTCAGCCGGGTCCGGGACGAGATCGTGATCGAGGGCACCGACGATCCGGCGCCGGGTCCGGACACGGTGTGGCGGGAGTACGGCTTCCGCGGCAAACCGGGCGATCCGCGGCGGCTGCCGCGCCAGTTCGCCCCGTACCATCTGCGGCTCGACTGGCTGATGTGGTTCGCGGCGCTCTCCCCCGGTTACGCCGAAGACTGGTTCGGGCCGTTCGTGGAGCGCCTGCTCGCCGGGGACCGGGACACCCTGCGGCTGCTGCGCCACAACCCGTTCCCGAACGCGCCGCCGGCCCGGGTGCGGGCGCTGCTCTACCGCTATCGGTTCACCACCTGGCGCGAGTTGCGGGAGACGGGGGCGTGGTGGCACCGCACGCTGGTGCGGGAGTACCTGCCGCCGGTACGGCTGCGCGAGCCGGCCGACCGTACCCCGTGACCGGCGCCGACGTCGGCGCCGACGCCGCCCGGGCCCCGCCTGTCGCCACGTACCTCCCCGAAGCCTCCGAAGGCTCTCCGAAGCCGCCCGGACCTGTCGGGGCACCCCTGGAATCCCGCCCCCGGACGCACCGGTGCCCCCGGCCGGGAGAAGTGGCCGGGGGCACGCGGCGAAGCGCTGCTTGCGGTTCGGTTCAGTCGATGCCGGGCAGGATGTGGGGCTCCGCGAGGTCGTCCTCGTATCCGGCGAGCCGGATCGGGGCCGAGCGGGCCCAGACTTCGAGGTTGCCCAGCTCTCCGGGCCGACGGCGGGTCGGCTCGATCGTGCCGATCGGGGCGATCGGCTCAGCGGGGCGCTGCTTCTCCTGCGTGGTCGATTCCGGTGTCACCGCGCACTCCTTCGTGTCGCGTATCAGGGGGACAGGGGCCGTCCGGTCGCGGTGGCGCCGTTCTGGGGGCGGGACCGCGGCCATTCGGTGACAGGCCAGCCCCCGGCCGGGATGGGGAGGTTCGGTGAAACCTCTGTCGCCCGGCCGTGTACACCAGATTAACCAAATGAGCGCGCCTGCGCTCTATGGGGCACGAAATTGTGACGCGTTCGAGTGAACTCGACTCAATATCCGTACCCCGCCCCTGTCACCCGTTTACCACTTGCCCGGCGCGTAGTCCTTCAGGAAGACGCCGTACACGTCCTCGCCGTGCTCGCCGAGCACGATCGGGTCGTAGACCCGGGCCGCGCCGTCGACCAGGTCGAGCGGGGCGTGGAAACCCTCCTCCGCGAGCCGCAGCTTGTCGAAGTGCGGGCGCTCGTCGGTGATCCAGCCGGTGTCGACCGAGGTCATGAGGATGCCGTCGGCGTCGAACATCTCCTGGGCGCTGGTCCGCGTCACCATGTTCATGGCGGCCTTGGCGGCGTTGGTGTTCGGGTGCCCGGCGCCCTTGTAGCCGCGGCCGAAGACGCCCTCCATGGCGGAGACGTTGACGACGTACGCGCGCTTGCTCGAGGCCAGCGCCGCGGCCCGGGCCATCGCCGGGCGCAGCTTGCTGATCAGGATGAAGGGCGAGGTGTAGTTGCAGAGCTGGGTCTCCAGCAGCTCCACCGGGGAGATCTGCTCGATGGTCTGGACCCAGGTGTTGCTCTCGACGACGTCCGGCACCAGGCCGCCCGCGTCGATGGCGGTGCCGTCGAGGTGCCGGGCGACGCTGGCGTTGCCGGCGACCAGGGCGAGGTCGGCGACCTTCTGGGCGTCGAGCCCGCTGACGCCGACGGGCAGCGCGGCGAGGCCGTCGACCGCGCCGGAGTTGAAGGCGCCGATGACGTGGTGGGCGGGCAGCTCGCCGGCCGGCAGCGGGGCGGTCTCGCCCTCGACGAGCGCGGCGTACGCGGAGGGCAGCCGGCGCACGGTCTGCGTCGCGTTGTTCACCAGGATGTCCAGCGGGCCGGCCTCGGAGACCTGGTCGGCGAGGGCGACGGCCTGGGCCGGGTCGCGCAGGTCGATGCCGACGACCTCCAGGCGGTGCAGCCAGTCCGCGGAGTCCTCCATCGCCTTGAAGCGGCGGATGGCGTCCTTGGGGAAGCGGGTGGTGACGGTGGTGTGGGCGCCGTCGCGCAGCAGCCGCAGCGCGATGTACATGCCGATCTTGGCCCGGCCGCCGGTGAGCAGCGCGCGCTTGCCGGTGAGGTCGGCGCGGGCGTCGCGCTTGGCCCGGTTCAGGCCGGCGCACTCCGGGCAGAGCTGGTGGTAGAAGTAGTCGACCTCGACGTACCGCGTCTTGCAGGTGTAGCAGGAGCGGGGGCGCTGGAGTATGCCCGCGATCCGGCCGGCCTCGGTGACCGAGGAGGGCAGGATGCCCTCGGTCTCGTCGTCGATGCGCTGCGCGGAGCCGGTGGCGGTGGCCTCGGTGACGGCCTTGTCGTGGGCGGTCTTGGCGGCCCGGCGCTCCTGGCGGCGGCGCTGCTTCACGGTCCGGTAGACGCCGGCGGTGGCCCGGCGGACGGCGACCGCGTCGGGGTGGTCGACCTCCAGCTCGTCCAGCTCGTCGAGCACCGCCAGGCAGACGGCCAGGCGCTCGGGGTCGATGCCCGGCCCGTACTCCTGGATTTCTTCAGTCACCGTCATGGCCTTGGCCGTCCTCGATCGCTCGTGCCGTCGTCGCTCGTCGCCGCTGGTCACCGCCCACCGTCACCGGTGGTCACCGGTAAGTCGCTGGTCGACGGCGCGTTTCAGGGCCTCGAAGAGGCAACTTTACGGAGCCGGGGGCCGCCGCTCCAAACCCGTACGGGGTGGGTGGTCGAACACACAGTCGCCGCACAGCCCTCCGGCCGGACAGCGGTAGTAGAGGCAGCAGGTGGTACGGCGCAGGGCGGGGCCGCGGACGGTGCCGGCCAGGTCGGGGTGGTCGAGCAGGCCCTGGACGAGCGTGACCGCGCGGGCGGCGGCCTCGGGGCGGTGGTGGGCGCGGGCCCAGCGCACGAGTTCGCGCAGCGCGCCGGCGAGCGCGGAGCCCGCGTTGCCCCACAGCAGCCTCGGGGAGATCCGGCCGTCCCGGACGAAGGCCGCGTGCAGCGGGACGAGGTGGGCCTCGTGGACGGCGGCGCGCAGCGCGTCGACGGTGGCGGGGCGGGTGGCCGTGCCGGACCACCACAGGTCGTCGGGCGCGCCGAGGGTGCCGTCCCAGTGGAGGGTGGCGGGCGTGAGGTCGGGGAAGCGGCCATGCAGGGCGGCCGGGCCGAGGGTGGTGGACCAGAGCCGGGCGGCGAGGCCCAGATGGGCCGCCGAGGCGGCGACGCGGCGCTCGCGCGCGCCGAGCCCGGTGGCGACCCGGTCGACACGGACGGTGAGCGGGGAGTCGTCGCGGCCCGCGTACAGCTCGGCGAGCGGGCGGTGCCCGCCTCGGCGAGCGGCGTCGGCACCGGCGCCGGTGGGGCATGTGCCGGTGGCGCCTGTGCCGATGATACCCGTGCCGGTGGGGCCGGGCCCTGGCGGCGGGGCGGTGCGCAGCACGAAGAAGCCGCCCACCCGCGCGGCGCTCACGTCGCCGCCGTCGCGGGCGTGGGAGCGGCCGGGCCGGTTGTCGTCGCTGCCGTCGGGTTCCGTCTGGGGGTCCACCGGTGCATCCTGCCATCGGTCGCGGCCCGGGCGGTCCGGAGCGGGAAATTTCGGGGTCTTCGACCGGGGGTGTCCGCTTCGGAGTGGCGGCGGGCCGGGTCCCGTGCTTCCGGCCGTCACCTGCGCGGGCTACGCCGCGAGGTGTACGGGGCCGCCTCGTACTCCATTCGCGGTACGACGGATCGGGTTCCCTGGGACGACGACGTGAACGTCCGGAAGCGGGATCGTGGAGGTATGAGTTCCCTCGCGCTGTCCGTACTCCTCGCGCTGGTCTCCGCGGTCGCCTACGCGGCCGCGGCGATCGTGCAGGAGCGGGTGGCGGCCTCGGCCGCCGTTCCCCGCTACGCGCCGCTGCGCCGCCCGGCCTGGTGGGGCGCGGTCCTGCTCAACGGGGTGGGCGCGGCCCTGCACGTGGCGGCCCTGGCGTTGGGGCCGCTGAGTCTGGTCCAGCCGATGGGCGCGCTGACGATCGTCTTCGCGCTGCCGCTGGCGGCGCTGTTCGTGGGCCGCCGGGCGGGCCGGACGGCCTGGCGGGGCGCGCTGATGGCGACGGTGGGTCTGGCCGGGCTGCTGAGTCTTGCCGGGGGCACGGCGGAGCAGCCGCTGGCGAGCGGCGAGCGGCGGCTCCTCGCCCTCGTCACGTTCGGCGCGGTGGCGGCGCTGTTCACCGTCGCGCATCTGGTGCGGCGCCCCGCGCTGCGCAGCATGGCCCTGGCCGCTGCGGCGGGCGTGGCCTTCGGTATCGCCTCGGTCTTCACGAAGACGGTGGCGATGGACTTCCGCTTCGCCGCGCCGCTCGCCGAGTGGGCGAGTCTGCTGGTGCTGTCCGCGCTGGCGGTGACGGGGCTGCTGCTGTCCCAGGCCGCGTACCGGGGTGCCGGGCTCGCCGCGCCGCTGGCGATGGTGACGGTGGTGAATCCGGTGATCGCGGCGACCGTCGGGCTGACCCTGTTCGGGGAGTCGTTCCGGTACGGGGCGGCCGGCGGGGCCGGGGCGCTGGCCTGCGGCGCGGTGACGGCGGGCGGGCTGGTCCTGCTCACCCTGGAGCGGCTGGGCACCGGGGCGGTGGTCGTGGACACCCAGGACGCACCGGAGGCATCGGACGCACCGGAGACGGCGGAGGGGCCCGGTGGGCGGCCGGTCGGGCGGAGAGACGGGCAGAGGGACGCGGGCGGGCGCGGGGTGCCGGACGCGCGCGAGACGTCGGACCGGCGCGGGAGGTCGGCAGAGCCGGAGTCCCCGGCCCTGCCGGACTCGTCCGGGGGATCAGATGGAGACGCCCCGGGCGCGCAGGTACGCGAGGGGGTCGATGTCCGACCCGTACCCGGGACCCGTACGCATCTCGAAGTGAAGATGCGGTCCCGACACGTTGCCGGTCGCTCCTGAGCGTCCGATCCGCTGGCCGGTGCCGACCCGCTGGCCCTCGCGGACGGCGAGGGCGGACAGGTGCGCGTACTGGCTGTAGCGGCCGTCTCCGTGGCGGATGACGACCTGGTAGCCGTAGGCGCCGCCCCAGCCCGCCGAGACGACCCGGCCCTCGGCCACGGCCCGCACGGAGGTGCCGGTGGGGACGGGGAAGTCGATCCCGGTGTGGTAGCCGCTGGACCAGGACGAGCCCGGGGTGCGGTAGCGGGTGCCGATGTCCGTGTCGGCGACCGGCGAGGTGAAGTGGCGGGTGACCGGCGCGGGCTTGTGGGCGGCGGGCTTCTGGGCCGCCGGCTTGTGGGGCGCGGGCTGGTGGGACGGCTTGGGCGCGGGCTTGGCCGGGGCGTGGGCGACCGGTTTCGAGGCGGGCTTCGTCGCGGGAGTGGCGGGAGCCGGCTTGGGCTTGGTCTGGGGCTTCGGCTTGGCCTCCGGCCGCGAGTGCGGCTTCGTCTGCGGCTTGGCGGGCGCCGCGGGCGCGGTCATCCGCAGGGTGAGCCGCTGGCCGGGCACTATCAGATCGGGGTCGTCGCCGACGACCTCGCGGTTGGCCTCGTACAGCCTCGGCCAGCCGCCCCGGACGGCCTTCTCGCGCGCGATCTGCGACAGGGAGTCGCCGGCTTCGACGGTGTACATCTTCCGGACGGTCGGCACCGTGGTCGGGCTCGCGGGCGCGGCGGCGGGCGTGGCGGTATGCGTCCGGGTGCGCTGCGCGGGCAGTGCCGCCTTCGCCGCCAGCGGCCGGGTGCGCTCGGTCTGCGTGCCGGCGCCGCCCGTGGATCCGGGCTCGGCGTCGCCCCGCTGGAGTCCCGCGCGCGGCCCGCAGGCGGGCCAGGCGCCGGGTCCCTGGCTCTCCAGGGCGCGCTCGGCGACGGCGATCTGCTGGTCCTTGGAGGCGAGGTCGGCGCGGGGCGCGAAACGCGTTCCGCCGTACCGCTCCCAGGTGGACTGGCTGAACTGGAGTCCGCCGAAGTAGCCGTTGCCGGTGTTGATCTGCCAGTGGGAGGTGGACTCGCAGGCGGCGAGCTTCTCCCAGACGTCCAGCGAGGCGGCCTGCGCCGTGCCGGCTCCGATCAGCGGCAGGGCCATGCCGGCGCCGCCGGCGGTGACGGTGAGCGAGGCACGGTTGATCCGGCTCGGCTGCTGACGGCGGTGCTTCCCGCGTGTCCCGCGTACGGCCATGAGCCCCCCTTGAACGCGTCGGCAGTCGCCCACGGTAGGGGCAGGCAACCGTACGTGACAAGGGGTTCCGACCGGATCCCCGCCCCTTCCGCCACATTCGGGCCGGACGGCCCTCCGTCACCGTCCGGCGGGACCCGGCTGGGGCTGCGGCTCGGGTTCGGGCACCGGCATGGGGCCGGGGGGCGACGGAACCGGGTTGGGCGGCGGCATGGGCGGGGGTCCCGGGGGCGGTGCGGGCGAGGGCATCGGGTCGGGGATGGGGGGCTGGGTCATGGCGTCCTCCGGAAGTACGGGTAGGGGGTAGGGGGTTCAGGGTTCGGGAGCATGGAGCGGGACCGCTCCAGCCTCTCCCGATCCGGCTGCCCGCGCTCGCCCAGGCCATGCCTTCGGGCGACATCCCGGATCCCGGCGCGGCGCCGGAGGCCGCCCCGCCACTCCTGCGCCGTCCGGTGAGCGACCCGGCGGCCCGACGGCCCGACGACTCTGCGCCCCTGCGACCCGGACGGCGATGGAAGGTCTCGACGGGCGGCGCCGGGCTCGTCGTGGTGCCACCCGGCCGCCGGCCTGCCGCCACAACCCCCGGACGGGCACACGATCCGGGACCCTTCCGCCTCAAGTCCCCCTTTCCGTAACGCGGTCGGGACGCGGTCCGGCAGTGTTACGTTCTACGGGACTGTAGAAGCAAGCGGCTTGCCAAGGGCCGTGAAGGGGAAGGGATCAGGGGATGGAGATCTCCGGAATCATCAGCGCGATCGTGATCGGCATCGTCATCGGAACGCTCGGACGGCTGGTCCTGCCGGGCCGGCAGCGGATCGGTGTGCTGTGGACCATCGTCGTCGGCATCGTGGCCGCGTTCGTCGGCACGGCCGTCGCGAAGGTCCTGGGCGTCGCCGACACCCGGGGCATCGACTGGATCGAGTGGATCATCCAGATCGCCCTCGCCGCGGTGGGCGTGACCGCCCTGGAGCGCGCCAAGGCCCGTGACTGACCGCTGGATTGACTGCGGGGCCCCGCCCCGCGAAGTGAAAGAATGATCACGCAATCGGGCCGGCCCCTCGGGGCGCCCCGCGCCGTGCGCGGCACGGTGAACGACAGGCACAGGGGGAGACATCGGTGACGCGCGGAAGACTGCGGACCCGTTTCCGGTATTGGTTCGACGGCACCATGGACCGGGGCACACCCGCTCTGATCACCTGGCTGGCCCTGGCCTCGCTGGTGCTGATAGCTCTCGCCTCCACCCTGGTGGTCCTGTTCACGAACACCGACGCCGAGGAGAACGGCGGTTGGTACGGCGTGGCGTGGATGAGCCTGCTGCGCACGCTCGACCCCGGCACCATGGGCGGGGACACCGGCGGGCCGGTGTTCCTCGGTCTCATGCTGGCCGTGACCATCGGCGGCATCTTCATCGTCAGCGCCCTCATCGGTGTGCTGACGACCGGCCTCAACGAGAAGATCCAGGAACTGCGCAAGGGACGCTCGCGGTTGATCGAGCGAGGGCACACGGTCGTCCTCGGCTGGTCGGACCAGATCTTCACCGTGCTCGCCGAACTCGTCGAGGCCAATCAGAGTGAACGGCGCTCGTGCGTGGTGATCCTCGCGGACCGCGACAAGGTCTCGATGGAGGACGCGATCCGGGCCCGGATCCCCGACACGGGCAAGACCCGGGTGATCTGCCGCTCTGGCAATCCCCTGGTGCGCCAGGACCTGGAATTGGTCAGCCCCGACACGGCGAAGTCCATGATGGTCCTGCCGTCCACCGGCCACGACCGGGACGTCGCGGTCATCAAGGTGCTGCTGTTGCTTAACAGCCGTACCTGGCAAGGGACTCGGCCCCATATCGTGGCCGCCGTCCACGACTCGGAGAACCTCGCCGCGGCCCGGCTCGCCGCGGGCGAAGGCGCGCTGGTCATCGACGCCGAGGACATCGCCGTACGCCTCATCGCCCAGGCGCACCGGCAGACCGGACTGTCCGAGGTCTTCAACGAACTCCTCAGCTTCGTCGGCAACGAGTTCTACCTCCGCGAGGAGCCGCGCCTGGTGGGCTCGACGTACGGCGAGGCGCTGCACGCGTACGAGGCCGGGATGACGTCCGGGCTGCAGCGGCGCGACGGAGCGATCCTGCTCAATCCCCCCATGGACACCGAGATCCGCGCAGGCGACCGGATCCTCGTGCTCGCGGAGGACGATCTGCTGATCCGGCCGGCCGCCCGCCGTCCCGCGATCGTCGAGGACGCGATCACCTCGGCGCCCGCCCAACCGCCCGCCCTCGACCGCACCCTGCTCATCGGGGAGAACTCCCGTACGGCGAAACTGGTTTCGCTGCTCGACAGCTTCGTCCAGCCCGGCTCCACCCTGGACATCGCGGCCCCGCAGCGCCCGGAGGCCGCCCTGCGGCGGCCCGTCACCAATCTGTCCCTGAGCTACAAGGCGTGTGTCCCGACCCGGCGTTCCTCGCTGGAGGCCCTGGATCTGGGGGAATACGAACACATCGTGGTCCTCTCGGACGACTCCGTCGCCCCCGGCCCGGCCGACGACCGGACCCTTGTCACCCTGCTCCATCTGCGGGACATCGAGGGCGCGCTGAACAGCCCGTACTCGATCGTCACGGAGATGAACGACGACGCCAACCGCGAGGTGGCGCAGGTGACCAAGGCCGACGACTTCATCGTCAGCACCAAGGTGATCAGTCTCATCCTGACCCAACTCACCGAGAACCACGCCCTGATCGACGTGTTCTCCGACCTCTTCGACCCGGAGGGCTCGGAGATCTACCTCAAGCCGGCGTGCAACTACCTGGACCCTGGCGCGGAGGCCACCTTCGCCACGGTCGTCGAGGCGGCCCGGCGCACCGGCGAGACCGCTCTCGGCTACCGGCTGGCCCGCCACAGCGACGAAGCGCCCCGGTTCGGCGTCTTCCTCAACCCGCCGAAGAACGCGCCGCTCATCCTCGGCCCAGAGGACTCCGTCATCGTCCTCGCCGAGCAGTAGGACGCTTCCTTCGCGCCTTCGCCGGTGCCGACATCAGCACCGGCACCGGCACCGGCACCGGACCAGCGGGGCGCGGAGCATGCTGCCCCCGCTCCCCGCTCCCCCGTTCCCTGGTGTCTCCGGTGTCTCCGGTGCGTCCAGTGCCCGGCGCCTCGCGAGGCGTCCCCCGCGCGGTGCCGGCACCACCCACCGGCTCAGCTCAGCTCAGCCGGGTGGCGGCGTAGACCTCGATCGCGTCGTGCTGGTACGCGGCCAGCCCCGGCGCGATCGCCTCGTACGCGGCGTGCCAGGTGTCGTTGTCGACACACGCGCGCCCGATGGCCCGGTACTCCTCGGCGGAGACGGCCCGCAGCCCGGCCAGCGCCCGGTACTGGGCGTCGATCTCGGCCTGGACCGGCTCCGCGCCGGCCGGGTGGCCCTCGGCCATGAGTTCGGCCAGCCGGATCATCTGCGCGGTGCGCGCACGGTGCGCGGCATCGGCGTCGGCCTGGCTCATCCCGGCGGCGCGCCGCCCGAGCTCCTCGGCGAGCCCGGGGAACTCGCGCATGTTCTCCTCGTACTGCGAGGGCTCGACGCCCTCGAACAGGTTCTCCGGTCGGTTGATGGTCATGGGTCGTCCGTCCTTCCTGGACTGTTCCAGTGCGGCGATCGCGCGGAAGACGGATCCGGCGAGGGTGTCGAGCCGGTCCCGTTCGGCGAGCAGCCGTCTGCGGTGGCTCCGCAGCGCCGCCACCTCGTCGACCTGCTCGGTCAGGATCCGGCCGATCTCCGGCAGCCCGACTCCCAGCGCCCGCAGCACGAGGATCTGCTGTAGCCGAACAATCTGCCGCTCCTCGTAGTAGCGGTGCCCGCCGGCACCGATACGGCTCGGAGTCAGCAGACCGGTCTCGTCGTAGTGACGCAGGGTCCGGGCGGTCACGCCCGACATCCGCGCCACCTCGGAAATGGGCCATTCCATCGCCACCACTCCCGTGTGTCCGTATCGCCAGGCCGGTCTTTCCGGCCTGGTCACGACGGTAGAAGCTGCCGCAGCGGCAACTACAACCCCGAGCCGCCCGCGCTTCGGAGACGGTCCGGGCGACGGGTGCCGACCGCCCGGCGGGCGGGCCGGAACCACCGTGACATGATCCCCTCGGCCGGGCGCGCGGGGTGTCCGCCACGAACGAAGGACCAAGGCTTGTGACCGAGGACGAGTGGCTCGACCGCCATGGTCTGCACCCGGCCGGTGCGGATCTCGACGAGGTGCGCCGGCTGCTCGTGGAACGGACCCGGCTGGAGGAAGAGGAGCAGGGGGACGGCGACACCCGGCTGGTGAAGCTGTGCTGCGTCCAGCTCTTCCACGCCGGGATGCTCGACGACGTCCCGCTCATCTGGGAGGCCAAGACCGCGAGTATGGACGCCGGTTGCTCGATCGACGTCCAGCTGCTGTGCGGCGGCGGACTGGAGGCGACCAAGCGGTACTTGCGGTCCCGGTGCGCGCCCGGGGCCGGCACGCCCGGGGCCGAGGCGTCAACGGACGAAGTGTCCGCGGGCAGTGCGTCCGCGGCCGATGCCGAGCACGCGCTGGAGCGGCTGCTCGACTGCGAACGGGCCGGAGACTTCCAGGACTTCACCGTCGAGGGACGCTCCGCCTGGTACACCGCCTCCTACGCCTCGTGACCGGCGCGCCCCGGTGCCCGGTGCGCCCGCGCTTGACCCTCACGTGACGTCAGGCACCAGGCTCGGGGACGTGGGAGAGCATCTGACCGTGGGGCGCGTGGCCGGACTGGCCGGGGTCAGCGTCCGCACGCTGCACCACTACGACGAGATCGGCCTGGTCCGGCCGTCGGCGCGGACCCCGGCCGGTTACCGGGTCTACGCGGCGGGCGACGTGGAGCGGCTGCGGGAGGTGCTCGCCTACCGGCGGCTGGGCTTCGGGCTGCGCGAGATCGCGGATCTCGTCGACGACCCGGCCACCGACGCGGTCGCGCACCTGCACCGGCTGCGCGGTCTGCTGCTGGAGCAGCGCGACCGGGCAGCCGCCATGGTGACGGCCATCGACACCGAACTGGAGGCACGGGCCATGGGGATCAGGACGACCTCGGAGGACCAACTGAAGGCGTTCGGGGCGCGGTTGTACGAGACCATCGGGTCGGCGTACCCGGCGACCCGGCGTACCGAGCCACGGATCGCCGCCCAGGTCCAAGCCGCGCTCGGGGACGCGCGGACCGTCCTGAACGTCGGGGCCGGCACCGGTTCCTACGAGCCCCCGGACCGCGAGGTGACCTCGGTCGAGCCGTCGGCCGTCATGCGGGCCCTGCGTCCGGCGGACGCGGCACCGTGCGTGGCCGCCGAGGCGGAGAGCCTTCCGTTCGCGGACGGGTCCTTCGACGCCGCGATGGCCTTCAGCACCGTCCATCACTGGCACGACCCGATCGCCGGGCTGCGCGAGATGCGGCGGGTGGCCCGCCGTGTGGTGGTGTTCACGCACGACTCCAGCGACGTGGGCTGGCGCCGGCGGTTCTGGCTCAGCCGCGACTACCTGCCCGAGGTCGCCGGGCTCGTCGTCGGCCGCCCCTCGATCAACGAGCTGGCCGACGCGATCGGCGCCCGCATCGAGCCGGTCCTCATCCCCTGGGACTGCGCCGACGGCTTCTTCGAAGCCTATTGGCGCAGGCCCGAGGCATACCTGGAGGAGCACGTCCGCCGCGCGGTGTCGGTCTGGACCAGGGTCAGCCCGGAGGCGGAGCGGCGGGCGGTGGACCGGCTCCGCGACGATCTCGCCTCGGGCCGGTGGGCCGAACGCAACCGCGATCTGGCCGGTCTCGACGCGGCGGAGCTGGGCCTCCGGCTGCTGGTGGTCTGAGCCGTCGTACCGGAGGGTCGCAGAGAAGGCGCGCCGAGGAGGAGCTTCGAGGAGGAGCTTCGCGGAAGGTCGCACCGTGGCCGCCCCGCGCGCTACGCGACCGGCGCGAAGGGGAAGTCCGCCGACGCGCGCGCCTCGCCGTCCGCCGTGACGGTCAGCAAGGCGTACCCGGGCAGCGCGGCGATCCACCGATGGGCCTCGCGCTCCCCCAGTACCACCGCCGCCGTCGCGTACACATCGGCCCACAGCAGTTCCGGCCCCGTCACCGTCACCGCGAGCAGTCCGGCGGCCGGGGCCCCGGTGCGCGGGTCGGTGATGTGGGCGCCGCGTTCCGTCGTCCCCGAGGTGGCGACCGCGTGGTCCCGCCCCGCCACGACCGCGAGGAGCCGCCCGGGCCTGCGGGGGTCGGCGATCCCGGTGCGCCAGACGCCCCCGGGGCCGGGCGCGCCGCCGACTCGCACGTCCCCGCCCGCGTTCACACAGGTGTCGCCGGCACCCGCCGCGCGCAGCACCCGCCAGGCCCGTTCGGCGGCCCACCCCTTGACCAGGCCACAGGGATCGACCGGACCGGCCGCCCAGGCGTCGAAGGCGCCCCGGGTGCGGCTGTGCGCCAGCTCGCACAGTTCCAGCACCCGCCGTACCCGCGCCGGGGCGTCCGCCCGGCCCAGCTCGCCGCGCCGCATCCGGCTCGTCGCGCTGTCCGGAAGGAACGGGGAGAACTCCCGGTCGGCCTCGTGCAGCAACGCCACCGCCCGGTCCAGGGCCGCCCGCAGCGCGGGCGTCGGCCGGTGCCGCAGCGTGAAGGACACGACGGTGCCCATCACCGGCTCGGCGTGCCGCCACGGCGCACCGGTGACGGGGTCCGCCGCGACGCCGGCCATGGGCCTGGACCGGCCGTCAGCCATGGGTCCGAGTCCGGGTCCGGGTCCGGGCCTGGTCCAGCGCGCTCTGCAGGGACCGCGTGTAGCCCTCGCTGGTGTACGTGGCCCCCGACACCGCGTCGATGCTCGCGCTCTGCGCGGCCAGCGTCTCGCTGGTGAGCACCGGTACCGCGTACCCGGCCGTCTCCCGGTCGCGTTCGTTCGCGAAGGGCGTCCTGACCGCGGTGGCCTCGGTGATCCGCCCGCCGCTGACGGTGATCCGTACCTGCACCGGTCCGTACCGGGTCTCCACGCTCTCCCCGGTGTACGTGCCGGAGGCCGGGGTGCCGGACCCGGACCCGGAGCCGGATCCGATGACGGGTCGTACGGCCGGCTGGTGCGGTTTGAGGGCGAGCAGAGTGCAGACCCCGGCCGCGGTCACGGCGGCGGAGAGCAGCGTACGGCGCATCGAGGGCCCTTCCTGGGACGTCCGGCGACGAGCGGACCGAAAGCGAAGACGGGGGCGGGAACGGAAACGGGAGCGGAAGCGGAAGCGGGAAAGCAACCGGGAGCGGGACCCCTGGTCCGGGCACGCGGACGCGGACGCCTACGCGGACCGGAGCCGAGTCGGGCTCAGGGTCGGGCTCGGGGTCAGAAGGCGAAGGACTCGTGGTGGATCCGGCGGGCGGGCACGCCCGCCGCGCGCAGGGCCGCCTCGGCCGCCGCCGTCCAGCCGGGCGGGCCGCACAGAAAGCAGACCCGGCGCGCGAGGTCGGGCACCAGCTCGTGCAGGGTGCGGGCGTCCAGCGGCAGCCGGTGGCCTTCCGGCCGGGTCACCGAGTAGTACGCGCGGGCACCGCGCCATGCCGCGATGGCGTCGATCTCGTGCCGCAGCACCAGGTCCTCCGGCCGCCGGGCCCAGTGGACGAGCACCGGATCGCCCGGAAGCGTCTCGAACAGCGTCCGCAGCGGGGTGATGCCCACCCCGGCCGCCAGCAGCAGCGCGGGCCGGCCCGCCGCCCGGTCGCCGGTGAGGGCCCCGTACGGCCCCTCGGCCCACACCCGGGTGCCGGGGCGCAGCGCGGCGAGCGCCGCGCTGTGGCCGCCCACCGCCTTCACCGTGATCCGCAGGCCCCGCCCGTCGGGGACGGCGGAGACGGAGTACGGCGACGCCGTCCACCACAGTCCCGGGGCCAGGAACCGCCAGCGGAAGAACTGGCCGGGGCGGACGGCGAGTTCCGCCAGGCGTTCGCCGGTGACCAGGACCGACACCACGCCCGGCGCCTCCGGCCGGACCTCCGCGACCCGCGGCCGGTGCCGCCGGTACAGGCGCAACGGTACGAGGAGCCGGAACCAGACGATCAGCGCGGCGGCCGACCCGTACAGCGCGTACCAGGCCGCCTCCGCCGCCGGCCGGCCGAGGTCGGCGCCGTTCCCGATCTGGTGCCCGAAGCCGAGGAAGACCGCGGCGTAGGTGAGCAGATGCAGGTGGTACCAGGTCTCGTGGCTCAGCCGGCGCCGGGCCGCGCGTGCCGAGACCACCGCCGTGAGGAGCAGGAACAGCAGCGCGGCGGTCGCCGCGAGCATGTCGGGATAGTGCAGGACCACCCGCGCGGTCTCGGTGAACGGGTCCGTCCGCACGGTCAGCGCGTACCCCTCGATGATCAGCACCACATGGGCGAGCATCAGTCCGACGGTGTAGCGGCCCGCGGCGGCGTGCCAGCGGGCCAGCCGGTCGGTGCCCAGCGTGCGGTCGAGCAGCGGCACCCGGGCCATCAGGATCACCAGCACCGCGCAGGCGTACCCGGCGAGCAGACCGGTGATCCGGCCCGCGCCGGTGAACCAGCCGACCGGTCCCACCACCGAAGGGGTGTCGGCCCACCACAAGGCGAGCACCGCCGCCGCCCCGGTCCAGATCAGCGTCTGGAACGCGACCGTCACGGCCGGTGCCGCGTCGGCGCCCGGGCCGGTACGGTGCCGGCCGGACCGGCGCCCGGTCGGGGCGACTTCCGTGATCACGTCCACTCCCTCGCGGTGTCGTCGGGTGTCGTCGGGTGTCGTCGTGTGCCGCCCGGTGTCGAACACCGGGGGGCTCCCCCACTGTGGGGCGCGAACCTCTGAGGATCTTCTGAAGGGTTCGACGAGGGGGTCTGATCCGGCACAGAGGCCTCCGGAGGGGGCTTCCGAGGGCGGGCGCGGAGGTTCCGGTCCGGGGCCCGTCCGGCGCCGCGCGGGCAGGAGGCTCCGGCCGGCTCCGGCCGCGCGTGTCGATCGTGTCGATTCAGAGGAGACTCAGAGGCACCGTGCCGCTCACGCGCCCGGCGCCATCGGGCATGCTGGGAGCACCATGAACCACCCGCCGATACGCACCGAGGTCCCGCTCCGCCCCGACGGCACCCGGCCCCGTGTGCTGGTCGTCGACGACGAGCCGGACCTCCGCGAAGTCCTGGCCGCCGCTCTGCTCGCCGAGGGCTGGGAGGTGCGCACCGCCGGCACGGCCGCCGAGGCCGCCTCGGCCGGGGCGGACTTCGGGCCCGACGCCGTGGTCCTCGACTGGATGCTCCCCGACCACGACGGCCCGTACGTGCTGGCCGGACTGCGGGCGGCCCGGCCGGGGGTGTGCGTGCTGTTCCTGACCGCGCGGGACGCCGTCGAGGACCGGATCGCCGGGATCACGGCGGGCGCCGACGACTACGTCACCAAGCCGTTCAGCCTCGAAGAGGTGCTGGCCCGGCTGCGCGGGCTGCTCCGCCGGGCCGGGCTCGCCGGTACGGGCACCGGGACCGCCACGGGCGCCGACGAGGCCCAGGGGAGCGGGCCGCGGCTGGCGATCGCCGACCTCGTCATGGACGAGGAAGGCCGCGAGGTCACCCGGGGCGGCCGGCCCGTCGAGCTGACCCGTACCGAGTTCGAGCTGCTGCGCTTCCTTCTGCTCAACCAGCGCCGGGTGCTGTCCAAGGGACAGATCCTGGAACACGTCTGGCAGTACGACTTCGGAGGACGCGCCCACGTCGTCGAGCTGTACGTCAGCTATCTGCGCAAGAAGATCGACGCCGGCCGCTCCCCGCTCATCCACACCGTGCGCGGGGTCGGCTACGTGCTGCGCCCCGAACGGCGATGACGCCCGCGCCGCCGGCACCAGCGGGTCGGCCGTCCCGGCTCCGGGACCGATTCCGGTTCCGGTCCTGGTTCCGGTTCCGGCTCCGGTCCCGTCCTCCGCTCCGGTCCTGGTTCCGGTTCCGGCCGCCGCGCTCGCTGCGCGCCCGGCTCACCGCCGGTCTCGTCGTCCTCCTCGCCCTGGCCTGCGGTGTGGTCGGCCTGGTCACGGCGGTCGCCCTGCGGAGCTTCCTGATCAGCCGGCTCGACCAGCAGGTCGTGGCGGGCGGCGGGCGGTTCGCGGTCAGCCTCGAACACGAGCACCGGCCCGATGCCGACAACGCGAACACCCTCGGTGACACCCGGGGCCAGGCCGACGGGACCTTCGGCGCCCGGGTGCTGGGCGATCGGGTCGACCGGGCCGCCGTGGTACGCGGTGCGAGCGACGTCACGGTGCCGCTGGCCGCCGCCGACACGCGGGCGCTCACCGCCCTGCCCCCGGACGCCCGGCCCCGCACCCTGCGCCTCGGCCACCTCGGCGCGTACCGGGTGGCCGCGTGGAACGGCGACGACGGTGACGTCCTGCTGTCGGGGCTGCCGCTGCACCCCGTCGAGGAGACGGTGGACCGGCTCGTGGCGGTGGAGACGGCCGTGTTCGCGATCGTCCTCACGGCCGCCGGAGTGACGGCCGCCGCGTGGACCCGTCTCTCGCTGCGTCCTCTCGAACGCCTGGCCGCCACCGCCGACGAGGTGACCCGGCTGCCGCTGGCAGCGGGACAGGTCGCCATGCCGGCGCCACTGCCCGAGACCCGGACGGGGACCGAGACGGGCCGGCTGACCGGGGCGTTCAACCGGATGCTCGGCCATGTCGGCGACGCCCTGGACCGCCGCCATGTGGTCGAGGAGCGGCTGCGCACCTTCGCCGCCGACGCGGGGCACGAGCTGCGGACCCCCGTGGCCACCGTGCGCGCCCGGGCCGAACTCGTCCTGCGCGGCCACGGCGACACCCTGCCCGACGACGTCCGGCACTCGCTGGAACGCATCGAGGCCGAGTCGCGCCGGATGAGCCTGCTGGTGGACGAACTGCTCCTGCTCGCCCGGCTGGACGCGGGCCGCGGCCTGCGGCGGGACGACGTGGACCTGACCCGGGTGGTCCTCGACACAGTGGCGGACGCCATGGCCCGGCACCCCGGGCACCAGTGGGAACTCGAACTCCCCGAGGAACCCGTCCATGTCGCCGGCGACGAGGACCGTCTCCACCAGGTACTCGCCAACCTGCTCGCGAACGCCGGTCTGCACACGCCGGCGGGGACCCGGGTCACCGTCGCCCTCGGTGCCGGTGCCGGTGCCGGTGCCGAGGGCGGTGCCGGTGCCGAGGGCGGCTCGGAGGACGGTACGGAGGCCGGTACGGCGGGTGTCGTCCTGACCGTGACCGACGACGGCCCGGGCATCCCGGCCGAGTTGCTGCCCGGGGTCTTCCGCCGGTTCACCCGGGGTGACTCCCCGCGCTCGCGCGCGAGCGGCTCGACCGGCCTCGGCCTCGCGCTCGTGGACGCGGTGGTCCGCGCCCACGGCGGACGGGCGACGGTCACCAGCCTGCCGGGCCGTACAAGCTTCACCCTCCGGCTGCCCTCGCCGGACGCGGCCCGGGTGCCGGCTTCGGTACCCCCGCACGTCTGAGAGTTCCCCGTACAACTGCGGGAGACGGCCCCCACGTCCGGACGGCCGACGGCACGGGACCGGTCGGATGACGTAGGGGCTCGAGGTCCGGTCCTGGCTCCGGGGTCCGGTGCCGGGGTCCGGTCCCTTCCGGTCCCTTCGGCCGGCATGAGACCGTCCGACCATGCCGAAGACAACGAGTGGGTTCGACGCGGCCCTGGCCGAGGCTTCGTCTCCTTCCTGGGAGCGCCGGGCGCACGCCGGGCGTACCCTCGCCGCCTTCGCCGATGTCCCCGAGGCCGCCGACGCGCTGGTGCGGCTCCTGCTGGACGCCGAGGACACGGCCGTGACCCGCGAGACGGCCAGAGCCCTGGCCGGGACGGGGACCAAGGCCGCCGTCGGGCTCGTCGCCCTCGCGTTCGCCGAGGCCGACGACGACCAGGCGGACTGGCTCGCGACCGGGGTGCACGACGCGCTCGTGGACGGCGGGCCCGAGGTCGCGGCGGTCTGCGGACGGCTCGTCGAGGACCGGGAGGAAGCCGTCCGGCGGGACGCCTGAGAGATCCCTGCTCGGAGGGGGCACCAGGTATCGCCCCGCGTCGGATCACCTGCGGATACGCGCTGTGGCCACGGCCGGCCAGGTTGCGCATCGGGCGCTGATCAGGCCGCTGCGGCCGGGCGGGGCGGCCGGGCCTCGACGGCTGCCGCACCGCCGAGGTGTGCGATGCCCTCGTCCAGGGCGGCTTCCAGGTGGTCCATGACACCCGTCGTCAGGAAGATCATCACTCCGCCCTGGACTCCGGCCAGCAGAGCCGCCGCCGCGCGATCGGCGTCCAGTTCGGGCCTGATCTCGCCGATGTCCTGCATAGAGCGGATGCCCGCGGCCAGTTGGGACTGCCACTGGCCGATCAGCTCACCCGCCACCGTCTGCGCGGCGTCCGTGGTCGCCCGCAACTGTGACAGCGCCACGTGCAGCGGGCAGTCCCCGCCCTGCGCGCGGTAGCGGGCGACGACCTTGTCCCGCCACTCCCACCAGGCGGTCCAGGAGACGAGCGAGCCCAGTTCCGGCTGCTGGTCGTCGATCACCCGGGCCGCCTCGTACCGAGCCACCTCCAGCAGCAACTCGTCCTTTCCACCGGGGAAGTAGTGGAACAGCTGGCTCTTGCTGGTCGATGTGCGGCCCATGACGTCCTCGAGCCGCAGGCTGAACACCCCCTGGCTGCGGATCTCCAGGGCAGCTCCTTCGACGATGCGCCTCTTGGTCTCGACGCCCTTCCGGGTCAACTGCACGGCACTTCCTCCCTGGAGGGCGCCCTCACCGCCGGTCGGCGGACGGCGGGGCCGTCGCGATCGGCGTACGCGGGCGTCCGGTGACGAGCGTGGAATCAAGGAACGGGTGGAGCCGCTCGGCGGTTCCCCAGCCGGTCTCGGAGGGCCGGGGGCCGGGGGCCGGGAGGGGTCGAGGGGGCCGACCGCCGCCCGCCGACCGCCGGCCGCCGAGGGCCCGGGGCCGGCCGCCGAGGGCCGCGAGCGCCGTCAGGGAAGGAGCAGCAGCTTCCCGGTGGTCCTGCGCGACTCGATGTCCCGGTGCGCCCGCGCCGCGTCCGCCAGGGGGTAGCGACCCCCGATCCGTACGGTCAGCTTCCCGTCGAGGAGCATGTCGAACACCTCTCCGGTGTGGCGGACCAACGCCTCACGGGTCGGTACATGGTGCTGGACCACGGGGTAGGTGAGCAGGATGCTCTGGGGCAGGTCGGTGGGCCTGATCTCCGGCACACCCATGAAGGGGCCGTAGTAGGCGTGCACCCCATGCGTGCGCAGCGACAGTTGCGAGGAACGAAAGGTCGCGCTGCCACCGCCGTCGTAGACGACGTGCGCGCCCTGGCCGCCGGTCAGTTCCCGTACCTCGTCCTCGAACCCGCCGCCCGACCGGACCAGGACGTGATCGACTCCCGCCTCCTTGGCGATGGCGGCCTTCTCCTCGCGGGAGACCAGGCCGATCACCGTACCGCCGCGCGCCTTGATCATCTGGGTGAGCAGCAGGCCCACCCCGCCGGCCGCCGCGTGCACCACGGCCGTGTCGCCGGGGCGGACGGCGTACGAAGCGGTGGTGAAGTGATGGGCGGTGAGGCCCTGGAGCATCACGGCCGCCGCGGTCTCGTCCGCGATGCCGTCGGGCACCTTCACCAGGGAGTCCACGGGGACGGCGAGGAGTTCCGCGTAGCTTCCCGGGTGGTAGTACCAGGCGACCCGGTCTCCGACCGCGAGGCTGTCGACCCCCTCCCCGAGGGCGACGACGTACCCCATTCCCTCGGCTCCCAGGACCAGCGGGGCGACCCAGCCGGGGGTGCCCTGCTCGCGGGCTCCCGTGTCCATGAAGTTCACGCCCGCCGCCCCGAGCCGGACCAGCGCCTCACCGGGGCCGGCCACCGGGTCGGGCAGCTCGGTCCACCGCATCACCTCGGGACCGCCGTGCTCTTCGATGCGGATCGCGTGCATGATTCGTACCTCTCTCTGTGCGGAGAAACATGGGTCCGAGCGCTCTGACGAGGACTGTAGGCAGCGGCGATTGGACCCGCGAGTCCAAAGAGCGGGGCGGTCGTCCGCGTGCGGGCGGGGCCGCCCCGCGAACGGACCATGCGGCCCGCGCCGGGCCCACCGGGCAGGCGGCGGCGCGGCCGGGCACCGCGCCGGGCGGCCCTCCCCGGCCGTGATCCGGCGGAGCAGGCCCTAGACTGGGGGCTTTCGGGCCGGGCAGGGGAGAGGTGAGCCGTGGTGGCGGCAGACGCGGGCGGCTACGCGGATCCTCCCGCCGAGGTACTGGCGGAGGCCGCCGCCGCGTTCGGACTCCTGTCGTCCCCCGCGCGGTTGCACATCGTATGGGCGCTGGCGCAGGGCGAGAGCGACGTCACCGGGCTCGCGGAGCGGGTGGGCGGCGCGCTGCCCGCCGTCAGCCAGCATCTGACCAAACTGAAGCTGGCGGGCCTGGTGCGCTCGCGGCGCGAGGGCCGGCGGCAGGTCTACTACGTGGACGACCCCGACGTGGTGACGGTGGTGCGGGTGATGGTGGGTCAGCTCAGCGCCCGCACGCTGGTGCGGCTTCGTGGCACCGGTGCCTGAGGCGACCGTTCCCGACCCCGCCGTCACCGGTCCCGGCCCCGGTCCCGCCGCCGACCCCGACCCCGGCCTCGGTCCGGGCCCGGGTCACGGCGCGGGCCCCGGCGCGAGGTCCGGCACGAGGTCCGTTCCGGACGGCCCGGCGGCCGGGTCCGGCACCGGACCGGCCGGCGACGAGGCGCTCACCGTGCACCGGCTGCTGCGCCGGCTGGACAGCGGACCGCGCGGGCTGACCGACGAGGAGGCGGCGCGACGGCTGGCCCGGTACGGGGAGAACATCCTGCCCGCCTGGCGGCCGGTGTCCCGGCCGCGCCGCTTCGCGCGCAGCCTGCGCGACCCCTTCACCGCCGTCCTGCTCTGCCTCGGCCTGATCTCCACGGCCGTCGCCGCCTGGAGCACGGGAGGGGTGATCCTCACCCTGGTCGTGGTCAGCTGTCTGCTGCGGTCGGGCGGCGAGCACCGGGCCGACCGGGCCATGGCCGCGCTGCGCGCGTCGGTGGCGACGACCGCGACCGTGCTGCGCCGTCCCGGGCCCGACGGGCCGGCTCCGGCGCCCCGGGAGATCCCGTCCGCGGAGCTGGTGCCGGGCGACATCGTCCGGCTGGGCCCCGGGGATCTGGTGCCGGCCGACGTACGGCTGCTGCGCGCCGGCGGGCTGCGCGTCCACGAGGCGGCGCTCACCGGCGAGTCGGCGCCGGTCGCCAAACGCCCGCTCGACACCCCGGACCGCACGGACCTGGTGCCCTTCGCCGAGCCGCACCTGTGCTTCCTCGGCACCAGCGTGGCGTACGGGAGCGCGACCGCCGTGGTCGTGGCGACGGGTGCCCGTACCCGCTACGCCTCGGCCCACCGGGACCGGGCGGCCGCCCGGCGCCGGGACAGCGCCTTCGACCAGGCGGTCCACGGCATCTCCTGGACCCTGGTCCGGTTCATGCTGCTCACCCCGCCGCTCGTCCTCCTGGCCGGCGCGGCGCTGCACGGCCGCGGTCTGGAGACCCTGCCGTTCGCCGTCGCGGTGGCGGTCGGGCTGACTCCGGAGATGCTGCCCGTCGTGGTGACGACGGTGCTGGCCCGCGGCGCCGCCCGGCTGGCGCGCGGCCACAAGGTGATCGTGAAACAGCTGCCGGCGCTGCACGACCTGGGCGCCGTCGACGTCCTGTGTCTGGACAAGACGGGCACCCTCACCCAGGACCGGCCCGTCGTCGCGCGCAGCGTGAACGCGCGCGGGGAGGACGATCCCGAGGTCCTGCACTGGGCCGCCGTCAACGCCTGGTGGACGCTCCAGCTCGCCGAACTGCCCTCCCCCGACGCCCTCGACGAGGCGGTCCTGGACGCCGCCGGCACCGACGTCCCCCTGCTCGACTGCGACGGTGTGGCCGCGCTGCCCTTCGACGCGGTACGCCGTCTCGCGACCGCGGTCGTACGCCGTCCCGGCCGGCTCGGCACCCACACCCTGGTGGTCAAGGGCGCCGTGGAGAACGTTCTCGAACGGTGCGCGCTGGACGACGACACCCGCGAGCGTCTCCTCGGGCTCGCCGGGCAGGAGGCGGCCACCGGCGCCCGGCTGCTCGCCGTGGCCCTCGCCGAACGCCCGGCCCGGCACCGGGACTACACCCCGGCCGACGAACGGGGCCTCGCCTTCCTCGGGTTCGTCGTCCTGCGCGACGCGCTCGCCCCGACCGCGGCCGAGGCCCTCGGCAGTCTGGCCCGGCGCGGGGTGGCGGTGCGGATCCTGACGGGCGACCACCCTGGCACCGCCGCCCACACCTGCCGCGAGCTCGGCCTCGATCCGGGCGTGGTGCGCACCGCCGAGGATCTCGGGCGGCTCGACGACGCCGCACTCGCCGAGGCGGTGCGGCACACCACGGTCTTCGCGCGCTGCGCGCCCGAGCACAAGGCCCGCATCGTCACCGCCCTGCGTGCGCAGGGACTGGTCACCGGGTTCCTCGGCGACGGCGCCAACGACGTGCCCGCCCTGCGCGCGGCGGACGTCGGCATCTGTCCGCAGGGGGCGGTGGACGTCGTACGGGAGACGGCCGACGTGGTCCTCGCCGAGAAGGATCTGGCGGCGGTCGAGCACGCGGTCACGGCGGGCCGGCTGTGCGGCGGGACGATCGGCGGCTATCTGCACATCACCCTGTCCTCGAACGTCGGCAACGTCCTCGCGATGCTCGCCGCGGCGCTCCTGCTGCCCTTCCTGCCGATGCTCCCGGCCCAGGTCCTGGTGCAGAACCTGTGCTTCGACGCGGCCCAGCTGGCCTTCGCCTACGACCGCCCCTCCCCGGTGGCGCTCCGGCGCCCGGCCCGGCTGCGGCCGCGTGGATTCCTCCGTTTCCTCACCGGTTTCGGGCTGCTCAACGCGACCGCGGACGTGGCCACGTTCGCCATCCTGTTCCTGAGCACCCGGTCGGCGGACGACCTCCAGGACGTCTTCCACTCGGGCTGGTTCACCGAGAATCTGCTCACCCAGGCCCTGGTGATGGTCCTGCTGCGCGGAGTCCCCGGCGCGCGCGGCGCCTCCGGCCCGGTGCGCCGCGCGGCCGCGGCCCTCGCCCTGGTCGGGGTGCTGCTGCCGCTGACGCCGCTGGGGCCGATGCTCGCCATGACCCCGCCGCCCGCGCTGTACTACCTGCTGCTGGGCATCGTCCTCTGCCTGTACGCGACGGCGCTGCGCCTCGCCCGGGCACGCTACGACCGGAAGCGGTGCTGAGGGCGGTCACGGGGGGCTTCACCGGGTTCGAGAGTGGTGAGGGCCGGGAGAACGATTCACGCGCCGGGCGTGGGAGGATCGCGCCATGACCGTTCATCTGCACGAATTCGATGGCGAGCGTTCGCTCACATTGAACACCGGTGGCCTGGCTGTCGATGCCGCGGTGACTGCCGCTGGTCACGAGCCGAACGGGTACTTCTGGGAAGGTCTCGTACGATTCGCCTGGCCGGATATCGCCGAGCGCCTCGACTTCGACAGCGAGGCCGGCATGTTCTGCGCGGTCGGGGGTTCGAGCGATCTCGCGCAGCTCAAGGCAGCCGTCGAATCCGTCATCACGAACCCCGCGGCGGTCCGCGACATCATCGCCCGCGCAAAGACCGCGGGATTCGAGTTCGACGAATAGGCAGTGTCTTCGCATGATCGCGTGGAAGTCTCCGCACGATCCGGCTTCGAGCGTGTGGCCCCCCACGGACGGAGCCACCCCGCCGGACACCGGCGCGGCGCCGGAAGGGGTGGCGCCGCGCCGGTCCGGGTGGTTCAGGTGGAGCGGGTGGGTCAGCGGTCGAAGCTGATCGAGCTGGCCTGGTCGTTCATGGCGTCGCCGACGTAGGGGACGGCGCCCCGGTAGGTCTGGCTGAAGCCGAGGAAGCCCGCGTGCTGGAAGAGGGTGACGTCGCACTGGCCGGAGTTGGTGGAGCTGATCGAGTCGTTCCAGCCGTCGTACAGGTTGCCGAACTCGGGGTAGCGCACGCAGCCGAGGCTGCCCACCAGGCTGAGCGAGTTGCCGCCGAAGTCCTTGTCGCTGTAGATGGTGCCGAGGAGCCGCGTCGTGGCCTGCACGCCGGCCTCGGAGTTCTTGGCGAGCCGGAGACCGTGTTCACCGCGCGGACCGCTCAGGCGCTCCTGGAGCTTCTTGTCGTGTGCGGCGGCCCGGGTGTCGTCGGGGGCGTCGGTGACGCGGCCCTGGGTCGCGAACGCGATGGCCTCCCGGTAGGTGGGGAAGCAGGACCTGGTGCCGTTGTCGACGTCGGCCACGCAGTGCCGCCCGGGCGTGGTGGGCACGTACGTGGGCTCCTGGGCGACGGCGGGCGAGGCGACGGCGGCCACGGTGGCCAGGGTGCCCAGACCGAGGGCGACGAGGGTACGAACGGGCTGCATGGAAGTTCCTCCTGAGACGGTGTGCGGGGCAGCTCCTGCTGCGTCACAGAGACTGCCGGGCCGCGTTCACCGGTCGATAAACGGTGCTGTCGCCCCCGCGTTCAGCAGCCCGCGGATCTGCTCGACGTCCTGCTCGGACCGCAGCCCCTCGAAGATTTCCAGGGCGGCCCGCAGACAGGCGCCGGCGCGGGCCCGCTGCCCGAGGTGGAGCAGGCTGCGGCCGAGCGTCCGGAGCAGGCCGCCCTCCAGCATCGCGCTGACCTTGCGGGCCAGCGGCAGGAACGTCTCGGCGGTCCGCGCCGCGAGCGCGTACCGCTCCTGGTCGGCGTGGAGTTCGGCGATCAGGTTGCCGGACGCCGCCTCGAAGGAGGAGACGTTGAGGGTGCGGAAGAGTGCCAGGCCGGCCTCGGCCCGGCGCAGGGCCTCGTCCGGGTCCCCGCACAACCGTAGGACCCGGGCCAGGTAGTACAGACCGATGGCCTTGGACACCGATTCCCGGCCGCCGAGCAGTTCCACTCCGCGCTCGGCCGCCGCTCTGGCCTCGGAAAGGCGTTCCTGCCGGGCGTAGTTGAAGGCCAGCTCGCCCAGCGCGGTGCCCTCGGCGGTCGCCGCGCCCAGCGTCCGGAAGAGCCGCACCGACGCCTCCCCGTGGGCGACCGCCTCGTCGAAGCGGCCGCGTACCCGGGCGTGGGCGCACAGCGTGAGGTGTGCCGAGGCGCGCAGCCTCAAGTCGGTGTCGGGGGCGCACAGTTCCAGGCTGCGGTGGAGTTCGGCCTCCGCTTCGGGGAAGGAGTTGGCGTGCCACAGGGCGTTGCCCCGGACGTAACGGGCCAGTGCCTCGGACGGCCGGTCGCCTCGCCGCGCGGCGACCTCGGCGACGTGCCGGGCCTGTTCCGACACCTCCGTGAGGTGGGTGATGCCGGAGAGCACGGTGTTGAGCCGGTCCACGAGATCGGCGGCCTGGGGCAGCGACAGGCCCTCGTCGACGCACGCGCGGGCGATCAGCGCCCGCTGCAGGGCGGTCTCCTCCCGCATCCAGTCGGTGGCCTCCTGGGCGGTGGCGAAGGACAGGCCCGGGGAGGCCGGTGCGATATCGATGAGCGTGCGCTCGTCCGGTTCGGCGGAGTGCGCGACCGCGTCGGCGTTGCGGGCGGTGGCGAGGCAGAAGTCCAGCAGGCCGGCGAGGGCGCGGGTCGTCGTGCCGGTGGAGTCCCAGCGGGCGCACTGGGCCCGGGCGAAGGCGCGGACGAGGTCGTGGAACTGGTAGCGGCCCAGGTGGTGCGACTCCAGCAGATTGAGTTCGACGAGGGATTCCAGGAGTTCCTCGGCCTCGTCGGTGCCGAGCCCCAGCAGGGCGGCCGCGCTCGGCAGGGCGAGGTCGGGGATCTCGGGTACGGACAACAGCCGGAAAGTGCGGGCCTGTTCGGGAGTGAGGGTGGTGTACGAGAGCTCGAAGGCGGCGTCCACGGCGGCGTCGCCGGTGCGCAGTTCGTCGAGGCGTCCGCGTTCGTCCGCGAGCCGCCGGACCATGTCCGCGAGCGGCATGCCGGGTTCGGCCGCCAGCCGGGAGGCGATGATCCGCAGGGCGAGCGGCAGATGTCCGCAGGCGGCCACGAGCGCGACGGCGGCCTCCGGTTCGGCGTCCACGGCGTGATCGCCGACGGTCCGCCGCAGCAGGCCGAGGGCGTCCTCGGGCGGCATGACGTCCAGCCGCAGATGGTGTGCCCCGGCCAGTCCGGTGAGCCAGGAGCGGCTGGTCACCAGGACGGCGCAGTCAGCGTTGCCGGGGATCAGCGGTCGGAGCTGTTCGCAGGAGGCCGCGTTGTCCAGCAGCAGGAGCATCCGGCGGTCGGCCATCACCGTGCGGTAGAGCGCGACGCGTTCGTCCGGGTCCTCGGGGACGTCGTCGTCCGCGGTGCCCAACTCCCGGAGAAATCCCTCCAGTACGTGGTGCGGGTGCAGGGGTTCGGCGTCGGCGCCGCGCAGATCCACGTACAGACGTCCCTCCGGGAAGGCACTTCCGTCGATCCCGTGGGCACTCTGCACGGCGAGCGCGGTCTTCCCGACGCCCGCCATGCCGTTGACCGCCGAGAGGACGACGGCCGAGGCGGCCGGCCGGGCCAGCAGCGCGGTGAGCTCGCGGAGTTGCTCGTCGCGCCCGGTGAAGCCGGGGACGGGTGAGGGGAAGGAACCGTCGGAGCGCGGTGCGCGGGGTCCGGGGCCGGTGGTGTCGGGAAGGCGCAGGGTGGGGTCGGAGCGCAGGATCCGCAGGTGCAGCGCGGTCAGTTCGGCACCGGGCGCGGTGCCCAGATACCGCCGGGTGTCCTCGAGGACGCCCAGCGCTTCCGCTTGGCGGCCGGAGCGGTACAGCGCCAGCATCTGCACCGCGCGCAGCGGCTCGCTGGCCGGGAACTCCATGACGCAGGTGCCCGCTTCGGCGGCGAGCTGGGGCCGGTCGCCGAGTTCGGCGTCGAGACCGAGCCGGGCCTCCAGCAGGGACCGCCGTACCTCTTGAAGGCGGACGCGCAGGTTGCGGGCGTGGGGTCCGTGGAGTCCGGCCAGCGGCTCGCCCGTCCACAGATCCAGTGCTCCCGCGAGGATGTCGCGGGCCTGCCCCGCGGTGCCGCCGTCGTTCCGTACCTCCTCGGCCCGCGCCTGGGCGCGCTCGAAGGTCCAGAGGTCCACGGCACAGGCGGCGGCGCGCAGCGCGTAGCCGTCGCCGACGGTGACGAGCACCGCTTCGGCGGTGTGCCGGGCCAGGGCCCGGCGCAGCCGCCACACATGGGTACGGACCGAGTGCGCGGCGCGGGCCGGCCGGTCGCCCTCGTCCCATACGGCCTCCACGAGCAGCGGCAGCGACACCGCCCGGCCGGCGGCGGCGAGCAGTACCGCGAGCACTTCGTGCGAGCGAGGCTGTCCGAGGCCGACCGGCGCGCCGTCGTACCAGGCCCGCACCGGGCCCAGCAGGGCGAATCCCAGTCCCGGGGCGGGGTCGTTCACCGGGCGGAGGCGCCGCAGGGGAACTGGGGGCCGTAGGACGCCGACCAGAGCGGGACCAGGTAGGGGGCCTCGCTGTCGGTCCCCGACAGGATGTACATGCCGCCGTCGGACCGGAGAGCGAGTTTGGTCCACGGCAGGTGCGGGCAGTCCGCGTTGCCGGTCCGGCTCTGCCAGAGCGCACCGCCGTTCGGGGCGGTGACGACGAGGTTGCCGTCGGTGCGCAGCTCGGCCTTGTTGCCCGCGCCGGTGGTCCCGGAGTGCCAACGCAACTGCGGGCTGGTGCCGTTGGCGCCGGTGGTGAAGAGGGCGAGGTCGCCGTCCTGCTGCATGACGAGGCGGGTGTTGCCGGAGGAGAGGGCCGCGCCGGGGGCCAGGGTGCCGCCGTTGACGAGGGCGTCGGAGGGTGCGGCGGGGGTGGCGGCGCGGGCCGTGACGTGGGTGGCCAGCAACCCCGCGGCGGCCAGGAGCGTGGCGACCGCGGTGCGGGTGACAAGCGAGCGATTCGTTCTCGGCGACATCGCGAGACCTTTCCGGTGGGAGGGAATGTCCTTTGCGGACGGTCTCGACTGTCGAGGATGTCACTGCATAAACGATCAACAGCCCGTAAACGAGCAATCGAGGCAGGCGGGTTGGGGCGGGGCGGCGATCTTCCGGCCGTACGTGCCACCCCTCGCCCACCGGCGGCGGGCATGGAGCGTGACCCACGTGCCGTCATACCCGGGCGCACCCCGCCGGGCCGCCCCGGCGCGGAACTCCGTCCGGACGGCGCTCCTTTCCGGACTCGGACACGGGCACGGGAACGGTTACGGGAACGACCACCGACACCAGCGCAGACACGGAAACGGACACGCCCCAGGGGCGGATCAGCCGTACGAGAGATCGGCGCACGGGTCGTCGGCCGCGGAGCGGGTGTCCTCGGGCGGCACCGTCGTCGCCGGGGCCCCCGACGGGGCGGGATCGGCGGGGGCGTCGGGGTTGTCGGCGTAGGACCGGCCGAGGGTGACGGTGATGCCCGCCGTGTCGACGGGCCGCAGTTCGGCGGTGGCGAAGTGCCGGGCGACCGCCTTGGCTTCGGCTTCGCGGCCGGGCCCGTACTCGACGACGGTGAGGGGATGGTTCTGGGTCACCGCGGTGGCCGTCCGGGTGACGGTGTATCCGGCGGAGCGGAGCATCTCGGCCGCGTGGGCGGCGAGTCCGGTCGTGCGGGTGCCGTTGAGGACGGCGACGGCGACCCCCCGGCCGGACACCGGCGCGGGGGCCAAGGTGTCCGGGGCGGCGGGGCGACCGCCGTCCGCACCACCGGCGGCCTTTCCGCCGCTGCCATTGCCGTTGCCGTTGCCGTTGCCGTTGAGGGGGCGGTCGGCCCTGAGGGCGGCCCAGAGCGCGTCGGCCTCCGATCGGACGATCGCGACGCGCGCACCCTGGTAGCGCCAGGGAAGCGTGACGAACGTGGTGTCGCGCAGGTCGATGCCCTTCATCGACATCGCGAAGTCGATGAGCTTCTCCGCCGAACCGAGTCCAGGGTCGACGGTCAGCGCCCCCGTCGCCGCCTCGGCGAGCGGAAGCAGCTTGGTCGGGGTGAGGCCGTCGCTCTTGATCTTCTTCAACAGGGCTGCGACAAAGGCTTGTTGACGCTTGATGCGACCGATGTCGGAGCCGTCGCCGATGCCGTGCCGCAGACGCACGTAGTCCAGGGCCCGCCGGCCCGAGACGGTCTGCTCCCCCTTGGCGAACACCAGCGCGCCCGGCGCCGTCAGGTGCGGGTCGAGGTCCCTCTGGTGGACGTCGACGGGCAGGCACACCCGGACGCCGCCGACGACCTCGGTCAGGGCCGCGAAGCCCTTGAAGTCGACGACGACGGTGTGGTCCACCCGCAGACCGGTGAGCTTCTCGACGGTGTTCTGCGTACAGGCGGGGTTGCCGGTGGCGGTCTGCCCCACGGTGAAGGCCGAGTTGAACATGGCCTCGGCCCGCGGCGGTGTCCAGGTGCCGTCGGGGAGCCGGCACGGCGGGATGTCGACGAGGGTGTCGCGGGGGAAGGACACGGCCACGGCGTGCCGCTGGTCCGCGTACACATGGAGCAGGAACGTGGTGTCGGAGCGGCCGATGTCGGCCCGGTTGCCGCCGCCGAACGCGCTGTTCCCGTCGGTCCGCGCGTCCGATCCGATGACGAGGACGTTCTGCCCCTGGGCGCCGGCGGAGGGACGGTCGCCGGAGATCCCGTCGGAACCGAACGTGGCGATGTCGCCGGTGACTTGAAGGTAGATCCAGCCCATGCCGGAGACCGCGAGCACCAGCAGGGTCGTGGCCATCGCGAGCAGCCGCCCGCCGCGCAGCCGGCCGGTCCCGTTCGACCGGGACCCGGCGGCGCGACGCCTCTGCGGGGGATGGTGCTTGCCAGTCATCGGTACGCCTTCACTCGTCCGGCCGATACAGAAGGGGACGAGTGGTTCGTCCATATGGTTTCCCCATGGTGTGTCTTGGCAAGGTTAGGCCACATGGGGGTGGACGTGTCCGCTTACGGGCTGGCCGGGTCGTATCCGTAACGGGGCGGGGCGTCCGCGCCTCCCGGGTTCAACCGGTAGACGTGCAGGGCCTCGACACGTACTCCGGCTCCCCCCTCCGCGGCTCCGCTCTCGTCGACCTCACAGGGATACGTCACCTGCAGGATGGGCGGCCGACCGGTCACCGTCACGCACAGGCCGTGCGCGGGGCCACCGAAGAGCAGCGCTTTCTCCTGGTCCGTCATGTACTCCCCCTCCGAGATTACTTCACGGTTTGCGCAACCATTGAACTAAGGACGGGCCCAACGCGCCACCCCATGTCACCCCCAGGAGCATCCATCCGGGCCGCGCCAAAGGCCATCACGGCGAGTTCCCCGCACCCTCGCCGGCCTGGCGTAGTGCCCTCACACTTCACTGATTGCGCAGGTCGGGGAACTGTGACGGTAGCCTCTGCGTTGCAGCAGTTGACAGGCCGAATCCGGCATGAATCCGACAACGGAGGAAGAACAGTGGGCGTTACCCTGGCCAAGGGCGGCAACGTATCCCTCAGCAAGCAGGCCCCCGGCCTGACCGCCGTCGTGGTGGGCCTGGGCTGGGACGTGCGGACGACCACCGGCGCCGCGTACGACCTGGACGCGTCCGCCCTGCTGTGCGACGCCTCCGGGAAGGTCCTCTCGGACCGTCACTTCGTCTTCTACAACAACCTCACCAGCCCGGACGGCTCCGTCGAGCACACCGGTGACAACCTCACCGGCGAGGGCGAGGGCGACGACGAGTCGGTCAAGGTGAACCTCGCCACCGTCTCCCCCGACATCACCAAGATCGTCTTCCCGGTGTCGATCCACGAGGCCGAGAGCCGGGGCCAGAGCTTCGGCCAGGTCCGCAACGCCTACATCCGCGTCGTCAACCAGACGGACGGCCAGGAGATCGCCCGCTACGACCTGTCGGAGGACGCCTCGACGGAGACCGCGATGGTCTTCGGTGAGCTGTACCGGCACGGCACCGAGTGGAAGTTCCGCGCGGTCGGCCAGGGTTACGCCTCCGGTCTGCGCGGAATCGCCATGGACTTCGGCGTCAACGTCTGATCCCGCCTCCTCATCACGCGCTCGGCGTCGGCCACCGGTCATCCACCGGGGCCGGCGCCGTCCGCGTCGCCCGCCGTAACCAACCGGCGGCCGGCCGCCCGGCTTTGCCGGGCGGCGCACCACCACCCCCATCCCCCTCACCGGAAGGAAGCTCGCCACGTGTTCGACAATCTGAAGGGCCTCAAGGACAAGGCGCTGGAGTTCGCCGCCGAGCACGGCGAACTCGTCTCCCAGGGGCTGGAGAAGGCTGCCGACGTCGTCGACGAGAAGACCGACGGCAAGTACAGCGACAAGATCGACACCGGCGTGGAGAAGGCCAAGGACTTCATCGAGGGCCTTGGCGACCAGCGCTCCTCGGACTGATTTTCGGTCGGTGACAAGCGAGTGATCACCGCGATACGCGGGTATCTCGGGGGGCCTCGGACCCGGCTGTGATCCGCCCGGCCGTGATCCGCCCGGCAGGGCTCACTAGGCTCCCTCCGCAACACGACGCGAGAGGGAGCTCAGTGGCGCGAGTCGCGGTGATCGGCGGAGGAATCAGCGGGCTGGGAACGGCCCTTCTGCTCGGACGGCGGGGCCACGCGGTCACGTTGTTCGAGCAGGACACCCGACAGGCCGCGAAGGACCCGGACGGGGACTTCTTCGACTGGCACCGGCCCCGTGTCCCCCAAGCGGTCCAGCCGCACTCGCTCCTCGCCCCGGTCCGCACCGTGCTGCTCGACGAGGCCCCCGACGTCTACGCGGACCTGCTGGCCCGGGGAGCCCGCGAGTACCACGACTTCGACTGGTTCGACGCCCATCCGCCGTACCGGCCCGGCGACGAGGACCTGGTGACCCTGCGGACCCGCCGGATCGTGCTGGAGGCCGCCCTGACCTCGGCCGTACGACGGGAGCCGGGCGTCGAGGTACGGCGGGGCCTCCGGGTCGACGCCCTCGCCTTCGACTCCGCGCCCACTCCCGCGTCCGCACCGACGCCGACGCCCGCTCCCGATCCCGATCCCGATCCCGCTCCCACGCCCGCTCCCGGGAGGGACGGCGTTCCCCGGGTCATCGGTGTCCGCGTCGGTACAAAGACCCATCGGGCGGACCTCGTCGTCGACACCTCCGGCCGCCGCTCCCCCGTACCCCGCTGGCTGACCGCCGCCGGCTGCCGCCCGCCCGTGGTCGAGAGCCACCGCACCGGGATCGCGTATCTGTGCCGGTGGTACCGGCTGCGGCCGGACGGCCCGCGCGATCCGGGGCGGGTGAAGACCGGCTCGACCGCGGCGTTCGCGCTCGGCGGCGTCTTCCCGTCCGACAACGACACCTTCGCCGTGAGCATGGTGCTGGCCACGGGGGATCCGTCCCGCGGCGCGCTCACCGACCCCGCCGTCTTCGAGGCCGCCGCCCGCCGCTTCCCCGCCTGCGCCGCCTGGCTCGACCTGGATCCCGAGCCCTGCTCGGACGTCCTCGCGATGGCCGGACTGGACAATCGCTGGACGTCGCTCGCCGACGACGCCGGGCCGGTCGTCACCGGTCTGATCAACGCCGGGGACAGCATCGTCCACACCAACCCCACCTTCGGCCACGGCGTGGCCCTCGGCCTGCTCGCCGCCCGGCAGGTGGCCCTGCACGCCGACGAGATCGCGGCCGATCCGGCCGGCTACCACGCGTGGACGGTCCAGGCCCTCCGCCCTTGGTTCGACACGCAGGTGACGTCCGATCGGACGTCCGGCCTGCGCCTTGCCGACAGCGCGCCGCTCTCCGACCGGCGGGCCGCCGCCCTCGCCGCCTGCGCGTTCGACGATCCGGTCGTCATGCGGGCCCGGGCCCAGGCCCGTCATCTCGTATGCCCGCCCAAGGATGCCTACGGCACCGACGAGATCGAGCGGCACCTCACCGCCTGGCTCGCCGACCGCCCGGACTTCGAGCCCCGGTACGACGGCCCGACCCGGGAGCAGTGGGACGCGCTCCTGCCCGCCTGAGGTCCGCCGGGCCCGTTCCCTCCCGAGCCCCCGCGATCGGGCCCCGGCCCTGATCGCCCCGGGGAGGAACCGGCCGCTAGGGTCCCGCTCATGACGCGTCTGAAGATCGAGATATCCGTCCCCGCGAGCCATGTGGAGGCCGTGGCCGACGCCCTGCACACGGCCGGAGCGGGCCGGGTCGGGGCCTACGCGCGCTGTTCCAGCGGGTGGCGGGTGACCGGCAGCTGGCAGCCGCTGCCCGGGGCCCTGCCGTACGACGGCGAGGTGGGCGTCGTCCAGTACGCGGAGGAACGCCGTATCGAGTCGGTCTGCGACACGGAGCAGGCCCGCGCGGTCCTGGAGGCCGTCCGGGCGGCGCACCCGTACGAGGAACCGGTGATCCACTTCCTGCCGCTGTACGAACCGGCGGAGTCGGAGGAGCCTCAGGAGGCGCAGGAGCCGTACGAGTGGTAAGGCCCTCAGGGACCGGGCGAACGGCACGAACGGCACGAACGGCACGATCCGCGAAGGCACGGGAACCGGGGGAACCCCACCCCAGGGGCGCCGGCGCGCGTGGCGCGCGTGCGGGTTTTTCCCTCACGCGGCCCAATGTCCGGCGCGCCCGATCCGCCGGAGCAGGCCCGGGCGGCAGGGTCGGCACCGTGGCCGCCGCCGGGGGCGGCCCGGCAGGCGGAGGACGCCTGGAGTGGCGGAGCGTCAGGAGTCGGCATGTCCCTTCGCAGGCACCGGACCCGCTGGAACGACCGCGCCAAGGAGGCCGCCGTCCGCGGCTACGCCGCCGCCGACGGCCGGCTCCCGATCAGCGAGATCGCCCGTGCCGCGCTGCGCAAGGCATTCCCGGACCACTGGTCGTTCCTGCTGGGCGAGATCGCCCTGTACGCGTTCCTGGTGCTCCTGCTCACCGGCGTCTATCTCACCCTGTTCTTCGACCCGAGCATGGTGGAGACCGTCTACGCCGGCCCCTACCGGCCGCTCCAGGGGCAGCCGATGACCCAGGCGTACACGACGACCCTGCGGCTGAGCTTCGAGGTGCGCGGCGGGCTGCTGATCCGTCAGGTGCACCACTGGGCGGCGCTGGTGTTCGTCGCCGCGATCGCCACGCACATGCTGCGGGTCTTCTTCACCGGCGCGTTCCGCAAGCCCCGTGAGGCGAACTGGACACTCGGCGTCACCTTGTTCATCCTCGCGATGCTGGAGGGATTCGCCGGCTACTCGCTGCCGGACGACCTGCTCTCGGGGACCGGCCTGCGCACCGCGGCCACCATCGTGGGGTCGATCCCGGTGGTCGGCACGTATCTCGAAATGATGCTGTTCGGCGGCCAGTTCCCGGGGCAGGTGGTCATCCCGAGGCTGTACATGCTCCACGTGCTGCTCGTACCGGCCCTGCTCGTCGCCGTCGTCACGGCCCATGTCCTGCTGGTCTTCTATCTCAAGCACACCCACTGGGCGCTGCCCGGGCACACCAACCGCAACGCGGTGGGGCGGCCGATGGTCCCGCACTTCGCGGCGAAGTCCACCGGCCTGTTCCTGCTGGTGTTCGCGGTGCTCACGGGCATGGCCGCGGTGGCCCAGATCAACCCCGTGTGGCATTACGGGCCGTACCGGCCGGACCAGGTGTCGGCCGGTTCGCAGCCCGACTGGTACGTGGGGTTCCTGGAGGGCGCGCTGCGGCTGATGCCGCCGTGGAACACCGTGATCGCGGGGCACACGATCATGTGGAACGTGTTCGTGCCCGCCCTGCTCCTGCCGGGCCTGCTGTTCACCGGGCTGCTCTGCTATCCGCTGATCGAGAAGTGGGCGACGGGCGACCGTGCCGAGCACCATCTGTGCGACCGGCCGCGCAACCGCCCGGTGCGCACCGGGATCGGCGTCGCGGGCATCGTCTTCTACGCGGTGCTGCTGCTGGCGGGCGGCAACGACCTCCTCGCTCTCGTCTTCGACGTCGAGATCGAGGCGGTGACCTGGGTGCTGCGGGTGGCGCTGGTCCTCGCGCCGCTGCTGGCGTTCGCCGTCACCCGTCGGCTGTGTCTCGCCCTGCAGGCAGCGGACAAGCGGCGGCTGGCCGAGGGCGACAAGACCCGGGAGGTACGGCAGGCGGTGCACGGCGAGTTGTCGGGGCGGCATCGTGCCCTCCCGCCCGCCGAGCGGTACCGGCTGCTGGTGCGGGAGACGCAGGAGCCGGTGACGCTGCCGGAGCAGGGCCCGGTGCCCCGGCGGCTGCGGCTGCGGGCCGCGCTGAGCCGGTTCCTGCTCACCGACCGGGTGGAGTTGCCGGCCCAGGAGCGGGAGCGGGCGGCCGTGGCGGAGCGGACGGCGCCGCCGCGCTGGGACGACTCCCGGGGAATCGAGGGGCGCGGGGGATCCGGGGGATCCGGGGGATCCGGGGGATCCGGGGGATCCGGGGGTACGGAGCCCGGCGAGGGCGACCGTACGCCGGTACGCACCGACTGAGCCCCGCGCCACCGGGCCCGTTCAGGTCTCGTCCAGGTCTCGCTCCGGTCCGCCGCGCGCCACCCCGGTCAGTGCTGGTCGCCCTCGGTGGCGTACTGGAACACGAGACCTCCCACCCCCGACGCGAAGACGCCCAGACCGAGCAGGGCCAGCCACAGCCCGAACACCAGGCCGAGCGCGAGGATCATCGCGCCCAGGGCCGTGAGCACCGGCCAGCCGCTGCCGGGCGAGAAGGGAGCGAGCCGGCCGGCCCGCTCCTGGACCTCGCCGTCGGGGCGGTCCTCGGGGCGCAGCCCGATGGCCCGGTGGGTGCGGGCGAAGAAGAAGCTGATCAGAGACGCCATGAGGAACGCGATCGTGAGCGCCGCCGTCCCGGCGGGCTCGCGCGACCACACCGCGTACAGCACGTCCACCGCGAGGAAGAAGCAGGCCGTGCCGGCGAACACCAGCGCCTCGGTTCTCATGATCGCTCCTCTCGCGGCGCCGGTCCGCCGGCGGACGGGTCGATGGGCGGACTGGCGGACGGGTCGATGGGCGGACTGGCGGACGGGTCGGTGGGCGGGCCGGCGGGCGGGCTGGGCAGCTCGGTCGGGCCCGCGGGGCCGGACGGGTGGTGCAGGTCGAAGGCGGGCGAGTCGGACCGTACGCGGGGCAGGGCGACGAAGTTGTGCCGGGGCGGCGGGCAGGAGGTGGCCCACTCCAGCGACCGGCCGTACCCCCAGGGGTCGTCGACAGTGGCCTCGGCGCCGTGCGTACGGCTCCGCCAGACGTTGTAGAGGAACGGCAGGGTCGACGCCCCCAGCAGAAAGGCGCCGATGGAGGAGAAGGTGTTGAGCGCGGTGAAGCCGTCGGCCGGCAGATAGTCGGCGTAGCGCCGGGGCATGCCCTTCTCGCCGAGCCAGTGCTGGACCAGGAAGGTCGCCTGGAACCCGGTGAAGAGCGTCCAGAAGTGGACGCGGCCCAGGCGTTCGTCGAGCAGATGGCCCGTCCACTTGGGCCACCAGAAGTAGAAGCCCGCGAAGGTGGCGAAGACGACGGTGCCGAAGAGGACGTAGTGCAGGTGCGCCACGATGAACGCGGAGTCGGTGAGGTGGAAGTCGAGCGGGGGCGAAGCGATGAGGACGCCGCTGAGCCCGCCGAGCAGGAAGGTGACGAGGAAGCCGATCGAGAACAGCATGGGTGTCTCGAAGGACAGGCTGCCGTGCCACATGGTGCCGATCCAGTTGAAGAACTTCACCCCGGTGGGGATGGCGATCAGGAACGACATGATCGAGAAGAAGGGCAGCAGGACGGCACCGGTCGCGAACATGTGGTGGGCCCACACGACGGCGGACAGCATGGTGATGCCGATGGTGGCGCCCACCATCCCGAGATAGCCGAACACGGGTTTGCGGCTGAAGACCGGGATGATCTCGGAGATGATCCCGAAGAACGGCAGCGCGACGATGTAGACCTCGGGATGGCCGAAGAACCAGAAGAGGTGCTGCCACAGCAGCGCGCCGCCGGACGCGGAGTCGTAGGTGTGGGCACCGAGTCTGCGGTCGGCGACGAGCGCCAGCAGGGCGGCGGTGAGGACGGGGAAGGCCAGCAGCACCAGGACCGAGGTGAGAAGGACGTTCCAGGTGAAGATCGGCATCCGGAACATGGTCATCCCGGGGGCCCGCAGACACATGACCGTGGTGATGAAGTTGACGCCGGTCAGGGTGGTGCCGACACCGGAGAGGACCAGGCCGAGAGCCCACAGATCGCCGCTGACGCCCGGGGAGAAGACGGCGTTGTTGAGGGGCGCGTAGGCGAACCAGCCGAAGGAGGCGGCGCCGCCGGGGAGCAGGAAGCCGGAGACCACCAGCAGTCCGCCGAACAGGAACAGCCAGTAGCTGAGGGCGTTGAGCCGGGGGAAGGCGACGTCCGGGGCGCCGATCTGGAGGGGCATGACGGCGTTGGCGAAGCCCGCGAACATGGGGGTGGCGAAGAGCAGCATCATCACCGTGCCGTGGACGGTGAAGAGCTGGTTGTACTGCTCGGCGCTGACCAGCTGGAGTCCGGGCCGGGCGAGTTCGGCGCGCATCAGCATCGCCAGCAGGCCGGCGAAGAGGAAGAACCCGAACGAGGTGGTCATGTAGAGGTAGCCCACCACCTTGTGGTCGGTGGTGGTGAGGATCCCGAGGAAGCGGGAACCGGACCGCACCCGTCGCTCCGTGGCCGTCCGGGGCCGGGTCTGCGCGGTCTCCGCCTCCGCTTCGGCCTCTGTCCCCGGGGTTCCTGTCGCCGGGGTTCCTGTCGCCGCCGTGCCCTTGGCCGCCGTGTTGTCCCGCCACATGTCGTCGTGCACCCCGGTGTGTGTCGCTGGCAAGGCCCGTGCGGTGATCCTTCCGCCGTGGCCGTCGGCACGGCGGGCACGGGGCGGCGACGCGCCCGGAATTCACCGGTTCACCACCGTGGGGACGCGGGGCGGCGGCGCGCGGCGAAACCGGCGGGCGGGGGTGCGTGTGAAACGGGCCGGGCGGGGCACCCGCCCCGATGGGTGTGCGCACCCGAAAAGCCGCCGCCTGGTTTCCCCCCCTCCGGGCGGCGGCGCGGCGGCGTCACGACTCGGGTGACCCCCGTAGGGCCCCGGTGGTACCGGTGGTACCGGTGGCCGGGCGATGCGGCGGTTCGACGGCCGAGAGGCGCGACCGGGGCGAGGAGCAGCGTGGCGAGGCGGGCCGGGCCGGGGGCTCAGAGGATCGGCGGGCGGCCGAGTCGGGTCATACGCCACGCCGTACGCCAGCGCATGGCCCGGCGCGGACCGCAGGGCCTCCGTACCCCCTCCGCGAATCCGCCCCACCAGGCCGCCAGACCGCCCAGGGACCGCATACGCGCCATGGCGAGCAGGATCCACACGCCGAGGTAGACCGGGATCAGCGGCACCGGGAGGCGGCGCTTGGCCAGCCACACACGGTTGCGTGCCGTGTTGCGGTAGTAGACGGCGTGGCGGGCCGGGGACGTCCTCGGGTGCTGGAGGACGAGCCCGGGCTCGTAGAGGATCGTCCAGCCCGCGTCGAGCGCGCGCCAGGCCAGGTCGGTCTCCTCATGGGTGAAGAAGAACTCGGCGGGCCACAAGCCGGTCTCGCGGAGCATCGGCAGGGAGAAGGCGTGTCCGCCGCCGAGGAACGCGGTCACCGGCCCGCCCCGCATCGGGTCGTCGGCCCGCAGCCGGGGCACCCAGCGGCGTTCGGTGTGGCCGTGCTCGTCGGCGACCCGGAATCCGACGATGCCGAGCCCCGGATCCGCCGCGAACATCTGCCCGACCTTACGGAAGACGTCCGGGTGGATCAGCAGGCCGTCGTCGTCGAGTTCGACGGCGATGTCGACGTCCCCGGAGTCGCGCAGCATCGCCAGACCGACGTTCCGGCCGCCGGGACAGCCCAGGTTCTCGGGCAGCGGCACCTTGGTCACGTTCGGTGCCACGACCACGCCGGTGAGCGGGGTCGCGTTGCCGACCAGGATCACGCGGGCCGCCGGAACGTCCTGCCATTCCACCGAGGCGAGCAGCGCCGCCAGCTCCTTCGGACGGGTACCCATCGTCACGATGACGACTCCGATACGCGGGGATGACATGGCGCGGAACTCCTGAGGTCGGCGAGGGGCCGATCGTAACCGGGCCCGCGCCGGACCTCTGCGCCACGCGTCCCGTCGCCGGGGGTCCTATTGCCACACGTCCCATCGCCAGGTGCCCCGCCGTACGATCAGCGGGTGCGCAGGCTGGGGAACCCGGTCGGCAGCGGCCCGCGTTCGTCGGTCTCCTCCGCGGCGACCCAGGCGCGGTCGGCCACGGTGACGGCGGGCCGGGATCCGTGCGCTCCGGTCTGCCGGGTGAGCGGGACGCAGAGGTACGCGTCGCCGTTCGGTACAGGCAGCCGCAGCGCCTCGGCCATCGCCCGGCCCCGCGCGTTCCCCGCCAGCAACAGCAGTCCCTCGGACCGTAGTACGCCACCCGCGAGCCGCACGATCCGCTCGCGCGCCCGCTCCCAGTCGCGCTCGCCGATCAGCGGGCGCAGCGCGACACCGTGGACGATGTGCCCCTGGACGAGGCGGAAGAACGCGGCGACGCGGGCGACCGGATCGGCCTCGGCGAGGACCGCCTCGCGCTCCTCCACGCCCAGGGAGAGAAGAAGGTTCTCGGGGAGCGGCATGTCCCGGTGCAGCCACAGCACGCTGCCGAACCAAGGCCGGCCCTCGCCGCCCCGGACGAGCCCGGCCGACCAGCGGGACCGTTCCTCGTCGGCCTGTACGAGGAGGTGGATCCGGCCGGCCTCATACCCGTCCGGGTTCATATACGGTCCGTGCAGGCTCACTTCGACGCCCAGGGGCACGGCGCGGCCGGGCCGGTCCCAGGCGAGCGCGGCGGCACTGCCGAGGCGGAAGGGGAAGGTCTGCCGGCTCAGCCGCTTCGCCAGCTCACCGCTCACGCCCTCGCGCTCCGCGGCCTCGGCTTCCGCGCCGTGCGGCTGGGCGAAGCCGGCCTGTCGCAGTTCGGCGTCCATGGCCTCGCGCAAGGCTCCGGCCAGCCGGTCGCCATGAGGATCGAGCTCGGTGAACACCCGGGCGAGAGCCAGGAGTTCGTCGTCCCACGAGGCCAGATCGACCCTCGGGGTCAGGATCACACAGACCACCGCGCCGTCCTCGGTGCGGACTTCGCGCGGGACGAAGCGGATGTTCAGCTCGGAATCGGAGGCGTCCTCGGACAACATCTCGTGCACCTCCGGCGAGACGCACAGAGTGGTGTCGTCCGGATAGTTCTCCGAGGTCCGGACGAATTCGACGGCCCGCAGCATCGCCCGCGTGTACGCGACGGCATCGTCCTCGGCGGGCACTTCGCGCACCGGCCCCCGATGGACCGCGATCCGGGTCGCGGGCAGCCACTCGACGAGGTCCCGGAGCAGCGGGGCGATCGGCACGGTCCCGTCGACGAGCAACAGGACACAGTCCTCGAAGACATGGCTGGCGAAGCGGCCGTGGCCGACGGCCGGCAGGTCGGCGAGCACACCGGCGACCGTCGCGGCGGTGCCCCGCCGGGCCGTGGTCAGGCTCCGGAGGGTGATGAGCACGCGGGCGGGATCGGCGGCGGCACGAAGGAGACGGTCGACTTCCGCACGGTCGGCGGCGGCCGGCGGCTCCAGCGCCGGGTGCAGCACGTCCTGGACCTCGCGGGCCCGGCCGTTGCGGAGCAGGGTCGCCGCGAGGCGGAGCCGCGCTCTCCACTCCATGTCGGGCAGCCGCAGGCCGATACCGCACTGGAGCAACCGCTCCTGGATCCAGATGAGTTCCTCGCGCTCGTCGCTCGCGGCGAAGGCTTCTTCGAGGCTCCGCAGCACGTCGGCCATCTCCGGGGACTGCTCGTCGGTGGCGTTCCAGGCCGTCATGGCCCAGGCGAGCGCCGTCCGCGCCCCGTCGGCGGCACGGCGGGCGAGCGCGATCCGGGCGAGGAGGAGAGCGGCGTCGGGGAAGGTGACCTCGTCTTCGCGCAGCTGGTCGGGACCGACCTCGTGGAGGGTGCCCCAGGCTTCCTCGTGCTGGCCGAGTGCGTGTTGGGCGAGGGCGAGGGCGAGGGCGGCGCGGGCGCGCCCCGGCACACCGTGCTCCGACTCCCGTGTCATCCAGTACCGGGCAACCGTGGCGAACGTCTCCCGGTACGGCGGCATGGCTGCCGCGTCCCGGAGAAGCAGGAGCACGTCCGGCTCCGAGACGGAGACCTCCAACGCGTTGCGCAGCCACACCTCTGCGTGAGGAGCCGGCTCGGGGACCATTCGGAGGCGTTCGACCAAGTGGCTGCCGGGGTGCCGGTCTTGATGGAAGGCTGCGGCAGCTCGGCGGCGGAACTCCGCGATCTGGGCCTGGGCCACCACACGCCCCGCCTCGAACCCGGGCGTCCTCTCCACCTGGGTCCGGACGAAGCTGGGGATTACGTACCGCCCAGGCCCCTGCCGTCTCAAAAGCCCGTGCCGCGCAAGCGCGTTGATGCGCTCAACGGCGGCATGAGGATCGCGCCCGAGGACCGCTGTTGCCTCCTCTCGGGTGAACTCGGCTGCCGTCACCGCGGCAAGCTGGGCCAGGGCAATACCGTGCCCGTCGTCGAGCTCGTCGAGCCAATAACGGACCGTCTCACGCGGGGACAGGCGCCCGCGCGCCTCGGTGACAATCCGGACGGCCTTGGCGGAGACCCCGGGGTCGGCCGAGACGGCCGCAGCACCCAGAACACGAAGGGTGAACGGCCACCACTGCCCGCGTTCGACCTCTTGGGGGCGGGGCGATCCAGCGGCTCTGAAGAGGCGGACCGCTTCGGATCCGGCGAGGGGAGACACACTGATCTCCCACGCGTTCGGCAGTCCCCGGACCTCGGGATAGGTGGCGAGAACAGAGCACCCCTCAGGCGGCGTCCAGGCAAAGGCGTGGGCAATGTCACCCTCAGGAAGGTCGTCCAGAACCAGCAGGACCCGTCGCCCGTCGAGCGCTTTCCTCAACGAGTCGGCCAGAATGCCTGGTTCGGGGTAGGAGTCCGGGAATTCCTCAGCGGGGAGACCGAGTCGGCGCAGCAGATGGTCCATCGCGGCTTCCGCACCGACCGGGTTGAGTGTGGATCCATGGAACGCGATGAAAGCCACCCCGTCGGGGAAGCGTTCCCGCGCGGAGTACGCCACCCGTAGTGCCAGCGTGGTCCGGCCCGCGCCAGGGACCCCGCCAACGGCGGTGATCCCCAGCACGCGGCTTCCGGTCGTCAGCCTGTCGACCAGGGCGGCTTCCCGCATCGGGTCTCCGACGTACGGTTCCGGCAGCGGCGGCAGGTCCGGATCCTCCTCCGGCTCCCCGGGCTCCGTCGAGGTCGCCCCTTCCTCCACCTCCGGCTGCGCAAGCCCCAACAGTTCCAGCGTCCGCCGCGACGCCCGCGCGAACGCCTCGCGCTCCGCCGCGAGTTCGAGCGGTCCGCTCGCGTCCTCCACCACCGACGGCAGCCGGGTACGGCCCGCACCCCGGTTCGCGAGGTGCTGGTCGAGAGCCCGGTGCAGGGCCCAGACCTGGTCGGCGGGCAGGTGCGCGCGGAGGGCTTCCTGAGTGGCGGGCGGCAGGACCAACTCGACGACGGAGCCCGCCTGTTCCACCTCGAAGACGCCGCTCGTCACGACCTCGGCGACGTCCGCGATCCCCGCCTCCGGCACCAGCTTCTCGCGGACGAGGTGGAGCAGGCGCAGGCTGAGGCGGTCGAAGGGGGCGCAGAGTACGGCGAGGCGGGCCGCGCGCGGGGAGGCGGTGCGCAGGAAGCGGCGGACGCGTTCGGCCGGGGGCAGGGGGAGGGCGCGCGGGCGGGCGGCCGCGGCGGGGAGGCGGCCGGTGGGTGGGACGAGGACGGCGGTGCAGCCCTCCGGGTCGCCGCGCATCAGGCTCTGCGACCAGCGGCCCAGGGAGTGCGGGGTGAGGGAGAGAACGGGTACGGGCAGCCACTCCCCCTCCCCCGGCCCGTCTCCCCTCCCCACACCCGCTCCCGCCCCCGCGAGCGGCGGCGGCGTCACCGGCACCCGGCTGCGCGGGCTGCCGGGGGCCGCCGGGGTGAAGCGGGTGGTGGGCAGGTCGAGGCCGCCGCGTCGCCACAGTTTGGTGGGCAGCGGGTTGAGGACGGCGGTCGGGTGGGTCCCGGCCCAGTCGCGCAGCAGGTGCCAGACCTCGGGCCGGCGCCAGGCGTCGGCCATGCAGTCGGAGATCACCACGACAAGGCGGCGGCCGTCGGAGGACCGCAGGGCGCCCGGCGCGTGGGGCGCGCCGGACGCGTCGAAGGTGAGGTCGGCGATCTGGAGCGTACGGAAGGCGCCGAGCCGGTCGAGGACGGCGGCGAAGTCGGTGACGGTCTCGTTCCAGACCCGCATGCCGGGTGACCGGTCGACGACCAGGACCAGGTCGAACCAGCGCTCGGGTGCGGGCTTGAACACCGGGATGAGTTCGCCGCTGCGGGCGTAGCCCTCGACGGTGGCGTCGGTGTCGAGTTCGCCCTGGCGGCCCTGGGGCCAGCGGCGTTTCCAGGGGCGCAGGGCGCGGGTGAGTTCCAGGGCGCGGGGCAGACCGGTGCCCTGGGGTGCGGCGACGGCGTGGCCGCGCAGGGTGGCGGCGCTGCCGGGAAGGCGTTCGTGGAGGGGCTTGGTGGGGGCGCCGTCCCCGTTCCGCGCGTCGTCGGTGCGGGGCGGCCGGGTCCGGTCGGGGTGGTCGGCGGGGGCCGGCTCGTTCCCGGGGCCGGTGGGGCGTTCGGGTGCGGCGCCCGAGGGCCGTACGCCCGGCTCGGACCGTCCTCCTCCCCCTTCCCGTCCACCGTCCCGCTCGCCGTCGCCGCCCATGTGGGCGGCGAGCCACAGCGCCTCCGCCAGCGCGGTGCCGTCCAGTTCGGGGGCGGCGGTGCGCAGGGCGGAGAGCAGCCGCGGCAGCGGGTCAGGCATGGGACAGCTCGCGCAGGATCAGGTCCTCGACGGCCTGGCGGCGGGCCTCGTCGGGGGCGTCGGTCCCGGCGAGGAGGTGGACGGCGTTGAGGAGCTGGTCGACGGCGAGGCTCTCGCCCGCGCTGAGGCGTTCGAGGAAGGTCGCGACGAGTTTTCCGGCGGTGGAGGTGGCCGCGGCGGGGGCGCCCATGTGGGCCTCGACGATCCGGAGCAGGGTCTCGGGGGTGGGCAGGGGCATGGTGAAGCGGACGCAGCGGCGCAGGAAGGCGGCGGGGAAGTCGCGTTCGCCGTTGCTGGTCATGACGATGAACGGGAACTCGGTGCACTGCACCCGGCCGCGCCGGATGTCGTGGTGCCGGTCGCCCTGCCATTCCCGTACGGCGACGGTGTCGGTTCCGTAGCGGGCGAGTTCGGGGATCTCGAACTCGCCGCGTTCGAGGACGTCCAGGAGGTCGCTGGGCAGGTCGAGGTCGCTCTTGTCGATCTCGTCGATGAGCAGGGCGCGGGGCCGTTCGGTGGGCAGCAGGGCGGTGCCGAGCGGGCCCATGCGGAGGAAGGGCGCGATGTCGTCGCCGCCCGCCGGGGCGCCGGAGGGGGTCTGGAGGCGCTGGGCGTGGATGCGGCCGAGGGCGTCGTAGCGGTAGAGGGCGTCGGCGAGGCTGCTGCGCGAGGTGATGTGCCAGCGCAGGACGGTGCCGAGGCCGAGTTCGGCGGCGACCTGTTCGATGACGGTGGACTTGCCGGAGCCGGCCGGTCCGGTGACGAGGAGCGGGCGGCGCAGGGCGAGTGCGGCGTTGACGGCCTCGACCAGGCCGGCCGGGGGTACGAACTGCCGGTGCAGGGAGCGGCGCGGGAACTCGCGCCACGGCGGGGCGGGTGGGAGGACGACGCCGTCGTCGGGTCCGGCGGGCGGGGTGCCGTGGCCGGCGTAATAGGGCTGCCAGGTCATGCGGGTCGTTCCCCCTCCGTCGGACACCCTTCGCTGGCGAAGAGGTCCCTGCCGGTGTACGCGCTGTCGGTGTGGTCGGTGTCGAACAAGGTGCAGAAGTCCAGCCATTCGGGGCCGTCCCAGACGGTCCTCAGCCGGGCGAGATGGTGCGGGCGGCCGGTGTGGGCGGCCGGGTCGGCGGCCTGCTTCCACTTGCTGCGGTAGGCGTGGCTGAACTCGCCCGGCAGCAGGTGCCAGTACGTGTCGACGAAGCGCCGTACATGATCGGGCACGGTCCCGTACGCGTGCCCGGAGCCATGCCCGGACTCGCGCCCGGACTCGGCCCCGGACCCGTACTCGCCCCCGCTTCCGGCTCCGCTGTCGGGTCCGCCTCCGAGCCCGGCAGCGGGCTCCATGGTCCGGTCCGCCGGGGTGTCCGCCCCCTCCTCGGGCCACAGCACGATCGGGGAGGAGGAGAGCAGTGTCTCCATCAGTTCCTTGAGGTGCACGGGATGGTGGGCGAGGGCCACGGCGCGGGTGCGGGGAGCGCTTTCGAGCCGCTCGCGCAGTTCGGCCACGCGGCGGGTGTCGGCCTCGCCGAACCAGTCGACGCGGTCGCCGTCGGCGTTCTTCTCGATGGCCCTGAGGGTGTCGCGGGCCTCGTCGTTGATCCACCACAGGTGCTCGGGCGGATGGATCCGGTCGCTCCAGCGCAGCACCACGTCGTAGCGTGAGCCGAGGCGCACGCCGACGTGGGTCTCCTCGGGTCGCCAGACGGCGAGCAGCGGGGCGGGGGCGGCGATCTCCACCCGGCGCAGACGCGTGCCGAGGGAGCGGGCGAGGGGCGCGGCCCAGCGCATCACCTGGCCGAGCGCGCGCTCGGTCCCGCCGCGGTCCTGGGCGGGACAGGCGAACTCCTCGTGGTGGCGTACGTCGCCGCCGTCGAGCAGCCAGGCGGCGAGCGATTCGGGCCATTCGTCGCCGACGGCGGCGTGCAGGCTGACGACGAGCCGCAGCCGTGTCTCCTCGGTGCGTTCGGTGAGGGTGGCGAACGCGTCGTTGAGGTCGATCACGGCACCGGTCTCCGCCGCCCAGGCCCGCAGGTCGGCGTGGTGCCGGTCGACTCCGGTGTCGCGGGCGAGGCGGGCGAGGAAGGCGGCGACCGGGGCCGTACGGCTGCGGCCGGCGCGGGGGGAGCGCAGCAGCAAGTGTTCGACGGTGTCGCGGAGCAGCTCGGTGCCGGTGGTCTCGGGCAGTGCGGCGAGCGGGGCGCCGTCGGCGGCGGTGGCGGCGAGGGTGCGGCGCAACAGGGGGCTGGTGAGCGCGTCGCCGGGCCAGCCGGTGAGCAGGCGCAGGGTGCGGGCCGCGTCGCGCAGCGCGTCGAGGACGCCGTACGCCCATTCGCGTTCGGCGGCGGGCAGCCGGGCGCAGCGCTCGCGCAGGGCGGCGAACTCCGAGGGCTGGAGGGGGACTTCGGGGTCCGGCGGGCCACCGAGCGGGGCCAGGGCCTGGTCGAGCGCGGCGCGGCCGGCGGGGCCGAGGGGGGAGCCGTGACGAGGGGCGGTGTGCCGGGCGTTGCGGGCGAGCCAGAGCGGGCCGGTGGTGAACTGGGCGCCGTCGTACGCGGCGTGCTGGACGGCCTGGCCGATCACACCGCCGTCCGCGCGCACGGCACGGACGACGGTCTCGCCGGTGAGGGCCTCGCCCGCGTCGGCGACGCCGTCCCGCAGGATCTTCGCCACGGTGGTACTGAAGTGGAGGCCGTACGCGTCGTCGTCGGCGGCGGCGGCCATGAGGAGACTGAGCCGGGTCTCGCCGCGCCGGATGCCGGTGGCGAGCGAGGGCAGATCGGGCACGGCCCGGCCGGCGTGGCAGGTGTCGACGAGGGCGACGAGGCCGTCGAGCCCGGGGGTGTCCGCGAGGTCGCCGAGCAGGGCGCTCACATTGACCGCGGTCAGGGGCTGTTCGGCCTGCGAGTCGCCGGCCATGAAGTACAGCTCGGTGCCGGCGGCCATGCCGTGGCCGAGGAGGGCGAGAACGAGCACCGCGCCGGCCTCGGCGGCGGCCCGGCCGGCGGTACGCACGGCCGACTCGACGTCATGGCGGGTGAGTTCGCGACCGTAGAGAAGGGTGACACCGGGCGGGGTGGCCGGGGCGCAGGCACCGGCCCAGGGGGCGGCGAGGGTGTCGTGGAGCGTGCGGGCGGCCCCTTCGAGGGCGTCGAGCAGGCCGAGTCCGGGGCACTGGGCCCCGATCACGAGCAGATGGCGTGGTCCGGTCATCGCCCCGCGTGGGTGGTGAGCGCTTCGACGAGCGGACCGGCGACGGCGGGCTGGGCGAGGTACTTGGCGGCCGGATGCACCCAGGCGCCGTCGGAGTCGACGCGCCGACTGCGCGGGACGACGGCGCCGGCGTTGGGGCGGACGAAGTCCTCCAGGAGGGGGCGGGCGGCGACGAGGTCGTCGCGGTCCCAGAAGTTGAGCCAGCGGCCGACGGACTCCGGGGTGCCGAGGGGGTGCGGACGGACCCGGGGGTGGACGGCGGTGCGGATGCCGAGGGGCGAGCCGAGGGTGACGAACAGCGGTACGTCGAGGGCGCCGCGGTGTTCGTGGAGGGTCTCCAGGGCGACGACGGTGCCGAGGGAGTGGGCGACGACGATGGTGGGGCCGTCGAGAGCGAGGCTCTCGGCGACGCGGGCGCGGATGCGCTGATCGAGGGTGGTGGTGCCGTCGGACTCGGCGCGGTTGAGATAGCGGGCGACCTGGCCGAGCATGCCGGCCGTGGCGCGGGCGGTGAGCCAGCCGCCGGCGGTCCGCAGTCCGGGGACGGCGAGCAGACTGGTGACGGCGCCGACGACGCGCCGGGCGGGCGCGCCCACGCCCTGGGCGGCGGGGGGCGGTTCGAGGCGGGTACGGGCGTGCCGCAGGGCGGCGGCCTCGGCCGCGGGGAGGTCCGGGTCGGCGAGGCGGGCCTCGACGGCCTCCAGGAGGAGCGCGGCGAGGAGTTCGTCGTCCTGGTCGGCGGCCCCGCCCGGGGCCGCCGCGCCGGCCGGTCCGCCCTGGGCGCCGGCGGCGTGGAACAGGTCGCCGTAGTAGGCGAAGCGGGCGTCGGCCGCCCAGCCGCCGGTCAGGGCGGAGATCCGGTCGCCGTGGCCGGCGGCGCGGGCGCCCTCGGCTACGGCGCGCAGCCACTCGTCCAGGTCGGCGGCGGCGTCCCGGGGGCCGCCGATGCCGTGGACGAAGACCAGGCGAGGCTTCATGTTCCCCCGATTCGGCGAGTGCGGCGTACTGCTCGGCCGATCCTCGCGGGTGTGGCGGGATCGGAGCAAGCCACACGTGAGCGAGCGTCGATTTTCAGCCAATGGGTGAGGCGGACCGGCTGAATTCAGGCCACACTCTCGAACTGGTCGACCGGCTCTCCTCCGTCACCCAGCCGGGCCCGTCACCACCCGGCGCCGCCCACTGCCACCCACCCGGGTGCGGCGGCACGGGGCCGGGCGCCTGGGCGGGTGGCATCACGGTCAGCGGGCGGAGTCGGGGGCGGGGGCGGGGGTCGAGGCGGTCCGTGCCAGGGTGTCGAAGGTGGCCAGCGCGTCGTGGTCCGCGTACTGCCGGGCGAGCCGGGCGGCGCGCTCGCGGTGGGCGAGGTTGCCGAGGACGGTGGCCACGGCCGCGCGCAACTCCTCGTCGGTGGGGGTGTCGGTGCGGAGGTTGACCCCGGTGCCGGTCCACTCGACCCGGGCGGCGACCTCCGGCTTGTCCTCGCTGGCGCCGGCGACGACGAGCGGGACGCCGTGCGCGAGGGCCGCCTGGGTTCCGCCGTAACCGCCGTTGGTGATCAGCACGTCGGTGTACGGAAGAAGGTCGGCGAAGGGCACGAACCCGGCGACGACGGCGTTGCCGGGGAGCTCGGGCAGCGTGGCGGCGACCCGGGCCGCCGCGTCCGGGCGGCCGGTGGCGGCCACGACGAGGACGTCGTCACGGTCGGCGAGGGCCCGCAGGGCGGGGACGACCAGCCTGGACAGGTCGTCGTTGGCGAGGGTGCCCTGGGTGGCGACGACGATCCGCCGCCCCTGCTCGCGGGCCCGGAGCAACTCCGGCCACCAGGACGGGTGTTCCCGTCCGTCACCCGCCGGGATCGGGATGATCCCGGCGAAGCGGATGTTGGCCGGCTGGTCGCCGCGCGGGTATTCGAAGCCGGGAACGGTGAGCTGCACGAACACGTCGGCGGCTTCGGTGAACACCCGACCGAGCGGCCCCTCGGGCAGGGTGGCACCGGCGGCGGCGAAGCACTCGCGCAGATGGTCGACCAGGGGCTTGCGCTGCTCCTCCCCGTGAGCGGCCAGGGCCGCGTACCGCTCGCGTTCGGCGTCGTCCGCGGGCGGCAGCAGACCGGATCCGGGCGGCGCGGTGTCCCGGCTCTCCACGATGAGCGGGGTGATCCCGACACTGAACACGGCGGGTCGCGTGGCGGCTTCCTCGCCGAGGGCGAGTGCCAAGGCACCGAGGAAGAGATTGTCGTGGATCACGACCGTCGCCGGGAAATCGGCGAGCGTGTCCTTCAGGGCGCGGCACTGGGCGGCGGTGGGGTCGCCGAAGACATGCATGACGTCCCACACCTGAAGGGCCGGACCGGCCGGGATCCGGGCCCGCTCGGGGAAGCGGGCCGCGAAGTCCCGGTCGTCGTAGTCCGCTTCGGCGGGCAGTGGACGGAACTCCGGTCCCGCGGCCCGCACTTCGTCCGCGAAGCGCGCCCCGCCCAGGAACACCACCTGGTGTCCGGCACCGGACAGATGACTCGCGATACGGAGCAGTGGGCCGTGGTGGCCGGAGACGGGTGTCGCGGCGACGATGATCCTGGACATGGTGGATTCCCCCCGTTGAACGGTCGTCGAACGGTCGCTGCGCGCGCCGGAGCGTCGCGTGCGGCGAGACTACGACCGCCCGGACCCGGCAGCGTCGACTTTCGGCCGCCCCGGCGCGCCGGGGGTGGGGCGTGGGGCGCGCCTGGCGTCGGGGCGCCGGCGGCTCCTGGGTGGCAAGGGGGCGCGCCACAGGGGAACGGGCGGGCTCCGTCGGCCGTAGGGCAAGCCCTGTCAGCCGTACGGCAGGACTTGCCGACCGTACGACTGACTCCACCGCTCGCGCAGGGCAGGCTCGACCGGCCCGGCCCTGCGGCAGTCCCTACCGGCCGTACAGCAGGGCCGCCTCGTACGCCTCGTCCGGGTCGAGCCTGCGAAGTTCCTCGGCGATGAGTTCGGCGGTGGTGCGGACCTTGAGGGCCATCACGCGGTGGGGCTGGCCGGGGATGGAGAGATGGGCGACCGGGCCCTCGGGGCGGTCGATGACGATCTCACCGTCGGGGGTGCCCATGCGCACGGCGGTGACGACGGGACCGTCGGTGACGACCCGTTCGACGGGCACGTTCAGCCGCCGGCCGAACCAGCGGGCGAGCAGCTCGGCGCTCGGGTTGTTCGCCTCGCTCTCGACGGCGGCCGAGGTCACCGTCGCCCGGGCCTGGTCGAGGGCTGCGGCGAGCAGCGAGCGCCAGGGCGTGAGCCGGGTCCAGGCGAGGTCGGTGTCGCCGGGCGCGTAGGCGGCGGCCCGGGCGTCGAGTGCCGCGATCGGGTTCTCGACGGCGTACGCGTCGGTGATACGGCGCTGGGCCAGGGCCCCGAGCGGGTCGCGGGACGGCACCTCGGGGGCGTCGACCGGCCACCACACGACGATGGGAGCGTCCGGCAGGAGCAGCGGCAGGACGACGGAGTCGGCGCGGAGCGCGATGTCGCCGTGCAGCCGGAGCAGGACGGTCTCGCCCGCGCCCGCGTCCGTGCCGAGCCTGACTTCGGCGTCGAGGCGGGTGGTGTGCCGCTCGCGCGGGAAGCGGGCGTGCCGCTTGATGACGACGAGGGTGCGGGAGGGGTGTTCCCGGGATGCCTCGTTGGCGGCCCTGACGGAGTCGTAGGCGTTCTCCTCGTCGGTGACGATGACGAGCGTGAGGACCATGCCCACGGCCGGGGTGCCGACCGCCCGGCGGGCCTCCAGGATCGCCTTGTTGATCTTGCTGGAGCTGGTGTCCGTGAGATCGATCTTCATGACCGGCGGCAGTCCCTTCCCTCGTGGCGTACCCGCATGTATGCCAGCACCGGATCGGCTCCGGATCTTCCCGCCCCAGTATTCAGGATCGGGGCGCGCGAGTGGTCCCGGTCGTGGTGACGGCCGTTCCCGCCCGCGCCGTGGGTCACCCGGCCTCCGCCGCGCGCGCCAAGTGGCCGACGGCCAGGACCAGTTTCCCCCGGGTGTGCCCCCGGGCGCCGAGCCGCCATGCCTCCGGGGCCTCGGTGAGCGGCAGCACCCGGTCGACGAAGACGGTGAGCCGTCCCGCGTCGGCGAGTTCGGCGAGGCCGGACAGGGCGGCGCCGTCGGGCCGTACCCACACGTAGTGGCCGCCCGCGTCCGCGGCCCGCGGGTCGGCGATGGAGGCGAGGCGCTCCGGGGAACGCAGCACCTCCAGGGAGACGTCGACGGACTCGCCGCCGACGTAGTCGAGCGCGGCGTCCACTCCGTCCGGGGCGAGTGCCCGTACGCGATCGGCCAGTCCCGGTCCGTACGCGACGGGTTCGGCGCCCAGGCCGCGCAGGAAGTCGTGGTTGGCGGGGCTCGCGGTGCCGAGGACACGGGCACCGCGGGCGACCAGGATCTGGGTGGCGAGGGAGCCCACTCCCCCGGCGGCGGCGTGGACCAGCACGGTGTCGCCGGCGCCCGCGCGGACCCGGTCGGCGGACTGGAGCGCGGTGAGTCCGGCGAGCGGCAGGCCCGCCGCCTCGGCCCAGTCGAGCGTGCGCGGCTTGCGGGCGAGCATCCGGACCGGGACGGCGACCCGCTCCGCGTAACCGCCGCACTCGGCGCTGTCCTTTCGGATGTACGCGAACACCTCGTCGCCCGGGGCGAACTCGGGCGAGTCGAGGCCGTTGCGTTCGACGACACCGGCGACGTCCCAGCCGGGAATCAGCGGGAAGTGGGTCACCATCAGGGGGTCGAGCCCGCCGCCGGACATCTTCCAGTCGACGGGGTTCACCCCGGCGGCCTCGACCCGCACCAGGACCTCGCCGGGGCCGACCTTCGGCTCGGCCAGCTCCACGGGGACGAGGGCGTCGGGGCCGCCGTACTCGGGCAGGGCCATCGCCTTCACGCCGTCACTCCCCCGGCCCGTCGGCACCGGCACCGGGCTCCGCTCCGGAGTTCTCCTCGGACGCGGCCCGTGCCAGGGCCGCGGAGCGGCGGCCGACGACGCACGCGGCGCCGAGCGCCGTGCCGAGGAACGCGGTGGCGACCACCCAGGGCCGGTCGACGGCGTGTCCGGTGGCATGGTCCAGGGAGTACCGGCCGGCTCCGGCGAGCCCGATGGCCGCGGCGGTGAAGCCGAGGAACGCGGGGTACTCGTAGCCGCCCTTCATGGCGAAGAAACCCGCCGGGGCGTGCACCGCGACCGCTCCGGCCATGGCTCCCGCGGCAGCGGCACCGGCTGCCGGGGTGGCGAGCCCGAGGGCGAGCAGGGCCCCGCCGCCGGCCTCCCCGAGCCCGGCGGCGAGCGCGCTCTCCCGGGCGGGCGAGAAGCCCATCGCCTCCATGTTCTTCGTCGTCCCCTCGATGCCACCGCCGCCGAACCAGCCGAAGAGCTTCTGGGCGCCGTGCGCGGCGAGGACGGCGCCGGTGCCGACGCGCAGCGCGAGCAGTCCGAGGTCGCGGCGGTTGAGCGTGGTCATGGGGACTCCCGGTGAGCTGGGGTACGGGGGTGGGGCGGGCGATGTGGGTGGCAGCGACGGGCCCTGGGGCGGGCCCGGTCTCCACTCTGCGGGTCGCGGTGGCCGACCACCTCGCGACGCTCGTCCATATAGGTCATCTTTTGCGACATTCATCAGGTGTTGCTTGAGTAAGAACGCGAAGGGCGACCTCTCCGGTCCGCCCGGACGGGCCGGCGCGGGCCGACGCGGGCCGACGCGGACCGGCGCGGACCGGCGCGGGCCGACGCGGACCGGCGCGGGCCGGGTGTTCCGGGTGTTCCGGGTGTTCCGGACGGGCCGCACCGCGCGGACAGGCCGTACGACAACGGGACCACAGCGGGATCACAGCCGATGAGAAGCGGAGCGACCGCCATGACAGACACGTATGAACACCCGCCGTACGAGCCTCCGGGGAACGGCGGACGGGACGGCCTGCCGCCGGGGCCGCTCGGCAGACTGGCCGACTGGGCCTGGCAGGCCATGCTGTTCGCCGGCCTGGCCGCGCTGGTGCTCGGCGTTCTCGTCCTGGTGTGGCCGGGGCACTCGCTGGTCGTGGCCGGTGTGCTGTTCGGCCTGTACCTGCTGGTGAGCGGTGTCCTGCATCTGATCGCCGCGTTCGGGACCCATGGCAGGACGTCCCTGCGGGTGATGGCCTTCATCAGCGGCGCCCTGTCGATCCTGCTGGGCCTGTTCTGCTTCAAGGGCACGATGCAGTCGATCCTCCTGCTCGCCCTGTGGATCGGGATCGGCTGGCTCTTCCACGGCATCACGCAGACGATGGCGGCCGTCTCCGACCCGCGGATGCCGGCCCGGGGGTGGCATATCTTCCTGGGCGCCATCAGCGCGCTCGCCGGTGTCGTCCTCATCGTGTCGCCGCTGGAGTCGGCGGCGGTCCTGGCCGTGCTGGCCGGTGCCTGGCTGATCGCGGTCGGTCTGATCGAGATCGTGACGGCGTTCCAGGTCCGCTCGCGCGCCAGGCAGATCCCGCACGGCGTCTGACCCCGGCCCCCGCCCGCGCCTCGCCCCCGCGCGCCGCGCGTGCGGCTCGGGCCGTCCTCCTCCCCGTACGCGAGAGGGCGAGCCGTCTTCTCGCCGCACCACCCCCACCGCCACCGCCCCGGAAGAGGTCGCGCCGCACCGCCTCCTCGGCTCCGGGGCGCCCGCGCGTCCGGCCCCGGCCCCGGTCCCGCTCCCGGCCCCGGCCCTGGCCCTTCGCCGACCCTGACCCTGGCCCCGGCCGTGTCGCCGCGCGCCCCACGTGGCGGTGGGCCCCGGATCCTCCGGGATCCACGGGCCTCCTGCCGGGCCCGCCCGACGCTGCGTTACATTCTGCCGGTCCCTGATCACGATCCCTCGCGATCCCTCTCCCTTCCGGAGCCGGCACCCCATGAACGACATCGTCAACGGCCTTGGCCGGACCGCGGCCTACGGCGCCCTCGGCGTCGTCCTGCTCATCCTCGGCATCGTCCTCGTCGATCTCCTCACCCCCGGCAAGCTGGGCCGGCAGATCTGGGAGGACCGCAACCGCAACGCCGCGATCCTGCTCAGCTCCGCGCTGCTCGGCATAGGCGGCATCGTCTTCACCGCGATCTGGACGACGTACGACGACTTCGCCAAGGGCCTCGCCTCCACGGCCGCGTTCGGTCTGCTCGGCCTCGTGCTGATGGCCTTGGCCTTCTTCGTGGTCGACCTGGTCACCCCGGGCAAGCTGGGCGCGACGCTGGTCGACCCCGAGCCGCACCCGGCGGTGTGGGTGACCGCCTCCGTGAACCTGGCGGTCTCGGCGGTCGTCTCCGCCTCGATCGCCTGAGCCGTACGTACGTACGTACGTACGTATGCATGCATACCCCCGGTGCGTGCGGCGACGGTCGTCGGCACGGTCCCCGGGACTCCCGGACCGCCGCACCCGGGGTCAGCGCTCGGGCGTGGCCGGTGCCTCGACCTCCAGACGCCGGTGCCGGCGCGGACCTCGGTAGAGGAGAGCCTCCCAGCCGAGGCGTTCGAGCGCGGTGGCGCAGGCGGTGAGGGCGGATTCCGCCGCGTGGGCGGCCCCGGCGGCGGGCGGGCCGAGCCACTCGACGACGGCGGTGCCGGGGCGTTCGCCCGCCGTGACGCGATAGCCGGTGGCCACGCGGACACCGTCCGCACCGACCGCCGACGGGGGCTGCTTCGCCGCCTCCAGGGCCAGGGCCACCGCCCGGACCGGCTGCCGCACCTCCCAGTCGGCGGGGCGGGCGGCCGGATCACCGCCGCCGCCCCGACGTCCGGTCAGGCGACGGATCTGGAGCAGCCCTTCGAAGGCGGTGCGCACCTCACGGGAGCGCTGTTCCGCCTCGGCCCGGGGCAGCGGCGGGCCGTCGCCGGTGGCGGCGTCGAAAGCGCCGCTCACAGCAGCCGCCGGATGTCGCCGCGGACCCGGTAGAAGCCGCCGGAGGCCGGGTGCAGCGCCTCGACGACGTAACGGGCGCCGGGTTCGCGGATGGCGCGCGGGAACTGCACGTTCCACCCCTCTTCGTAACCGTCGGTCAGCACCCGTACGCGGGTACGGCCCGATTCCTGGACGCATTCGACCACGATCGAGCCGGTGGGCGCGGCGTGGACCACGTCGACGGCGGCGACGGTGGTGGCGGGGGCGTAGGTGGGCAGGGCGGCGGCGAGCTTGATGTCCTGGGCGACGGGGACGGTGCCCTGCTGAGCGGCGGCGATGGCCGCCTCGCTCGCGTCGACGCACACCAGGGTGCCGTCGGTGGTGACCAGGTAGAGCCGCTCGTCGTGGTACTGCATGGACAGCGCCGAACCGCCGCCGGTGCCCAGTTTCCACAGCCGGGTGCCGTCCTCGGCGAAGCAGTACACGGAGGAGGCGTTGTCCCCGGCGAAGACGAACCGGCCGCCGGGCGAGGTGGCGCAGGAGTAGACGGGGCTGTCGCAGCCGTACACCGCCTCGGTGCGGCCGGTCCGCTTGGCGAGCCGGTGCACCTGGCGGCGGGCGGTGCCCGCGTACACGGCGGTGTCCTCCTGCCAGCCGAACAGCACGCTGCCCTGGGTGGAGGTGTGCCACAACTCGCCCGTGCCGTCGGAGGCGTAGGCGGTGACGCCGGCGCTGTCGCCGTAGTAGACGGCGTTCTCGTCCGCGCGGACCATCCAGGCGTGCTCGCCCCGGCCGGACCGGGACCACTGGTGCTCGTCCTCGTGGTCGATGACGGTGAGCCGGCCGGAGCGGTCGGCGACGTCGAGTACGCCCTCGTGGATGTCGAGCCAGAAGATGTCGACGTCGGTGGAGATCTCGTACGCGGCGAACGGCAGCTTGGACGACAGGTCGTAGACCCGGCCGTCGTCGCAGCCCGCGTAGATCCAGAAGTCGTCGGCGACCAGGCACTTCACCCCGTCGGGCAGGCTGAACCGGGCGTGGATCCGGCCGTCGTGGCCGAGGGTGAAGACCTCGCCCGCCTGGTTGCCGACCCAGCAGCGCTCGTCGTCGACATGGATGCCGAAGGCGGCGGAGCCGGTACGGAAGCGCCACAGGACCGGGGCGACCGCGCGGGCCGTGGAGGGCGCGGAGGTGACGGTGCGCCGGGTGACCGGGCGGGCGGCGCGTCCGCCCTGGACGGCCGGCGCGTACCCCTTGCGGACCTTCTCGCTTATCTTCTTCGCCGCTGCCGCCTCGGCCTTCTGGACGGTCGGGAACGTCGAGGTCTGGGTCTGCCCGGCGGCACCGATACGTCCGTAACGGACCGACACCACCGTGCCGGAGATCGTCACTTCGTAGAACTTGTGCGCGCCGCCGCCGTCCTGCGACAGCTCCAGATAGGTCTTGGCCGTCATGGTCGAAAAGGTAGAGCCGACCACTGACAACGACCTCCGGAGCGGGACGAAAGTCCGTCCGATTCAGGACTTTCGTCACAGCATTCCGGGCATAACCCCTGTGACGATGAATATCGAAGATCATCCGACATGTCGTCATCTCGCCCCCTCGGTCGAGTGACGGCCGGAAGGGCCCCATGACCGAGCGACAGAAGCGGCCCGTGCTGCGTGTGCGGTGGCACAGCGACGGCATACCGATGGACGACCTGTTCCGGGCCGACCCCGCGCTGCCGACCGCGGCATTATCGCCGGTCTCCCGGCCGACGTGGACCGGTCGGCGACCGGGCCCGTCCGAGCCGCCGGGACACACCGCGCGCGTCGATCAGGCCGGCCGTGCCGATCGGGTCGGCTGTACCGATCGGGTCGGCTGTACCGATCGGGTCGGTTATGGCGATCAGGCTGAACAGGCCGGGCGGAACGGCCCGGTGGAACGGACCGGCCCGGCCGACGCACCGTCAGCGGCCACCGGGCCCGGCTCCGAGCCCCGGGCCGGAACGGCGCTGACCACGGCAACGCCGACGGCCAGGGTTGGGGCAAGGGCTGGGGCAAGGGCTGAGTCTGGGGCCAGGGAGCCGAAGCCCCCGATGCGGCAGTCGGCACCCGAGGCCAGGGCCGCCGGCCCCGCGGCGCGGACACCCGACCCGACCACGTCGCGCCGCCCGCCGGACGAGCCCGACCTGGTCGAACGCCCCGGCCCCGCCCTGCCCGGCTGGACCGCCGTACTCCTCGGGGTCACCGCGCTCGGCTCGGCCGCGGAGCTGCTCCACGGCGCCGGGCCCCTGCGCGCGGTGCGCCTGCGGCCCTGGGAGTGGGGCGCGCTGGCCGGCTGCGCGGTCGTCGCCGTGATCGCCTTCGGCGGGCTCACCCGGGGCCGGACCGGATCGGCCTGGGTGCTCTCGCTGTTCGGCCGCTATCGCGGCAGCGTGCGGCGCACCGGCCTCGTCTGGATCAGCCCGTTCGTCCTGCGCCGCCGGATCGACGTACGGCTGCGGCACTGGCGCAGCGAGCCGATCGCCGCCGTCGACGCGGAGGGGACGGCGCTGCGGGCCGTGGTGCTCGTGGTGTGGTCCGTACGGGACACGGCGCGGGCCCTGCTGGCCGTGGACGACCACCAGGACTATCTGCGCGAGCAGGTGGAGGCGGCGACCGCGCGCGTCCTGTCCCAGCTGCCGGCGGACGCGTTCCGCGGCGACGGTCCGTCGCTGCGCGACGCCGAGGCGGTCGGCGACCGCCTGACCCGGGTGCTCGCCGCGGAGTGCCGGCCGGTCGGCATCGCCGTGTTCTCGGCGCAGCCGACCCGGATCGAGTACGCGCCCGAGGTGGCGGCGGCGATGCGGCGCCGGCAGATCGCGGCGATCGACGCCAAGCACCGGGACACGGTCCTGACCAGCGTCATCGACGCGGTGGACGACACGGTGACCCGGCTGACCACGCGCGGGCTCGTGGACCTCGACGACTTCGAACGCCAGGCCCTGGTCAAGGATCTGACCGTGGCCTTCTACACCCGTCGTGGCGGATTGACCGACCAGGGTCAGGAGTGAACACCTCATGAACGCGCACCCGAACGCACCCGCGCAAGCACACGCACACACGCGCCGGAAGGGCGACGCGCTCGCGCACCCACGCCGTGGACGCGCCGTGAGCGACCGCTTGGAGAACGCCCCCGCTGCCGGAGCGACCGGCGGTGCCGGGGCCATCACCGGGGCGGCAGGCGGGCTCGGCGGAATCGTCGGGCGTCTGCCCGTGCCGGGTTTCGCCGAGGAGCCGGCCGACGGCTGCGACTGCCCCGGTTGTACGGCGTTCCGCGTCGCCGCCCGCGCCGCGCGCGGGGGCGGAGCCGGCGCGCTGCGCGGAATACGCTGCGCCGTCGTGGCCACGCTCGGCGCGGTCGCGCTGGCGGGCACCTGCACGGGTACGGCGGCGGCCGAGCCGGCGCCCTCGCACGCGGGCTGGGACGGCTCGCGCTACTGGTTCAAGAACGCGGCGGGCGAGTGGCGCTGGACCCGGCACCACGACACGTACGTGCGCGACGGGGACGGCGCGGCGCACCCCGCCACGTCCTCGACCGCCCGACCGTCCCGGGCCAAGGCCGAGCCGGTCTTCCGAGGACGCCAGGGCTGGGATGCCAAGGACCGCGTCTACTGGTTCAAGAGCGGCGGCCACTGGTACTGGACCAGTCACCAGGCGAAGTACGAGCAGCGGACGGGCCTGAAGACGGGCGGTTCGTCCCCCTCGGGCCACGGCTCCGGCTCCGGCTCCGGTCACGGTTCGGGGAGCGGTTCAGGAAGCGGTTCGGGGCACGCTTCCGGGAGTGGTTCCGGTCATGGTTCCGGGGGCGGCATCGCGGCCGGCCGGGGCTGGACGCGGCCGGTCTCCGGATACGTCTTCACCGGCACCTACGGCGAGCGGGGCACCTGGTCGCTGGGCTACCACACGGGGCAGGACTTCGCGGTGCCGACGGGCACGACGGTCCGCGCGGTCGGCCCGGGCCGGGTCGTACGCACCGGTTACGACCGCAGCTACGGCTACGAGGTGGTGATCCGTCACTCCGACGGCCGCTACACCCAGTACGCCCATCTCTCCCGTATCGACGTGTCGGCGGGCCGGAGCGTGTCGGGCGGCCAGCACATCGGGCGCTCGGGCGCCACGGGGAGGGTGACGGGTCCGCACCTGCACTTCGAGGTGCGGACCACGCCGTACTTCGGCTCGCATGTCGACCCGCTGGCGTATCTGCGGAAACACGGCGTCCGCGTCTGAGAGCCGCCCCCGGGGCCCGGCCCCGTGCACCTCCGGCCGTCGCCACGGCCACGGCCTCCGCTCCCCCGGGGATCCGGGAAGCGAAGGCCATGGACACGGGGCGGGGGCCGCAGGCCGCAGGGGCCGCGGAGGCGCGTCAGACGGCCTCCGCCGACTGCTGGTTCTCCTTGATCGTGATCCGGCCCTTGCGGAGGGTCGCCAGGCGCGGCGCGCGCCGGGCGATGGCACTGTCGTGGGTGACCATGACGAAGGTCAGCCCGTGCTCCTTCCACAGCCCGTCGAGCAGTTCGACGATCTCGTCCCGCATGGACTCGTCGAGGTTGCCGGTGGGTTCGTCGGCCAGGAGCACCTTGGGGCGCTTGACCAGGGCACGGGCGATGGCGACGCGCTGCTGCTGGCCGCCGGAGAGTTCGGAGGGCAGATGGCCGGCCCGTTCGGCGAGGCCGACCGACTCCAGGGCCTCGGCCGCGCGGCGACGGCGTTCGGCGGCGCGCGTGCCGAGCGGGACGAGCGCGGTCTCCACGTTCTCCTGCGCGGTGAGCGTGGGGATGAGGTTGAAGCTCTGGAACACGAAGCCCATGGTGCGGGCGCGGACGGCGGTGAGGCGGCGTTCGGAGAGGGTGGCCAGGTCGGTGCCGTCGAACACGATGCTGCCCGAGGTGGGCCGGTCGAGTCCGCCGAGCATCTGGAGCAGCGTCGACTTGCCGCCGCCGGTGGGGCCCTGGATGACCAGTCGGTCGCCCTCCTCGACGGTGAGGTCGATGCCGTCGAGAGCGTCGACTCTCGTCTGGCCGCGCCGGTACTGCTTGGTGACTCCGGTGAGTTCGTACATGGGATGCAACTCCTGCGGTGCGGCGGTACGGGGTGGGGGCGGGGTCCGATCCCCGCGACGGGCTCGCGCGAGCCCGTGCCTGGGCGGTCGTGTGGCCGGGTGGCCGTGAGGCCCCGGGAAGGCCCGGGCGGTCGTGACGGCCCCTGGCGACCGTGACCGCCGCGATGCCGCGGCGGCACGGTGACGCGATGGCCATGACGGCCGGGTGACCGGCCCGGATGGCCGGCCCTGGTGACCGGCCCGGGCGGGCGGCCCGGGCGGGCGGCTCGCGCGGGCCGCTATTCGACGCGGCGCAGCGCGTCGGCGGGCCGCAGCCGGGAGGCGCGCCACGCGCCGAACGCGCCCGCGACGAGTCCTCCCGCCAGGGCGAGGAGAACGGCCAGTCCGACGGTGGTGCGGCTGACCGGGGCGGTCAGGGCGATGTCGAGGGTGCGGCCGACCGCGCCGGCGCCGCCCGCTCCGAACATCCGTCCGCCGCCGGGGCCGCCGCCACCGGGCCCGCCCTCGCCGGCCATGCCGCCCGCGCCGCTGCCGAGTTCGGCGGTGAGGGTGGGGCTGATGGCCGTGACCAGCCACGCGCCCGCGAGGCCGAGGGCGATACCGAGCGCACCGCCGATCAGACCGTTGACGAGGGCCTCGCCGACGACCTGCCGGGTGACCCGGCCGCTGCGCCAGCCGAGCGCCTTCAGGGTGCCGAACTCGCGCACGCGCCGGCTGACGGCGGAGGAGGTGAGCAGCCCGGCGACCAGGATGGCGGCGAGCAGCACGGCGTACGAGAGCCAGCGGCCGACCGTGGTGGCGAGCCCCGAGGCGGTGTCGAGCGAGCCGGAGACCGTCTTCGCCAGGTCGGCGGAGGTGGTGACGGTGGTGCCGGTGACGTTCTTCTGGATGGCGGTCTTGACCGCGTCGATCTGCTGGGAGTCGGTGGCCCGCACATAGACCGTGGTGATCTTGCCGGCGTTGTCGGCGAGCGTCTGGGCCCGCTTCAGCGGCAGATAGACCTGGGCGGCGGACTGGCCGCTGTCGGCGGTGGCGATGCCGACGACCTTGAACTTCACGTCCTTGACCGTGAGGGTCTTGCCCACGGCCAGCCCCTCCTGCTTCGCGTACGCGCTGTCCACGACGACGACGGCGGCATCGGTCTCGGTGGTCTTGAAGCCGCGGCCCTCGCTGATCGTGGAGGTGGTGAGCGGTCCGAGGTCGGGGGTGGTGACGTCGGTGCCGTAAAGGGTGAAGGAGTCGACGTCGAAGGCCGCGCCGCCGCCGGTGACGGACCCGCCGGGCCCGCCCATGCCGCCGCCCGGGCCCCCGGGGCCGCCCTGACCCTGCCCCTGGCCCTGGTACTCGCCCCGCTTGAAGTCGCCGTTGATCTTGAGGTTGACCAGGCTCAGTCCGCCCACCGCCTCGGCGACGCCGTCCTGGCGGGCGACGGTGCCGACGGTGCTGTCGGAGAGGGTCTGGAAGCCCTGCACCATCAGCCGGTCGCTGCTCTGCTCCTTGCCGTCGCCGCGGCCCTCGAACTCGAACCGGGGCCGCTCGGGCTTCTCTCCGGACTGCGGCTGCTCGCGTGCCTTGGTGACGGTCAGATCCGTGCCGAGACCGTAGAGGGATTCCAGAACCTTGCTCTGGGCCTGCTTCATACCGGACGAAACGGAGCTCACGACGATGACCAGCGCGATACCGAGCGCGAGCCCGGAGGCGACGACGAGCGCCGCCTTTCTGCGGCGGCGCAGTTCGCGCCGGAGGTAGGTGAAGAACATGCGGGCGACGTTAGAAGCCCAGGGTGATGAGCGGATAAGGCCCGCGTGAGAGCGGGATGAGAGAGCGTGGTGGGGGTGCGGCGCGGGGGCCGGCGCGGGGTGTCCGGGACAGGTCGGACACGGGGCCGGAGAGGGCTCGGGCCTGAGAGGGCTCGGGCCTGAGAGGGCTCGGGCCTGAGAACCATGCGAGCGCAGTGGTGCGGGGCCAGGGGCAGAGGTCAGGGGGCAGGCGGCAGGGACCGGGGCCCAAGACCCGCGGTCGAGGACCTCAGGTCGAGAACCCGGGGTCGAGGACCCGGGGTGAGGACGGCTCAGGCGCCGTACGCCAGAGGGTCGGCCAGGATGTCGTGCAGCACCAGGGCCGCCGCGCCCCGGGCGGCGTCGGCGGTGCTGGAGGCCGCGCGCAGCCGGCCCCGGGCGGGGGTCCACAGGCCCGAAACGACCCGCAGCCCCAGTTCGGCCTCGGCGGCGGGGACGAGCCAGGCCGCGAGACGCGGGAAGATGCCGCCGAGGACGACGGCTTGCGGGTCGAGCAGGTTGACCGCGCCGGAGACGGCGACACCGAGCATCCGGCCCGCCTGGTGGAGTGCGGCGAGGGTACGTTCTTCGCCGTCCTCGGCGCGTCGTACGAGAGCGTCGACGCCGGGCGCCCCGGCGGCCCGGAGCAGGGCCGCCTGGCCCGCGTACCGTTCGAGGCAGCCGCTCGAACCGCAGCGGCAGCGCGGGCCGTCGGGCACGACGGTCAGATGGCCGATCTCGCCCGCGAAACCGTGGGCCCCGCGCAGCAGTTCGCCGTCGAGGACGATCGCGCCGCCGACTCCGATCTCGCCGGTGACGTGGACGAAGGTACGGATGCCGCCGAGGCCGCCGAACCACAGCTCGGCGAGGGCCGCGACGTTGGCCTCGTTGTCGGAGGCGACGGGCAGGGCGGGGGCTCCGGCGGGTCGGGCGGCGGCGAGGGCGCGGGTGAAGAGGGTGTCGGCGTCGACCCGGTTCCAGCCGAGGTTGGGGGCCTGCTGGACGGTGCCGCCGGCGACCAGACCGGGCAGCGCGAGCCGTACGCCCGTGGGCCGCAGGTCCTGCGCGGCGGCCTCGGCGAGGACTTCGGCAGCGACGGCCGCGGCCCTGCGCAGCACTTCCACGGGCGCGAGGGCGCGGTTGTCCAGCCGGACCGTGCGGCGCACCCGGTCGGTGCCGGTGAGGTCGGCGACGCACACGCTCACGTAGTCGACGTTGAGTTCCACGCCGAGGCCGGCGGGGCCGGTCGAGGCGGGTTTGAGTACGGTGCCGGGCCGGCCGGCGTGGCCGCTGAAGGTCTTGCCCGACTCCACCAGGAGCCCGAGTTCCATGAGCTGTTCGACGAGCGAGGAGACCGCCGGGCGGGTCAGCCCGACGTGCGCGGCGACCGCCGCGCGGGTGGTCTCGCCCGCGTCGTGGACGGTGCGCAGCACCAGGCTCAGATTGTGCCGGCGTACGCCCGCCTTGTCGGCTTTGGGTGGCTCGGCGGAGCGGCGGGGGCTGTTCATGGTGCGCATGAGCCTAACGGCAGGGCACCGGAACGGCCCAGGCCTGTCCGCCCCCGGTATCGACCGCTCGCGGACGGCGCCCCTCCGTTCGGCTCGCCGGGAACGGAGCCGAGGCGGTGCTGAAGCTGAACAAGCTCGATGCCGGGGTGCCGACAGATCCAGAGCTTCTGGTCCGGTACCGCCGGGACGGTGGGATACGCGCAAGGTGGAAGTCTCACCGACGCGCAGAGGGCCGGCCCGCGACAGATACGTCCGGATACGACGGCCCCTGTAATCGCGGGAATCATTCTCCCCGCAGGGGGCGGATCACAGTCGAACGGCTGATCAGCGCAGGCACGAGAGTCGCAGCAGGGCCTCGTTGCGGATCTCCGGGTCTGTATCCGACGTCAGCGTTCGGAGTCGGGTGATCAGCTCGCCGCCACTCTCTCCGGTCGCCCAGCGTGGGTCACTGTCAAGTTCCGCGGCCAGTTGGTCAGCCGTTCCCTCATCGGACGCCACCGCACGGGCCGCGAGCACGGCACGCAGGCCGGCCAAATCCCTCCGAGCCAGCAGAGCCGCAGCGGTGGCAGAGGTCACTCCGGTGTCCTGGGCGTCCAGGAGGAGACGGTGCAGGACACCGGCGACACCTTCGATCCGGGACACGGCCGCCAGCCGTTGCCCTGCCGCCGTTCTTACGCGCCAGTCCGGAGAGTCGGCGTCAGCGACCGAGGGATGAAGCGCTTGGTTTTCGGAATCTTCCACGGCACCAGGTTCCCAGCCCGCGACCGACGCGTTCGTCACCCGCCGCAGTCCGCTGTTCACCGTCGCGTACGAGCTGCCGGGCTCGGGGTGCGGGTCTGGCGCGCGTATCCGGTCCTGATCACCGGCGTCCACTCGGTGCGCGCCCCGGAGAAGCTGACCCAAGGGCGCGGGAGACGCCGGTGAGCCGCTGCCGGCGACGGCCGACGCCCGGAGAGTTACCCCGGAAACATGGAGAAAGAATGGTTATCGGACCGCATCGGGGTATGCGCCAAGGTAGGCCCCGCGACCGTGGCCGTCACTGGCCCGCGCCCCGCCGGGCCACGGGCCATCGACCCCGCACCGAAAGGCGATGAGTCGCCGTGCAGGACTTCGAGCTGCTGGACGTCTCCTTGTACGTGGAGGAACTGGGACGCCTCGGCATACCCCTGGGCGGCTCCGGGGCCAAGGGACCCCTGGAGATCCCGGAGGGCGCGGTGGTCAGTCTGGGGCTCACGTTCCGGCTCGGCAGGGACATCGACGCCGTGGTCTTCGAGGACGTCCGGGAATGGGACGGCGAGCAGATCGGGAGTACACGGACCGCGCTCGGCGGGTTCCGGACCGGTGGCCCGTACGAGGTGCGCCTGCCTCCGGAGCGGCTGCCGGTGGGCCGTGCGCACTGCGGGGTGTACGGAGTGACCGGGCGTGTCGTCGACGGCGAGGGCCACCCGCTCGCCGAGGAGCACCACCGGATCGAGGTCGCGCACGAGCCGGACGCGCATGGGCCCGAGGCGCACGAACCCGAGGCGCACGAGCCCAAGGCGCCCGGACCCGGGGCGCACGCCCCGAAGCCGCACGGCTGAGCGGGCCACCGGGTCGCCTGGTCACCAGGCCGCGCGTCCCGTACGTAGAGCAGGCACACGCAAAGGCCGGGGCCCGGTGTCGTGATCACGACACCGGGCCCCGGCCTTTGCGGTCGGACCGCCCCTCGGACCGACCCGGGGTTCCCGCTTCGGGCCCCGGGCGCGGGCCGCTCAGGACCTCTGCTTGAGGGCCTTCAGCTCGGCGCCCCGGGTGCCGGGCCGCCGTACCGCCTCCTCGCGGGGGCCGGCGGCGGGCCGGGTGGTCCGCGCGAAGGCGGCCAGCAGGGCGCAGCCGGCCACGGCGGCGGGTGCCGTCACGGCGAGGACCGTGCCGACGCCGTGGGAGCGGCCCCAGGTCAGCAGCAGCGCGGTGACCAGGGCGAGGGCGAGGCCCGCGCCGATCGTGCCGGCGATGTGCGCCGGGCGCGGCCCGTGCGGCCGGGGTGCGGCCCAGTCCAGGGCCGCCCAGGTCGCGGCGTCCTCCCGCTCCTCGGCGCGGCGCCGGACGGTCGCCCTGATCCGCAGGACGACGGCGGCTCCGGCCCCGGCGGTCACCACCGCGAGCAGCGGCGGGACGGGCACGCCGAGCATCATCAGCAGGGCGGCGACCGCCGCGGTGGCCCAGCCGGTGACACAGCCGGCCGCGGCGAGGCGCCGGGAGACCGGGCGGTCGGCACCGGCCCGCAGGTCGACCAGGGCGGGGACGTACCAGACGCATCCCGACGCGGTCACCGCGCCGATCCCGAGCGCGAGCACGCCGCCGGTCATCGCTGGCTCACCAGCTCATGGGGCTGCTGCAGGGGCTCGGCCCCGTTCTCCAGACGGTCGACCTGCGCGATCTCGGGGTAGTGCAGGTCGAAGGCCGGGGATTCGGAGCGGATCCGCGGGAGGCTGACGAAGTTGTGCCGCGGCGGCGGGCAGGAGGTCGCCCACTCGAGCGAGCGGCCGTAGCCCCACGGGTCGTCGACCTCGACCTTCTTGCCGTACTTGGCGGTCTTCCACACGTTGTAGAAGAAGGGCAGGAACGACAGGCCGAGCATGAACGAGCCGATGGTGGAGATGGTGTTCAGCGCGGTGAAGCCGTCGGCGTCGAGGTAGTCGGCGTAGCGGCGCGGCATGCCCTCGGCACCCAGCCAGTGCTGGACAAGGAAGGTGGCGTGGAAGCCGACGGTCAGGGTCCAGAAGGTGATCTTGCCGAGGCGCTCGTCGAGCATCTTGCCGGTGAACTTCGGCCACCAGAAGTGGAAGCCGGCGAACATCGCGTACACCACGGTGCCGAACAGCGTGTAGTGGAAGTGCGCGACCACGAAGTACGAGTCGGTGACGTGGAAGTCCAGCGGGGGCGCGGCCAGGATGACGCCGGTCAGACCGCCGAAGGTGAAGGTGACGAGGAAGCCGATCGCCCAGAGCATCGGGGTCTCGAAGGACAGGGAGCCCTTCCACATCGTGCCGATCCAGTTGAAGAACTTCACGCCGGTGGGGATGGCGATGAGGAACGTCATGAAGGAGAAGAACGGCAGGAGCACGCCGCCGGTCGCGTACATGTGGTGGGCCCACACGGTCACGGAGAGGCCGGCGATGGCGATGGTGGCGGCCACCAGGCCGATGTAGCCGAACATCGGCTTGCGGGAGAAGACCGGGATGACCTCGGAGATGATGCCGAAGAACGGCAGCGCCAGGATGTACACCTCTGGGTGTCCGAAGAACCAGAAGAGGTGCTGCCACAGGAGTGCGCCGCCGTTGGCCGGGTCGAAGACGTGCGAGCCGAACTTCCGGTCCATTTCGAGGGCGAAGAGCGCCGCCGCGAGCACCGGGAAGACCAGCAGGACGAGCAGCGAGGTCAGCAGCACGTTCCAGGTGAAGATCGGCATGCGGAACATCGTCATGCCCGGGGCGCGCATGCAGATGATCGTGGTGATGAAGTTGACCGAGCCGAAGATGGAGCCGAAGCCGGAGAGGGCCACGCCCATGATCCACATGTCGGCGCCGACGCCGGGCGAGTGGATGGCGTCGGAGAGCGGCGCGTAGAGGAACCAGCCGAAGTCGGCGGCGCCCTGCGGGGTGAGGAAGCCGCCCGCGGCGATCAGCGAGCCGAAGAGGTACAGCCAGTACGCCACCATGTTGAGGCGCGGGAAGGCGACGTCGGGCGCGCCGATCTGGAGCGGCATGAGCCAGTTGGCGAAGCCGGTGAACAGCGGCATGGCGAAGAGCAGCAGCATGATCGAGCCATGCATGGTGAACGCCTGGTTGAACTGCTCGTTCGACAGGATCTGGGTGCCGGGACGGGCCAGCTCCGCTCGCATGACCAGGGCCATCACACCACCGATGACGAAGAAGAGCAGCGCGGAACAGAGGTACAGCGTTCCGATCTGCTTGTGGTCCGTCGTGGTGAGCCAGGACACCCACGAGGGCCGTACGGGGCCGCTCTTGGCGTCCGGGCCCGGGGGTGCCGGCTGTTCCGCGGGCTTCAACTGAATGCTCTGTGCCTCGTCCACAGGACGGCGACCTTTCCTCTGTGATGCGGGATACGGCCGGAAGACGCCCGCACACGGGGGACGGGAGAGGCGGCGGTCTTCCGGCCGCCCCAGATGATCTCCGTGAGGGCCCCCTTGCCCGATAGGGCCGAACAGTCCTGGGGCCCGGAAAGGCAGGAGGGCCGAACGGCCCCTCCCGTTCGGCAGGGGGGCATCGCGTACCCTCCGAAGTGCACCCTCGCGCGATGTCACAGCGCGTCAGGCCCCGATCGGAGCCTGATCGCGGCACCGGATCGCCAGGATCGCTCCGGATCACTTCGGACCGCCCAGGATCGTCTCGGACCAGACAGGATCAGTCCAGACCACTTCAGGCCGTTCCGGATGGCTCCCGATCGCTCCTGACCGTTCCAGGCCGCTCTGACACGCCACGCGCCGATCCCGACGCGGACACCGCACGGGACCGCCACCGGCCACCACCACTGGCCACCGACCCGGACCCCGACCCGGACTCCGACCCCGACCCCGACCGTACGCAACGCCCCGCGGCAGAACGAGAGCCTCACCCTCACATGACCGACACCGCCCCGCACGCGCGTCCGCCCTGGCCCCGGCTCGACGTCCCCGAGCGGATGCACGGGCTGCTCGCCGCCGTGATGGACCTCGGCCGCGATCTGGAGCTGCCGCAGGTGCTGCGGAGCATCGTGGAGGCGGCGGCCAACCTCACCGACGCCGAGTACGGCGCGCTCGGCGTGATCGGCGACGACGGCGAGCAGCTGTCCCGGTTCCTCCCCGTGGGCATGGCCGACGACATGGTGCGCCGGATCGGTCCCGCGCCCTGCGGCCACGGCATCCTCGGCGAGCTGATCCACAACCCGGCGCCGCTGCGCCTCGACGACCTCGGCAGCCATCCGAACAGCTTCGGCTTCCCGGCCCACCACCCGCCGATGCGGACCTTCCTCGGTGCGCCGATCCGGGTCCGCGACGAGGTCTTCGGCAACATCTACCTGACCGAGAAGCGGGGCGGGCGGTCCTTCGACGCCGACGACGAGGCGGTCCTCACGACCCTGTCGATGGCGGCGGGCGTGGCGATCGACAACGCCCGTCTCTACCGCGACAGCCGGCGTCGCGAGCGCCGTCTCGAAGCGCTGGGCGAGATCACCCGCGCCCTGCTGGCGGGCACCGCGACCGACGACGTCCTGCGGCTGATCGCGCGCCGGGCCATGGAGGTGGCCGACGCCGACCTCGCGACCATCCTGCTGCCCTCCGGACCGGCCGGCGAACTCACGGTCGAGATGGCGCACGGCGACACCGCGGATCTGGTGCGGGGCGCCGTGCTGCCCGCCGCCGGGTCGATCGCCGGTCTCGCCGCGCAAGGCCAGGAGCCGGTCGTCACGAACGACGTACGCACCGATCCGCGGGCCACGCCGCTGGGCGGCGCCGGGGACGCGCATGGGGCCGTGGTGGCCGTACCGCTGCCCGTGAGCGACGCCGGGTGCGGGGCGCTGCGGCTGAGCCGCAAGGCCGGCCGGCAGGCGTTCGACGACACCGAGACGCTGCTCATCAGCGGCTTCGCGGACCAGGCGGCGATCGCCCTCGAACTCGCCCGGCGGCGCGCCCAGTCCGAGGAGCTGACGGTGCTGCACGACCGCGACCGCATCGCGCGCGATCTGCACGACGTCGCGATCCAGCGGCTCTTCGCCACCGGCATGACACTGCAGAGCGCGACCCGGACGATCGACGACACGGGCGCGGCGGAGCGGGTCACGCGGGCGGTCGACGACCTCGACGCCACCATCCAGATCATCCGCTCCACGATCCTCCAGCTCCGTACGGCCGACGACGACCGCAACGGTCCCGCGCTGCGCCGGCGGCTCGCCGAGACGGTCCAACTGGCCGCGCAGCACCTGGGGTTCAACCCGTCGCTGCGGATCACTGGACCGGTCGACAGCACCGTGCCGACCGAACTGGCCGAGCACGTCCTGGCCGTGACGGCGGAGGCGCTGAGCAACATCGCGCGGCACGCGCGGGCGAGTCGCGCGGACGTCGTGGTGGCGGTGCCGGACACGGCCGACCGGCTGCTGCTCACGGTCACGGACGACGGCATCGGGCTCGGGGCGGCCCGGCCCACCGGCGGGCTGCTCAACATGAGTTCGCGCGCCGAGCAGTGCCGGGGCAGCCTCCTGGTGGACGCGCCGGACGCGTACTCCCAGGGCACCCGGATCACTTGGAGCGCACCGCTGCACACCGACTGACGACCTCGGTCCTTCGCTCGCGGCCCTCCGTTCACGGGGCGGAGGCGTCGGATCGCACCTGCCGCCTGCGCCCTCGGGGTCGCCCGGAGTCCGCTCCGGGCGACCCCAAGGTGTATTCCGGGCTGTGGAGCGCAAGTGCGGCCAGGGCGGGGCCTGTTCAGTGACTACCGGCCTCCGGGCCGACAGGGCCATGGCCGCCCTGCGGTCGGGAGCCGTGACGGGCTGCGGCGACCCGCAGGGCGCACCGGGAGCGGACATGCCTGAGGCCCGTCCGGCGGATCAGGGCCGGACGGGCCTCAGGGGTCGGCTCAGGAGGCGGGCGGGCGGCCCGGGTTCTCCCGAAGGCGTTCGGCGATCATCGCGGCCTGGATCCGGCGCCCCACGCCCAGCTTTCCGAGGATGGACGACACCCGGTTCTTCACCGTCTTCTCGGCGAGGAAGAGCCGCTCGGCGATCTGACGGTTCGTCAGCCCGAGGCCGATGAGATCGAGGATCTCCAGCTCCCGGGGCGAGAGCCGGTCCAGCTCGCGGGGCACGGACGACTCCGGCTCCGGTTCGGGCTCGCGGATCCGGGCCATCACGCGGCTCGTCATCCGGGGGTCGAGCAGGGACTTGCCCGTGGCGACCGTACGGACGGCGGCGATCAGGTCCGAGCCGCCGATCTGCTTGAGCACGTATCCGGCGGCACCCGCCATGATCGCGTCGAACAGGGCCTCGTCGTCGTCGAACGAGGTCAGCATCAGGCAGGCCAGTTCGGGCAGCTCCGCGCGCAGCTCGCGGCACACCTCGACGCCCTCGTGGTCGCCGCCGGTCGCGTTGCCGAGGCGTACGTCGAGCACGGCCACGTCCGGCCGGGTCGCGGGCACCCGGGCCAGCGCCTCGCGGGCGTTCGACGCCTCGCCGACCACCTCGATGTCGGGCTCCGCTTCGAGCAGGTCGCGCACGCCCCGGCGGACGACCTCGTGGTCGTCGAGCAGGAAGACCCGCACGGGCTCGCCGGGACCGGCGGCGGGCCGGCCGGCGGTCAGCACGTCGGACGCGGCGCCGCGGCCGCGGGGGCGATCGGACGAGTGGGACGGTGCTTCACCAGCAACTCCTGGTCGGGGCGACGGCCACCACGGTGGTGGGGGCCTGCGGTCCGGGCCACCCGGCCCGGACACGGAATCGAGCGTCAGTATGACAACAGGGACCGCAGGCCGTTCGGCCCCGGTCCCCCAGGGCCGAACGGCCCTATGGGCGCTTCGGGCCCCGTGGTCGACTCTCCCTCGCGTCCTGGGGTGCCCGCCCCGCCGTGACCCGGACCCGTCCCCCGGGGCCGGGGCCGGCACACCCGGGGCGCCCAGACTTCCGTGCGTTTGACGGACGCGCGGCAGCCGGCAAGGCGGCGGGGTCCGGACCGAACGAACCGGACCGGACCCCGGCCGGACGAAACCCGCGCGATGCCCGGCGGGCGGCGTGAACGGGTGCCGTGCCCGGGCGCGGCGCCCAGGCGCCTGACACGAATGCCGTACGCGAGTACCGCGCCCATCAGATGCGCCTGGGATCACCGCGAGGGGCACGGCCGGCCCCCGGGGTCCGTACCGCTTCACTCCCCCGGCCCCACGCTTCCGGCCGCGCACGAGCAGGCCCGCGCAGGAACGAGCCCGCGCAGGAGCGGACCCGCACCGGACCCCGCGGACCCCCCTCAGGCGGTCCGGACCCCTCTCCGTACCGGAACCGGGGTGCGCACCGCCTGTACCGGCGTACGTACCGCCCCGGCCGGCCATACGACCTCCACCTGAACCCCGCGCGCCCGCGCGTAGGCGACCATGTGGGCGGTGGCGTCCCGGCCGTTGGTGGGCGAGCCGTCCCAGACGGCGAGGACCCGGTCGCAGTGCAGGATCAGCGCCTCGTCGGCGCGGACGCAGGCGTCGCGGTCGGCCGGGTCGTACGCGAGGAGCCGTACCTCCTCGGCGAGGGCCATCACCTCGCGGGCCTGTTCCACGGCGCGCGACGGGAGCGGCGCGGGGACCGCGCCCTGGGCGGGCAGCAGGGCGACGAGATCGCGGCCGGCGGCCCGTATCGCGCGGGCGAAGGCGGCGGCCGGCCGGGTGCCGGCACGGACCAGACCGGGGGCCGGCTCGGCGTACCGCTCCAGACAGGCCCGCAGCTCGCGCTCCACCAGGGCCGACGTATCCGGCGGCAGATCCTCGTGCCCCACCACTCCGATCATGCCTTTCCCCACTTCCCGGCCCTCCGGCGCTCGCCGCCCGTCGTCTCGTGGGACCGTCGAGGCCCGTGCCTCAGTGAACAGGGCGGCGCCGCCGGGATGGCAGGGGCCGAACGGCCCTTCCACCGCCTTGGCGCGTGCCGTCTACTGAGAGGACCGGGGCACCCGTGCCCCGCCTCTCTCTCGCGCATCACGCGACTCCATACGCAAGGCCCAGGAAGGCACCAGTGAACGAAGCCGCCCCCGCCCACGACCGTGCTGCCGACCCCGTGACAGAGCCGAGGCGACGTACGGTCGAACTGGAGGGCGACGAGGCGCTACGGCTCCTTTCCGGGGTCCCGCTCGGCCGGATCGTCTTCACCCGGCAGGCGCTCCCCGCCATCCGTCCCGTGAACCACCTCGTGGACGACGGCGACATCATCATCCGCACCCACGAGGGGGCCGCGCTGGCCCTGCACGCGCAGCAGGCGGGGGCGCGCGGCGTCGTCGTCGCATACGAGGCCGACGACATCGACCTCACGGCCCGGCTCGGCTGGAGCGTCGTCGTCACGGGCTACTGCCATCTGGTCACCGACCCGGAGGAGGCGGCCCGCTACCGGGCGGTCCTCAAGCCGTGGACCGACCAGCGCTCGGATCACGTCGTGCGGATCGAGCCGGACCTGGTCACCGGTATCCGACTGATCGCCGAGGACTGACCGCCGCTCCCCCGGGCCCGAGGCCACTGGCTCCCGAAGGCCCCGGGGCCGGCCGCCGGCGCCCGGCCCCGGGGGCCACGAGTTCCCGGGCCCCGGCTTCCGAAGGTCCGGCGCCCGGCCCCCTCAGGAGCGAGCGGCGGCGTGGTGGACGAGCGCGCCGAACAGGCCCCGCTGCGCGGGGTCGGTCGCGGCCGTGTCCTCGGGATGCCATTGCACGGCCACGAACCACCCTGGTGCGGTGGGGAGTTCGAGCGCTTCCACCGTTCCGTCCCCGGCGGTGGCCGTCACGGTCAGGCCCTCGCCCAGCCGCTCCACCCGCTGGTGGTGGTAGCAGGACGCCTCGACGGTACCGTCCCCACCATTCGTGCTTCCCGGGGCTCCCGGGTTCCCCACGCGCCCCAGGGCGCGGGCCGTTCGGGTGCCCGGCTGTACGGTCACCGGGTGGCGCAGATGGCGGTGGTCGTGGCCGGGGCCGCCCATGTCCTGCTGGAGAGTGCCGCCGAGGGCTACGTTGACGGCCTGCAGTCCCCGGCAGACCGCGAGCAGGGGAATGCCCGACTCCAGGGCCTGGCGCGCGACTTCGAGGTCGAAGGCGTCCTGGTGGTCGTCGACGTCGTACACGCTCGCGTGGGTGCCGGCGGCACCGTAGCGGTACGGGGCGATGTCGCCGCCGCCGGGGAGCAGGACGCCGTCGAACCGGGCGAGCCGGGCGGCGACCTCCGTCTCCTCTTCCGGGCCGGTCGGATGCAGGCTCACGGGTTCGCCGCCCGCCCGCCAGACGGCCTCCATCAGCGCGCGGGCGTTGACCTCGGCGGCGTAGCGCAGGGCTGAGGCCGAGGCGGAGAAACGGGCGGGAATCGCGATCAGCGGGCGGGCGGGCCGGGCCGGACGGGCATCGCCCGCCCCGGCCGCACCGGACTCACAGATCTCGCGGGTCTCGCCGGTCTCGCCGGTCTCGCCGGTCTCGCCGGTCATTCGGCGGAGGAAGCGGCAGAAACGCCGGTGGGCCCCGACTCCAGAAGTCGTCCGCCGTCCCACACCACACCGACCTGGCGGTAGTACGCGGCGATGGGCTCGCGGATCTCCAGCCGGGCCAGTTCCTCGGTGGGCGACGCGAAGAGTTCGAGGTCGGCGTCGCCGACCCACGCCTGTCCGCCCTCGAAGGACGCCGCCCCCGACTCGACGAGCTCGTTCAGCGCGAGCCCCTTGCCCTTCTCGATCGAGGGCAGCCAGCGGTGGTGGGCCATCGGGTGCCCGTTGACGAATCCGGCGGTCTCGGACGGCTCGCGCAGCGTCACCACGGCCTGGGCGAGACGGCGGTCCGCGGCGGCGAGGGTGGCGCCGAACCGCGCGCCCGCCTCGATCCGGGGCGCCGGCCCGTACGGGTGCGGGCGGGTCTGGTGCAGGGAGCCGAGCTTCTTCGGGTAGCCCTGGTGCAGGCCCCGGGCGATGGCGAAGTCCTTGTCGACCCAGATGTACACGCAGCGGCTGTACGTACGGCCCTGATACGAGCACCGGACGACGACGAACGCCTCCTTGTACTGGGCCCGCACCGGGTCGAGCAGTTCTTCGCCGGAGGCCGCGCAGGACTGCCAGTCGGCCCAGATCAAGGCCACCGCGCCGGGGTCCTCCTCGGCGAGTTCCAGCGGCTCGGGCAGCAGCTCGCGCACCCGGTCGGGGTCGGTGCGGTACTCGATGGTGAGCAGGTCGCCCGAGTAGTGCCACGGCGGGGACGGGATCAGGGACGAGGCACCGGTCGCCGTCTTGGGGTGGAAGAAGCCCTGGACGTCATGGGCACGGGACATGTCGGCACGCTCCTGGGGAGGTTCGGAGGGGCCCGCCGCGCGGGTCGCACGGGTCGCGCGAGGCGGCGGGCAGGCAGAGGGGGCACCGTCGCGGGTCGGGGCGACGGCGCGCCGCGAGCCGTACGAGGACGGTGGCGGGTGGAGGGGACCGGCCGCCCGGGTCGGTCAGGTTTCGGGCGGCCGGTCCGGTCGGGGAGGCCGGTCCGGTCGGGGAGGCCGGTCCGGTCGGGGAGGCCGGTCCGGCCGGGGAAGGTACGGCCGGCCGGGAGGGGCGAGCCCAGTCGGGGAAGACCGGGCCCGCCGGGCCGAGGAAGGCCGGGAAGGGCGGGCCGGTCAGGGGCGGGCGAGTCGCTCCACCCGCTGGTGCAGGCTCTCGACGTACGTCTCCGACTCGGGCTTCATCAGGACGCTGCGCAGGATCCGCGCACCGTCGGCGTCCGCGGTGAGGCCGGGGTGACGGGCGGTGAAGCGCTCGGCGCCGACGCGCAGGGTGCTGAGGAAGACCGGGTCCTCGGTGTCGTTCATGCCCTCGTGCATGATCCGGTCGGCGGCGGCGTCGATCTCCGACAGCTTGCCGCCGGGAGTCACCGGGAAGTAGCTGACGATGTCGAGCTGCGGCTCCTGGTAGAGCTCCAGGTGCTCGGAGTTCTCGATCAGTTCCGACCAGCGCAGCGCGGCCCGCCGGCCGGCCGCCAGGACCTCGCCGAGTCCCTCGCGGGTGGGCGGGAGCATCTGGAAGGTGAGCCACAGTCCGGCGGCCGACGCGCCCGCCCGGGAGCACTCCAGGCTGATCTCGCCCAGGTGCAGTTCGTCGGAGGTGAAGTAGGTGTACGGCGAGTCGTGCAGGTAGAAGCGGCCGACGGACGGGTCGCGGAAGAGGACGGCGCCGCAGCCGTAGGGCTGCAGTCCGTGCTTGTGCGGGTCGACCACGAGGGAGTCGGCCTGGGCGATGGCGCGCCACGGCTCGGCCGGGATGCCCTCGGGGCCGTCCGCGCCGGCCAGCAGGGTGAAGAACCCGCCGTAGGCGGCGTCGATGTGGATCCGCACGCCGTAGCGCTCGCGCAGGGCCAGGGCCTCGTGCACGGGGTCGATGGAGCCGAGGCCGGTGGTGCCGGCGGTGAGGACGACGGTGCCGACCCGGCCGCCGCGCAGGAGTTCCTCCAGCGCGTCGAGGTCCATGCGGCCGAGGTCGTCGGTGGGGACGGGGAAGCCCTCCACGCCGAGGACGCCGCACATGCGGCCGTGCGTGTAGTGGGCTTCGGCGCTGTAGGCGACACCCTTGCCGGGGTGCGTCTCCCGGGCCACGAACAGCGCTTCGAGGTTGGCTATGGTGCCGCTGGTCGTCAGGTGGCCGAGGTGGGTGTCGAAGCCGAACATGGTCGCGAGCTGCTGCACGACCTCGCGCTCCATGTCGGCGGTGGCCGGACCGCCGTCCAGGGCGTGGTTGTTGGGGTTGATCAGCATGGCGGTGAGGTAGCCGACCACGGCCGCCGGGTGCGGGGGCTTGAGCATCTGGCCCGCGTAACGCGGGTGGAAGAAGGGGTAGTTGTCCTTCAGCCGCTCGGTGAAGACCTCGAACGCGGCGGCAAAGCGGCTTTCGTCGACGGCCAGGGCCGGGTGCGGGTCGTAGGGGGCGAAGCTCTTCGTCCAGTCGGCGTTCGAGGCGACCGCCGCGGCCAGCCACTTGTTCAGATCCATTGAGTCACACTCTTCCTCGGTCGGGTTCGACAGGTCCGGTCCCGGCGCGTCGGACGCCGGCACGCACGAGGTCCGCGCGCATGTGATGCACGCGCACGAGATCCGCGCGCTCGGCGTCCACGCGCCTGGTGTCCACGCGTGGTTCAGCGCTTCGGCGGCCTGATGCCGCGGAACTCCCAGTCGCCGCCCAGCGCGGTGGACAGCACCTCCTCCGACTCGGTGGGCTGGGCGCCGACGTCCGTACGGATCGGGGTGGGGCCGGTGACGATGTGGTTGACGAGCCGGCCGAGCCCCTCGACCTCGACCTCGACGACGTCGCCCGGCTGGACGGGCCGCGAGTTGGCGGGCGTGCCGGACAGCAGCACGTCGCCGGGGTGGAGGGTGATGGTGCGGGCGATGTCGGCGACGAGGTAGTGCATGTCCCAGGTCATCTCGTCCGTCGAACCGTCCTGCACGACCTCGCCGTTGACGTAGGTGCGCAGGCGCTTGCCGCGGAAGTCCCAGTCGGTGACCAGGCCGGGGCCGAGCGGGCAGAGGGTGTCGGAGCCCTTGACCCGGAGCATGGATCCGGCGTCGGTGTCGCGGAAGTCGTGCAGACCGTAGTCGTTGGCGACGGTGTAGCCGGCGATGTAGTCGCCCGCCTCGGCCGGGGAGATGTTCCGCGCGGTCCGGCCGATGACGATGGCGACCTCGCCCTCGTAGTTGAGCCACTTGCAGCCCTCGGGGCGGACCACGGCGCCCCGGTGGGAGTTGAGGGCGGAGACGGGCTTGTGGAAGTACGTGGGGGTGTCGGTCAGGTCGATGCCGAACTCGTCCACGCGGCTGGTGTGGTTGAGGTGGACGGCGATCACCTTGGACGGCTCGACCGGCGGCAGGTGGTGGGCGTCCTCGACGGCGACGCGGCGGCCGTCGGCGGCGAGCAGTTCGTCCCCGTCGACGACGACCTGGACGGCGGCGCCGTCCAGCAGGATGCGGCGGTATTCGGGCATGGCAGGACTCCTGGTCACGGGTGTGCGGGGACGGTGCGGGTCGGCCTGTGTACGGCTCGCCCCTGTGCGGGTGGGCGTCCGTACGGGCCGGTATGCGTAAGGGGGTTGGTGTACGTACGGGGATCGGCGTACGTACGGGTCACGGGTCCGCGAGGAACCCGGACGGGCGTCTCGGGTGTACGGGGCGGCCGCCGGCACGGATCACGGCCGTACGTACGGGGCGGCCGGCCGTACGGATCACTGCTGTACGGCGAGGGCGGGCGCGGCAGGGGCGGCGGGGGCGGTCCAGCCTCCGGCGGGGCGGTCGAACCACAGGTGGACCTGGCCGGTGCCGACGGAGTTCTCGTACGCGCCGTACTGCCGGGCCTTCGCGGTGCACGCGCGTTCCCCGAGAGCGCCGGCCATCATCGTGTAGTGGTGGAACTTCGCTTCCGGCTTGAACCGCATGAAGTCCTCCATGGTGTCGAGGACTTGGCCGTGGCGACCCTCCTTGAACCAGGCGATCCGCTCCTCGTCCGCCGCGCGGGCCTCGGGGGTGAAGATGTGCGCGGGGTCGCTGGCCTCGTGGTCGCGCAGTTCGCGCAGCGGCCAGAAGGAGTGCGAGAGGGCGCCGGAGGCGATCAGCAGGACGCGGCGGCCGGGGGTGGCGGCGATGCCGTCGGCCAGGGCGCGGCCGAGTCGGAGGTGGTCCTCCACGTCGCCGGTCTGGCAGACGCCGATGGTGACCCATCGCTTGTCGGGCAGTCCTTCGCCGAGGAACTTCCAGAGGTTGATCGTGGCGTAGTAGACCGGCAGGTAGGTGTCGTCGATCGGGGTGATGTAGGTGCCGTGGCGCTCGGCGAACGAGGCGATGTTGTGGGCGAGTTCGGGGTCGCCGGGGTAGTCGTACGGCATGCGGCACATGCCGCGCGGCAGCTCCTCGGAGGTGAAGAGCCCGGCCCGGCGGTCCTGTGCGGTGACGACGAACTCGACGGTGGTCGCCCAGTGCGAGTCGAGGACGACGACGGTGTCGTAGTCGTCGCGCTCGAAGACGTCCTTGCGCAGTTGCTCCAGGCCGGTGACGAGCGTGATCTCCTTGCCCTCGTTGAGTTCCAGCCGGACCTCGCGGGGCAGCACGATGGTGGGGACGTGGGCGAGAAGGCCCGCTCCGGTGATCTCACCCACGGTCCTGCCATCCCTTCGGCGCGGTCACGGTGTTCTTGAGGTCGCAGTAGAAGTCGAAGCTCCAGGTGCCGCCCTCACGGCCGACGCCGGAGTGGCGGGAGCCGCCGAACGGCGCCTTGAGGTCGCGCACGAAGAAGCAGTTGACCCAGACGGTGCCGGCGACGAGCTGTGCGGTGACGCGGTCGGCGCGCTCGCGGTCGCCGGTGACGAGGGTCGCGGCGAGACCGAAGCGGGTGTCGTTGGCGAGCCGGACGGCCTCGTCCTCGCCGGTGAAGGTCTGGAGGGTCAGGACCGGTCCGAAGACCTCTTCCTGGACGATCTCGGAGTCCTGGGCCACGTCGGTGAGCAGGGTGGGGGCGTAGAAGTTGCCACCCCGGGGCTGTCCGCCGATGACGGTGCAGGCTCCGGCGGAGACGGCCCGCCGGACGAAGCCGTCGATCTTCTCCAGCTGCCGGGTGTGGATGACGGGCCCGATGTCGGTGGCCTCGTCGCGCGGGTCGCCCTGGCGCAGCGCGGACGCCTTCTCGGTGAAGCGCCGGGTGAACTCCTCGACCACGGCTTCCTCGACGAGCAGCCGGGTGCCGGCGAGGCACACCTGTCCGGCGTTGTCGTACTGCTCCACCGCCAGATCGACGGCCAGGTCGAGATCGGCGTCGGCGAACACCAACAGCGGTGATTTGCCGCCGAGTTCGAGGCTGACCGGAGTGAGCTGCGGGGCCGCGGAGGCGGCGATCCGGCGGGCGGTCGGCACGGAGCCGGTGAAGCTGATGCGCCGGACGTCCGGGTGCGAGGTGAGCGTGTCGCCGATCTCGGCGCCGTACCCCTGGACGATGTTGAGGACTCCGGCGGGCAGTCCGGCCTCGGCGGCGATGTCGGCGAGCAGGGAGGCGGTCAGCGGCGACCACTCGGCGGGCTTCAGGACGACGGTGTTGCCGGCGGCCAGCGCGGGGGCGACCTTCCAAGTGGCCAGCATGAGCGGCGCGTTCCACGGGGTGATGAGCACACACGGGCCGGCCGGGTCCCAGTCGACGTGGTTGGTGTGACCGCGGGTCTCGAAGTCCTCGTGGCCGAGGGTGAGCAACCAGTCCGCGAAGAAGCGGAAGTTGTGTGCGACCCGGGGCATCACACCGCGCCGGTGAGAGCGGAGCAGGGCGCCGTTGTCGGTGGTCTCGACGATCGCGAGGTCGTCGAGCCGTCGCTCCACGCCGTCGGCGATGGCGTGGAGGACGCGGGCGCGTTCGGCGGGCGGCGTGGCGGCCCAGCCGGGGAAGGCGGCCTTGGCGGCGGCCACGGCGGCGGCGGCTTCGGTCGCGGTTCCCCGGGCGATCTCGGCGAGTTCGCTGCCGTCGATCGGCGAGAGGTCGGTGAACGTGTCGGCGGAGGCGACGCGTTCACCTCCGATCCAGTGCCGGGTGTCGACCGGCACTCCGGCGACGACAGCTGTCCCAGATTCGCGGGGCATGTCCCCACCTCCAATTCGTTTGACCCCGAATAAACAGCCGGACGCGCGGGGGTGTCAAGGGATCCGACAGATTTATTTGGACTCAAACGTTTACTGGGGACGGCACCCTTTCACGCAGGTGACGACCCCCCACCCGGCAAACCGACGAACGGTCAACTCGCGTACGTGTCCGGCTCTTCGAGACGCGCGAGCCCCGCAGAGACGGGCCGTGCGCACATGCCGCGCTCTATCCCCGCGGACGGCGGCCCGAGCGACGCGGAGCCAGAGTCTCCCCGTCGAGCAGTTCCCGCCGCCGCCGCTCCCCCTGCTCCTCCAGATTGCTGACGATGGCCCGCAGGCTGTCGGCGAGCCGCAGGCACTCGTCGGCGTCGAGCGGCGCGGCGACGAACGCCTCCTCCGCGTTGAACGCCGGGAACAGCTCCTCCATCAGCCGCTCCCCCTCGGGTGTCAGCGACAGCAGTAGTCGGCGCCGGTCCTCGTGATGGGCGGAACGGGCCACCAGGCCGCGCGATTCGAGGGTGCGGGAGATCCCGGTCAGGGTGCCCTTGGAGACACCGGCCTCCTCGGCCACCGACCAGCTCTCCGCCTCCCCCCAGATCCACAGCACCCACAGCACCACGAAGCCGGTCCAGGTCAGTTCGTGCGGACGCAGGACCGAGTTCTCCAGGTGCTGGCGGACGGCCGCGGCGGCGCGGTGGATGTTTCCCACGGCGGCCATGGCCTCGTGCTGGATGGACAGACCGCCCAGTCTGCGCCGTACGGCCTGCTCGGTTTCGGTGATGGTGCGGCGGGACCCGGACACGGGATCCTCCTCGACTTTCGGTGACGGCAGAGCCGCCGGCGGTTGCGTCGCGGCCAAAGGTATCCCCCTCGGCCGCCCGGCTCCGGCGGCCCGCGCACCGCGCGGGGAGCGCCGGGACACCCGGGACGACACGGAGGGCCGCCTCCGGAAACAGGCCCGACAAAGTCGCCCCGCCCCCCTTGTGGGCACCGCACCCGGCTCTTATCGTTTGGCGTCAAATGATCTTCCCGGCCCGCCCGGCCGTCCGACGGTCCCTCCCCGCCGTCCGGTGCCGGCCGGGCCGCGCCTTCGGCGTGCCTTCCGCCGTGCGGACCGCGGACCACCACGCCGCACAACCGCACACACTCCCGTCGCACCCCTGGAGTTTCCCTTGAGCGCCCACCCCGACCCCGAGGTCCGACCCACGATGGAGGCGCTCGCCGCCGAGGGGGTCGACGTCCTCCGCGTCACGTACCCCGATCTGATGGGCTCCGCCCGCAGCCGGGACATCCTGCTGCAGCACCTGCCGCACGCGGCGGGACACGGCCTCGCCTTCAGCCGCCTCGTCTACCACACCGCCGCCCGCGGCGATCACTCCGACGTCCCCGGCGGCCTGGCGGCGGGCATGCCCGACGTCCTGGTCCGGCCGGACCTCGGCACCGTGCGCGCCCTGCCCTGGGAGCCGGGCGTGGCCTGGTGCATCGGCGACGTCCACGACCCGGCGACCGGCCGGACCGTGCCCGAGTCCCCCAGGGACCTGCTCCGCCGGGTCACCGCCCGGCTGGACGACGCGGGTCTGACCGCCCTCGTCGGACCCGAACTCGAATACGTGCTGCTCGAACCGGACGACGGCGCACCCACCGGATGGCGGCGCTACGCCGCCGCCCCCGGCAACGTCTACACCACCGGCCTCCGGGGCGACCCGGACGGCCATCTCCTGCGTACGACACGGGCTTTGCGCGACCTCGGCCTGGATGTCAGCGGCGGCAACCGCGAGTTCGACGGCGGGCAGTTCGAGATCAATCTCGACCACTCCGAGGCGCTGGACGCCGCCGACCGCGCCTTCCGGTTCAAGGCCGCGGTCAAGGAACTCGCCCGCGCCGAGGGCCGGCTGGCGACCTTCATGGCCAAGCCGACCAACGACGGCGGCGGTACGGGATTCCATCTGCACGTCTCCCTCGTCGACGCGCACGCAGCCAACGTCTTCGACGCGCCCGACGCCCCCTACGGCCTCGCCGACATCGCCCGGCACGCCCTCGCCGGGGTCCTCGCCCACGCCCCCGCCCTGTCGGCGCTGCTCAACCCGACCGTCAACTCGTACAAGCGGTTCGGTCCCGACACCGCCGCGCCCTGGCTGATCAACTGGGGCCTGGACAACCGCAACGCGATGGTCCGCGTCCCGCCGGAGCGCGGCGGCGGCGCCCGCCTGGAGGTCCGCCTCGGCGACGCCACCGCGAACCCGTACCTCGCCATCGCGGGTCTGCTCGCCGCGATGCGTCTCGGGATCGACGCCGGTGCCGAGCCGCCCGCGCCGGCCACCGGCCACGCGTCCGACACCCGCGCCGCGGACCGGCTGCCGACGGACCTCGGCCGGGCGCTCGACGCCCTGGAGGCGGACACCGCGCTCACCGAGGTGCTCGGAGCGGACTTCGTCTCCGCCTTCCTCACCTTCAAGCGGGACGAGCTGGCGCGATTCCACCACTACGTCACCGACTGGGAGTTCCGTGAGTACGCCGAGATCAACTGAGCCGGGAAAGGACACCGCCATGCGCGCGCTCGTCATCCAGCACGACCATGTGACCGCTCCCGGGATGGTCGGAGAACGACTCGTCCAGCGGGGCTACGAGCTGACGGTCCTGACCGTCGTCCCCGAGGAACTGCACAGGACACCGGACCTCCACCGCGACTTCCCCGGCGCCGAGGGCTGGGACCTCGTCGTCTCGCTCGGCGCCCCCTGGTCCGTCTACGACAGGGCTGCGGTGGGCGGGTGGATCGACGGTGAACTCGCCCTCCTGCGCGAGGCGCACCGGCTCGACATCCCGGTGCTGGGCATATGTTTCGGGGCCCAGGCCCTGACGACCGCCCTCGGCGGCAGCGTGGAACGCGCTCCGCGTCCCGAGATCGGCTGGGTGGAGATCGACAGCGACGATCCCGCGCTCGTCCCGGCCGGCCCGTGGATGCAGTGGCACTTCGACCGCTGCCTGCCCCCGCCCGGCGCCGAAGTGGTCGCCCGCAACGACGTGTGCGCGCAGGCGTTCCGCACCGGCAACGCACTCGGGGTCCAGTTCCACCCCGAGGTCACCCTGGACATCGTCCAGGGCTGGCTCGGCCTCGACGGCGCGGTGGAGCAGTGCGCGGAAGTCGGCCTCACTCCGGAGGAGTTGACCGCACGCTGCCGGGCCATGGAGCGGGTCGCGCGGGACAACGCGTACCGCTTGGTCGACACCTTCCTCGACCGGGTGGCGGCCCGGCCGGCCGGCTGACCCGGCACGGCCGTCAGCGGGAGCGGACCGGGGCCGGGCCGGGGGCGGGGGCGGGGGCGGGGGCGAGCAATCGCAGCGCCGCCTCGTGCGGGGACCCGGGCTCGGCGTGGTAGACCTTGAGGATGTTGCCGTCCTGGAGGTCGGCGGACTGGTACATCAACTCCATGTCGCCGACGGCGGGATGGCGGAGCACCTTGGTTCCTTCGACACAATTCGCCACCCGCTGACGGCACCACAGTTCCGCGAACTCGTCGCTCTGGATGGACAGTTCTCCGATCAGCTCGGCCAGCCGGGAGTCGTGCCGGTGGTTCCCGGAGATGAATCGCAGATATGTCACGTTCGAGACGGCCTCGGCGGCCCAGTCCGCGTACAGCGCCCGTACCTCGCCGTCCAGGAAGTTCAGACGGATGACGTTGGGGCGCTGTCCGGCATGGTCCGGGGCTTCCGCGTCGAGATGGGGAGCGAAGAGCCGGTGGAAGAGCGGGTTCCAGGCCAGGATGTCGCAGCGGTAGTTCAGTACGGCCGCCGCCACGCCGCCCAGCGAGGTCAGCAGCATCCGGGTGGCCTCGCTCACCTGGTCCTCGCACGGCGCTGGACGCTCCGGGTCGCTCACCGGCGTACCGATCTTCAGCAGGTAGTCCCGCTCGTCGGGGTCCAGTTCCAGGGCGCGGGCGATGGCGAGCAGGACCTGCGGCGAGGCATGGGCGGTCCGGGCCTGTTCGAGCCGGGTGTAATACGTCTGGCTCACGCCCGCGAGCGCGGCCACCTCCTCGCGCCGCAGCCCCGGGACCCGCCGGGATCCACCGGGCCGCAGCCCTCTCTGCTCGGGGCGGACGCGCTCGCGCATCCGCCGCAGGTAGCCGCCGAGGTCCGTGTTCACGATGCTCTCCATCCCGTCGATTATGGAGTCCGGTCCGGTCAGGCGGCTCGGCGAGCACCCGGCCGCCGGCGCTTGCCCGCCGCCTTGCGCAGGGCCGTCCAGATCAGCGGCCCGGCGACGAGCTGACAGACGGCGGTGACACCGACCGCCGTGTGGATACCGGTGAGCCGGGCGGCGACGCCGGGCACCGCCGGCCCGGCGACGGCGACCGACAGCGCGCTCGTCAGCGGGATGCCGATCGCCATGCCCACCTGCTGGCTCTCGGTGGCCATGCCGGTCGCCATGCCCTGCTCGCCGACGGCGGCGGAGGAGGTCACGATCACCATGAAGGACAGCGCGGCCGTCATGGAGAAGAAGGCGTTGACGAACTGGGTGGCGATCAGCGGGACCAGCCAGCGCGGGTCGGAGCCGGCCGCCACCACGGGCAGCATGAAGGCGCCCTGGAGGGTCAGGGAGAGGCCGAGCAGGGTGCGCGGCGAAACCCGTCGCAGGATGCGGGGTCCGAGCGCGCCGGCGATGATCTGCCCCACGCCGATGCCGAGCAGGACCAGACCGGCGGCGAGGGACGACAGACCCAGAACGTCCTGGACGTACAGACCGGTGAAGAAGATCAGTGCCGTCTCGCCGCCGAAGATGAACAGCGCGGCGAGATTGCCGAGCGCGACGTCCGGCTTCTTCAGGACCCGTACCGGGACCAGGGCGTCGGCCGTACGGCTCTCGACGAGCCAGAACGTGCCCAGCAGGACGGCGGAGGCGATCAGACAGACCGCGGCGGGGAGGTCGAACCCGTACTCTCCGGCGCGGGTGACGCCGTAGACCCCGGCGAACAGTCCGGCGGTGCTCAGCACCGCGCCGGGCAGGTCGATCCGGCCGTGCGGACGGGTCCCGCGAGCGGGGTCGGCGCCCACGACCCTCGGGACCACGAGGATCGCCGCGAGCGCCACCGGGACGTTGACGAAGAACGCCCAGCGCCAGGAGAGCACATCGGTGAGGAGGCCGCCGAGTACGGCTCCGGCGCTGAATCCCGAACTCATCATCACGCTGTTCAGGCCGAGCGCCCGGGTCCGCAGGGCGGGTTCGGTGAACGCGGTGGTGAGCAGGGCGAGCGCGGCGGGGGTGACGGCGGCGGTGGCCAGCCCTTGGAGTGCGCGGGCGCACAGCAGCGTCGTGGGCGCGTCGGCCATGCCGCCGACCAGCGAGGAGAGGGCCAGGACGGCCATGCCGGCAACGAAGATCCTGCGGCGCCCCACATAGTCGCCGACGCGGCCGAAGACGAGGGTGCAGCCCGCCGCGCACAGGGCGAAGGTGGTGGCGATCCACTGCAGGCCGCCGGCGGAGAAGCCGAGGGCCGTGCCGACCCCGGGAAGGGCGACGTTGAGGACGGAGAAGTCCGCTGCCAGCATGAACTGCGCCGCCAGCAGCGCCACCAGGGCCGCGCTCTGACGTGGGGTCATGCGGACGGGCGAGGGCCGGGGCAGTTCTGTGGCAGTCGGTTCGGTGGCCGGTTCGGCGGTTGACTCGGTGATCGCTTCGGCGGTTGACTCGGTGGTCGTCATGGCACCCAGATTCGGGCGCCGGGTCGCGGCCTGCCAGATCCGCCTTGAGGACACTCCCGCCGAGACTGTCACTGGCAGGGTCACCCTCGGACCACCTTGACGAGCCACTCGCTCCAACGGCGGCACCCGGCACTCGGCACGACGACCGGCGGTGCGGCGATGCGGCCCGGTTCCGGACCGGCGGACGCTCGTCCCCGCGACGCGCACCGGGTGTGCCCGGCCGGATCGGATTCCGGCCGGGCACACCCGTTCGCACGTTCAGGTGAGGCGAATTCCCTTGTCGGATACCGCAGTTCAGATACCGCAGTTGGGTGCCGACCAGTAGCGGCTGGCCCGGTGGTCGACATGGGCGTGGTCGTCATGGCCGGGGTAGCCCGGGCCGAGGATGCCGTTGAAGCCGTGGTTGCGCGCCTCCTTGTCGAGGGTGCACAGCGCGTGCGGCCCGGCGCCGAGGTCGGCGGCGTCACCGTACATATGACGGCTGGTCGCGGCACCCCCGACGGCACTGTTGCACGCCTGGCTGCGGAAACCGCTGGTCACCCGGATCGACTGGTCACCCAGGGCGTGGCGGAGCGCCTCCAGTTTCCACATGGTGCGCAGGGCGTTGGACTTGGCGGTGGCCGCGCTGACGGCACCGCCCGCCCAGGTGGAATTGCAGTGGTTGAGCTCGGCGTACGAGAAGTGGACCGGAGTGCAGTCGTCGTCCTGGAGCGCGTAGATCTTGCCGAAGGTCGCCGGGCCCGCGACGCCGTCGGCCGCCAGCCCGTACGCGGATTGGAAACGCTTCACGGCGGCGGTGGTGGCCGGGCCGTAGGAACCGTCGATGGCCAGCACGGCACCGTAGCCGGGGTAGCCGGCCACCCGGATCTGCAACGCCGTCACATCGGCGCCGGACGCCCCCTGGGAGAGGGTGCGCGACCAGGTGTAGCAGCCGTCCGCCTGCGCGGGGCCGGCGGTGGCCACCACACCCACGACCACGGACGACAGCAGCATCACGAACGAGAGGAGCAGACGTACGGGGCGGGACTGGGCGGTGCTTCTGCGCATCGGACCTCCATCGCCGAACAGGTCTGAGACGACCCGCCAGCCGGGCCGCCCCCCGAGGTTGGCGGCCGGGTCGACGCGCGTCAACCCTGTGGAACAGCCGCCTCTTTACCGACACCTCGTCTCCTCGGCGGGTTCACTTCGGGGGCGACGGGCGGGGCAAACAAAGCCGACGGCCAGCACCGGCGAATCGGGCTGCACCGCCCTTCCCGAGTCTCGCCCGAGGCCCCGGACCACCACTCACACGTGTGCTAATCTCCCGACACACGTGTGAGGGAGTGTGTTCCCGTTCCCGCGTGTCAGCGCCTGCGAAGCCACCCTCGTGATGCAAGGAGACGGACCGATGGCCGGCACCATCCCCACTGGCGACACCCGCGCATCACGCCCGGATGACCCGCATATTTGTGCAGGCCACAGCCCTTCGGCGAGCGATCGCGGGTTCGCCCTCGACGGCACAGGAGCGTCCGCTGCACGGCCGGCTCCCTCATTTCCCGTCCCCTCACAGTCCGCCAAGAGCGGAACACGTATCTCCCTCCGCGCAACCCTGACAGCGGTGGCCTGCGTGGCCCTCGCGTCGGGGTGCTCTTCCACCCCCGAGGCTCCCGCTGCCGACGGGCGCCCCTCGGTGGCCCACACGCTGCGGGCTCTCGTCCCACAGGGTGGAGGGCTCGCCGTACGCGCGTCCGGTGAGGCATCGGAGGAACCGCTGGCCCCCGCCGTTCTGACGTACACGGACGCCGGCGGCTCCGGTCGGCTGTCCGCCTCGGTCGGACGCGTCCCAGCACCCGTCGCCGCGCAGCTCTCGCAGTGCCCCGACCCGTCCGAACACCCCTACAGCCGGTGCACGGTGACGAAGCTCGACAACGGCGCGACGTTGCTCCTCGACCAGTCTCCCGTCGACGAGACCAAGCCCTCGGCCGGGCAGCGGTGGACGGCGGTGCGCATCGACCGGGACGGCGGTCAGGTCGCCGTCTCCGCGTCCCGTGACGGTGGGAGCGGTGGTGGCGATGGCGGGGACAGCTCCGCCCGCCCTCGGCCGGCGCCGGCACTCGACGGACGACAGCTCACCGACATCGCCGTCTCGGCCCGGTGGAATCCCGTCCTGGCGGCCGTTCCCGCGCCTCCCCGGGGAGCCTCTCCCGCACCCTCCTTCCAATATCTGCCCGCCGCGAAAATCACCGAGGTCATCCGTCGTGCGACGCCCCAGGGGCTGCGGACCGCCGACGAGGGAGGAGCCCCGGGCTACGGGCATCTCACCGTGGACGACGGCCGGGGCAGCTGCCTGATCGCGGTCACCGTCCAGAGGTGGAAGCCGGGCGACAAGGCCCTGGAGGAGGTCTTCGCGGGAGCCGCCGGGCAGGCGGACGGAACCCGGGTGAAGACCACTCGCGATCACCCCCGCAAGGGCGGCGAGGGGGCCGTCGCGTGGTCGGTCGACACCTGGCGGTCCGACGGGCTGCGGGTCGCCGTCACCGAACTCAACACCCACGCCTACCGGCTGCCGGGCAAACGCCACGACCCCGCACTCGGCGTCGACCGGCTCAAGCGGCTGGCGCTGTCCGACGCCTGGCGCACGGCGATCGCGGAGGAGGACTCCGTACGACGGCAGCGGTGAACGCCCGCCCGAGCCGCGCCGCACCCTTCCCCTTTCTCCACTCCCCTGCTTCCCCCTGGAACTCTGCTCCGCCTCCTGCCGGAGCAGAAGCACGTCCTGTCCGATCCGTACGACCCACCGGAGGATGACCATGCGTTTCCTGAACCGAGCCACGTCACTGGCCGCCGTCGCCGTGACCACGTCCGCCCTGACCCTGGTCCCGCTCGCCCTCGTCTCCCAGGCATCGGCCGCGACGTCGGTCGGGGGCTGGTCGCTGTGCCGGGACTACGACCTCAAGAACTGCAACTGGTGGTCGGTCGGCAACGACCCCTACTCGCCGGACCTCGGCAAGGGCGACAACTCGAGCTCCGGCGTCGAGAACCTCCAGGACAAGATCTCCTCGATCCAGATCCAGGGCGCCAAGACGCTCTACACCTGGAACGACAACAACTTCACCGGCATCCAGGGCGTGTTCCAGAACAACTACACCTGGAACACCCTCAACTACCCCTACAACGACTCGATTTCCTCGATCCGCACCTGGGGCTGATCCCACCCGGCGGCCCGTCGCCGTATGAGCGGGCCCGTGGGGCCGGCCGACCGGAAGCCCGGCGGCCGGCCCCACTCCCACCTCAGGCGTTCCGAGACCGTGGCCGTGGCCGTGGCCGTACCGTCATCCGGATCCCGTCCCGCGCCCACAGCACGAATCGCTCCACCGGCGTCACCTCGTGCCCCGGCACGGGCTGAAAGCGCAGCCGCTTGAGGAGGACGGCCAGCACGAGCTGGGCCTCGACCGTGGCCAGGGCGGCGCCCTCGCAACCGCGCGGCCCGAGCCCGAACGGGACGTAGGCGAGTCTCGGCCGACCGGCGATCTCCTCCGGTGTGAACCGTTCGGGGTCGAACCGCTCGGGGTCGGGCCAGTACGCGGGGTTCATGTGCAGCGCCCAGAACGGATAGAACACGGTCGTTCCGGCCGGGATCCGGTACGGGCCCACGCGCAGTTCCTCGGTGGCCTCGCGCGCCCCGTACGGGCCGGGTGGGAAGAGCCGCATCGATTCCTTGAGGACCCGGTCCAGATACGTGAGCCGCTTCAGGTCGGCGTAGTCGGGCACCGCGCGATCGCCGAGCACCCGGTCCAGTTCGCCGGCCACACGATCGGCCGCGCCGGGATGCAGGCCCAGCAGATGCAGCGTCCACGACACGGCGACCCCGGTGGTGTGGTGCGCCGCGAGCAGCGTCACCATCACCGTGTCCCGGATCCTCGCCGGACTCTCCCCCGCCTCGACGAGCGCCCCGATCAGATCGCTGCGGCCGGTTCGGCCGTCCGCGTGATGCGCGGCCACCGCACGGTCGACCCTGCCCCGCAGATACGCGAGGGCCTCCTCGGCCCGCTCCGCCGAACGCGGATCGGCACGCGGCACCTGGTAGAGCCGCCCCAGATGCTCGGTGAGCACCTCCTCGAAGGCCTCGACGACACACCCCTCGTCCTCCTCGGCCCCCTCGCCCGTCTCCGTCCCTTCGGCCGCTTTGCCCCCGGTGCCGAGGGCGAACCCGTCGATCATCCTGAGCGACAGCGTGGTCAACTCCTGTTGCAATTCCACTGGTTCGCCTTCAGGCTGCCGGGCCCACCGGTCCGCGAGTTCCCGTGCCTGCTCCGTGAAGCGCGCGAAGTGGCGCTCGTGGGCGGGTCGTCCGGCGAAGACCGAGAGCATCAGCCGTCGCCAGGGCGTGTGTTCGGCGGCGGGAAGCACCTGGAGGTTGCCCGCCTCGCACAGCGGGTCCAGGAACGCGAACAGCTCCTCGGGCCGCTCGTCGAGATGCGCGGTGGCCTCCAGGAGCACCGGGTCGGCGATCGACACGGCCGTGTCGGCGCCCGGCAGCCGAAAGCGCACGACGGGACCGTAGCGCTCGTGCAGATACAGCTGGTACCGGTGCAGCCCGCCCGCGGCCGCGATCGCGCGCGGCCCATCGTCGTCCTCGGGCTCGGGGCCAGGGATACGCATGACGGTCCTTCCGTTCCTGAGCCGTGCCGTCGCGGTCCGCCCGAGAGGCGTTCGGCTCACCACGCCACCGGCGGTTCCCCTCCGTCCCTCGTGTCCTACCCCTCCCCCGAGCGTGTGGACGCCCTCCTCGTGGGCAGTGTCACCCATCATCGATCCCATCGGCGACATCCACCCCGATCACCGATTCGACCCGAGGGAGCATGGAGTGACGTCTCGTCGGAACGCGACGGATTCGACACCTGCCACACCACCCGACCACGCCGAGGCCCCGGGCTACGACTTCATCGTCGTCGGCGCCGGCTCGGCGGGCTGTGTGCTCGCCAGCCGGCTCACCGAGGACGCCGGGGTCCGCGTCCTGGTCCTGGAGGCGGGCACCGACACCGCGGGCCTGCCGGAGGCCGTCTCCGATCCGCCGGCCTGGATGAGCCTGGGCGAGACGCCCGCGAACTGGGGCGACACGACGGTCCCCCAGCTCGCCGGCTCCCTTCCCCCGCGGTCCGCTCCTCGCGTCATGCTGCCGCGCGGCAAGGGACTGGGCGGCTCGTCCTCCATCAACGCCATGGTCTTCGCCCGCGGTCACCGCAGCGGTTACGACAGCTGGGGCGAGCACGGCGCCAAGGGCTGGACCTTCGACGATCTGCTCCCCTACTTCCAGCGCACCGAGACCACGCGCGGCGGGGCCCCCGGCCGCGGCGAGGCCGGTCCGCTCACCGTCGCCCCGATGGCCGAACCGAACCCCATCGGGCTCGCCTGCCTCGCCGGTGCCATCGAGACCGGCCTACGCCGCGCCACCGACATCAGCGGCGGGCTCGAAGAGGGCTTCGCCCCCGTGGACCTCAATATCGTCGACGGGCGCCGGCAGAGCGCCGCCGACGCCTACCTCACCCCCGCTCTCGGCCGGCCCGGCCTCCATGTCGTCACCGGAGCCATGGCACACCGGCTGATCTTCGAGGGCCGGCGCTGTGTCGGTGTCGAGTACGACGTCCAGGGCCGGGTTTCGCGTGCGCGAGCGGTGCGCGAGGTCGTCCTCACGGCCGGCGCCATCGGCTCCGCCCAGCTTCTGCTCCGCTCGGGGGTCGGGCCCGGCCAGAAACTGCGCGAGGCCAGTGTGGAGGTGTTCCACGAGCTGCCGGGGGTAGGCCGCAATCTGCACGACCACCCGCTCCTCACCCTCGTCCACCGCACCCGCCGCACGGTGCCCCCGTCCCGGGGCAACCACGGCGAGATCATCGGACTGCTCCGCAGCGCGCCCGAACTCGACGGGCCCGACCTCCAGTTCATCTTCGTCGACATCCCGTTCCCGAACCCGGAGCCTCAGGTGGCCAGCGGATTCTCGATCGGGATCTCGCCCATCCGGCCGTACAGCCGCGGCACCCTGCGGATCACCTCGGCAGACCCGTACGCGCGACCGGTTCTCGACCCCGGCTACTTCACGGACGAGCGTGACGTCCACACCACGCTCCACGGCATCCGCGTGGCGCGGGAGATCGCCCGCTCCTCGGCGCTCGCCGTCTGGGGACCGGAGGAGGTCGCCCCGGGGCCGGAGGTCACGGACGCCGCGTCGTTGAGCGTCTACGCGCGCACCGCGTACACGTCCTACTGCCACCCCGTCGGGACCTGCGCGCTGGGCGAGGACGAGGGCTCCGTGGTGGACTCCGCGCTGCGTGTGCGCGGGCTGGAGGGGCTGCGCGTCGCCGACGGATCCGTCATTCCCTCGATCCCCTCCAACAACACCAACCCGACGGTCTACGCCATCGCCGAGCGCGCCGCCGCGTTCCTGCGCGAGGGCGTCTGAGCGACGCCGGGCGCTTCCCCCGCGGGCCCGTGTTCCGGGGGATGCGCCCGGCACCGCCCGACGCACCCTGCGGTCCCGCGGCACACCGTGCGATCCCGTCGGACCGGCTCCGCATGTGCACACGTGTGCGCATGCGGCCCGCGCGACGATCATCGTTCCGCGGCAAGGTGTTACACTGCCGGAGAAGTAGACCGTTCGTAGAGGAGAAGCAGACGTGGTGGGTGAAGACGACATCTCCGGGTGAGATCCGGATCTGACGGCCACCGGCCGGTGCCGAAGAGCACTGCCGCCGAGGTGGTCGGCTTTGTCGTGCCCCCTTTTCACCCGTCTGCCCAGGGCAGAGGTCTATCACTCCGCCCTCAGTACTTCCGAGGTCTCGCCATGTCCGACGCCACCATCATCTGCTCGAACCTTTCCTTCTCCTGGCCCGACGACACGCCGGTCTTCCACGACCTGTCCTTCAGCATGCCCTCCGGCCGCACGGGCCTGGTCGCCCCCAACGGATCCGGCAAGTCCACCCTGCTCAAGCTGATCGCCGGCGAACTCGCGCCCACCGGCGGCTCGGTGAGTGTCGACGGCACCCTCGGCTACCTCCCGCAGAGCCTCCCCCTGACCGGGAATCTCACGGTCGCCGAGGTGCTCGGCATCGCCGAGGTGATCCGCGCCCTGGACGCCGTCGAGTCCGGCGACGTCGACGAGAAGCACTTCACCACCATCGGCGACGACTGGGACATCGAGGAGCGCACCCGCGCCCAGCTCGACCGTCTGGGCCTGGCGCATCTCGCCCTGGACCGCAGCCTGAGCACGCTCAGCGGCGGCCAGGTGGTCTCCCTCGGCCTCGCCGCCCAGCTGCTCCGGCGCCCCGACGTCCTGCTGCTCGACGAGCCCACCAACAACCTCGACCTGGAGGCCCGGCACAAGCTGTACGACGTGCTGGCGGACTTCAACGGCTGCCTGCTCCTGGTCAGCCACGACCGTGCGCTGCTCGACCGCATGGAGCGCATCGCCGAGCTCGACGGCGGCGAACTGCGCCTGTACGGCGGCAACTTCACCGAGTACGAGGAGGCCGTCCGCGCCGAGCGGGAGGTCGCCGAGAAGAACGTACGCAACGCCGAACAGGACCTGAAGCGCGAGAAGCGGGAGATGCAGCAGGCCCGCGAGCGGGCCGAGCGCCGCGCGAGCAACGCCGCGAAGAACCTCAAGAACGCCGGGCTCCCCCGGATCTTCGCCGGCAACATGAAGCGGGGCGCGCAGGAGGCCGCCGGGCGCTCCGGGCAGATGCACGCCTCCCGGGTCAGCGAGGCCAAGGCCCGTCTGGACGAGGCCGGGCGTGCGCTGCGCGAGGAGCAGCGTCTCACCCTGGAGCTGCCCGACACCAAGGTGCCCGCCGGCCGCACCCTGTTCCTCGGCGAGGGAATGCGGGTGAGGCTCGGCGACAAGGACGTCTTCGGCCCCGGCGGTCTCGACCTGACGGTCCGCGGCCCCGAGCGCATCGCGCTGACCGGTCCCAACGGCGCCGGGAAGACGACCCTGTTGCGGCTGATCACCGGCGAACTCGCTCCGGACAGCGGGGAGATCAAGCGCAGCGAGGGCCGGATCGCCTATCTGTCGCAGCGCCTGGATCTGCTGGACCTGGATCTCACGGTGGCGGAGAACTTCGCCGCGTTCGCGCCGGAGCGTCCGGAGGCCGAGCGGATGAACCTGCTCGCCCGCTTCCTCTTCCGTGGCGCCCGTGCCCATCTTCCGGTCGGGGTGCTCTCCGGCGGCGAGCGGCTGCGCGCCACCCTGGCCTGTGTGCTGTGCGCCGAACCGGCTCCTCAGCTGCTGCTGCTCGACGAGCCGACCAACAACCTCGACCTGGTCAGCGCGGGCCAGTTGGAGAGCGCGCTCGACTCGTACCAGGGCGCCTTCATGGTCATCAGTCACGACGAGAGGTTCCTCGCGCGGATCGGGATCGACCGCTGGCTGCGGCTGGCCGACGGAGAACTGAAGGAGACGGGGGCGCCCTCGGTGTGACCCGCCGGTGCGATCCGGCCCGCGCCCGAGGCATCCGCCCGGCGGGCCGCCCACCGACCTCCCACCGAAGGAACCCCCATGTCCCCGCACGCTCTGCTCGCCCATGACCTCGTCCGCGACCTGGGCGGACGCCGGATTCTCGACGGCGTCGGCCTGACCGCCTCGCCCGGCACCCGTATTGGCCTGATCGGCGAGAACGGTGCCGGCAAGTCCACCCTGCTGCGGCTGCTCGCCGGCGTGGACGAGCCCGATGCCGGACGTGTCACCCGCCCGGCCGACCTCGGCTATCTCCCCCAGGAGATGCCGTTCGACAGCGGCGCGACCCTCGCCACGGTGCTGGCCGACGCGCTCCGCGAGGCCCGCGCGGATCTCGCGGAACTCGACCGGCTCGGCGCGGAACTCGCCCGGGTCCCCGAGGACGACCCCGGCTACCCGATGCTCCTCGACGCCTACGCCGCACGCCTCGACCAGGCCCAGGCCCGGGAGTCCTGGGACGCCGGGCGCCGCGCCGCCCTCGTGCTCGACGGGCTGGGTCTCGGACCGGTTCCGCACGACCGCACACTCGGCTCGCTCTCCGGCGGCCAGCGCGGCCGGCTGGCGCTGGCCGCGCTGCTCGTACGCCGTCCGTCGGCGCTGCTGCTCGACGAGCCGACGAACCATCTCGACGACGGCGCCGCCGCCTTTCTGGAGGACCAGGTTCGCGGCATGCCGGGGGCGGTGGTGATCGCCAGTCACGACCGGGCGTTCCTCGACGCCGTCTGCACCGACCTGGTCGACCTCGATCCGGCGGTGGACGGCCCGGTGCGCTACGGCGGCGGCTACACCGCCTATCTGTCCGAGAAGCGCGCCGAGCGGGAACGCTGGGAACGTCGATACGCCGAGGAGCAGCGGGAGTTGGCGGAGCTGCGCCGCTCGGCCAACGTGACCGCGCACCGGCTGGCCCCGGACCGGGGCCGCACCGACCACGAGAAGATGGGGTACGGCCACCGCGCGGGCCGGGTGCAGAACCAGATCTCCCGCCGGGTGCGCGACGCCTCCCGGCGGCTGGAGGAGCGGGAGCGACTCCAGGTCGCCGAGCCGCCGCGTCCGCTGCGGTTCACGGCCGGGGAAACGGCCGTCGCGGTCGACGATCCGGCGGCCCTGACACCGGAAGGGCGGCCTTCGCCGCTGGTGGCGCTGCGCGATGTACGGGTGCCGGACCGGCTCTCGCTGGACCGGCTGGACGTGGCGGCGAACGACCGGCTGCTCGTCACCGGTGGCAACGGGGCGGGCAAGTCGACGCTCCTCGCCGTACTCGCGGGACAGCTCACGGCCGGGGGCGAGGTGGTCAGGCGGCGCGGTCTGACGGTGGGGCTGCTCACCCAGGACACCGTGTTCGAGCGGCCCGGGCGCACGGTCCGGGACACGTACGAGCTGTCGCTGGGTCCTGAGCGGGCCGAGAAGGTGCCGCTGACCTCACTCGGTCTGATCCATGAGGCGGACCTGGACAAGCCGGTCGGACAGCTGTCCGTGGGCCAGCGCCGGCGTCTGGCGCTGGCGCTCCTGGTGGCCCGTCCGCCTCGGCTGCTGCTGCTCGACGAGCCGACGAACCATCTCTCGCCGCGGCTCTGCGACGAGTTGGAGGATGCCTTCGGCGAGGGCCCGGGCGCGATCGTCGTCGCCAGCCACGATCGCTGGCTGCGGCGCCGGTGGCAGGGGCGCGAGCTCGTACTGGAGGCGGGCAGCGCACGGACCGGGGAGCCTTCGGCGGCTCGGGCCGTGCGCGGCTGAGCCGGCCGCACCGACACATGTGTGCCCCGCTCCGGAGCGTTCCGGTGCGGGGCACACATGTCCATACAGGGGGTTGGGGACGAGCCCGGGTCAGACGGTGATGGTCTTGTACTCGGTGTACGTGCCGAGGCCGACCGCCCCGTACTCGCGGCCGATGCCGCTGGCCTTGAAGCCACCGAACGGGCCGTCGAAGGCGACGGAGGCGCCGTTGACCGTGACGGTGCCGGTGCGCAGCCGGCGGGCGACCGCGAGGGCGTGCTCCCGGTCGGCGGACCAGACGCCGCCGGACAGACCGTACTCGGAGTCGTCGGCGATCCGGACGGCGTCGTCCTCGTCGTCGTAGGGGATGACGACCAGGACCGGGCCGAAGATCTCCTCCCGCGCGATCCGCATGGAGTTGTCGACGTCGGCGAAGACGGTCGGTGTGACGTAGTTGCCGTTCTCCAGGCCCTCGGGGATGTCCGGACCGCCGGTGACGAGGCGGGCGCCCTCCTCGATGCCGAGCCGGATGTAGTCGCGGACCCGCTGCTGCTGGTCGGGGCGGATCATCGGGCCGATGAAGGTGTCGGGGTCGGCCGGGTCGCCGACCTTCAGCGACTCCACCAGCTCCTTCAACGCGGCCACGACCTCCTCGTACCGGGCGCGGGGGGCGAGGATCCGGGTCTGCGCGATGCACGACTCGCCGTTGTTGAGCAGGGAGCCGAACTTCAGGCCCGTGACGGCCTTGCCGATGTCGGCGTCCGGCAGGAGGAGCGCGGCGGACTTGCCGCCCAGCTCCAGGCTGACGCGCTTGAGCTGTTCGCCCGCGATCGCGGCGATGCGGCGGCCGGCCCGGGTCGAGCCGGTGAAGGCGATCTTGTCGATCTCCCGGTGGGAGACGAGGTGTTCGCTGGTCTCCCGGTCGGCGGGAAGGACGCTGATCACCCCTTCCGGCAGGCCGGTCTCCTCCAGCAGGTCGGCGAGCAGACCCATGCTGAGCGAGTTCTCCGGGGACACCTTGAGGATCACGGAGTTGCCGGCGAGCAGCGCGGGGAGGATCTTCGAAGTGGCCGAGGAGAAGGGCGAGTTCCACGGGATGACCGCGGCCACGACACCGACCGGTTCACGGCGCACGATGCTGCGCACCGGGGTGGCGGGGTCGGAGGGGGTCGGGGTCTCCTCCCAGGCGAAGGTCTCCGCCGCCGTCAGATAGGCGTGGGCCTGTCGGGTCAGACCGGCCTGTCCGGCGCGGGTGAACCAGGCGGCCGAGCCGTTCTCCCGCGAGATCAGGTCCGCGATCCGTTCCGCGTTCTTCTCGCGCAGTGCGTTGAACCGGCGTAGCACGGCGATCCGTTCGGCGGGCGGGGTCAGCCGCCACTCGCCGGCCTCGAAGGAGGCCCGCGCCGCGGCGACCGCGCGGTCGATGTCCGCCGGCCGCGCCTGGGCGGCGCGGCCGATCACCGACCGGTCGTGCGGTGCGGCGATGTCCAGCGGCTCCGGGTCGCTCGGCTCCACCCAGGAGCCCCCGATGAAGAGCCGGTCGTAGGTGATCACGCGTTTTCTCCCTTTCGGCGGCGTCCGCCCGTCCGTTCACACGGACGCGGACGCGGCCCTTCGGTTTCGGTCGTGGGTGGATGGAATGACGTGGACGGTGGGCTTGTGGGCTGGTGACGGACTGGCGGGCTGGCGGGCTGGCGCGGAACTCCCTCTAGAGCCCCAGGTCCAGGGCCAGGCACGAGTAGTGGTTCCACGAGCCCTCGGGGTCGTACCGGTCGACTGTCCCGGCGTTCGGCTCGGCCTGCTTCTCCTCGGTCATGTTCTCGAAGCGGACCCGCTCGGGGAGCTTGCCGAACCGCTCGTGACGCGCCACCGCGGCGGAGTCCAGGGCGAGTTCCGTGTTCATGCTCAGCCTCCAGTACGTCGTTCATGGATCGGGTTCTGCTCACTGCCCCAACACACCTCACTATGCCCCGCGCACACGTAACCAGTCAAGTCGGTTACTCGATGCGGGGTGTGCCGGTTCGTCGATCGGCGCATCCTTCTCCCGGTGCGCGGAAGGAAAGAGTCCACGGGACACGCCGGAACAACGACGGGCCGTCCACGGGATCCGGGAGCGACAATCCGAACGTGTGCCGGACGCGCCACTCGTTCGGCCGTCTCGGCACACCCGCACCCGTACCTCACCTTGGGGGAATGAACATGCGACTCGGACTGTCCCTGCCCACCTTCGGCAGCGACGCACATCTCGACGGTGTCGTCCGCTACGCCCGGACGGCGGAGGAGCTGGGGTACGACTCGCTCTGGACGGGCGACCGGGTGCTCGCGCCCCGGACGCCGAGCGCTCCGTACCCGGGCGGGGAGATGCCACGCTCCTTCGAGAACCACATGGATCCGCTCACGAGCCTGTCCTTCGTCGCCGCGCACACCAGCCGGGTACGGCTCGGCACCAGCACCCTCAACGGTCCGTGGCAGGCGCCGATACTGCTCGCCCGGTCGCTGACCACTCTGGATCTCCTCAGCGGCGGCCGGCTCGACGTCGGGTTCGGACTCGGCTGGATGCCCGACGAGTACACGGCGGTGGGCGTGCCGTGGGAGGGGCGCGGCGCCCGGCTCGACGAGACGCTCGACGTCCTGCGGGCGTACTGGGAGAAGGAGACGTTCGCCCACGACGGGCCGCTGTTCACCGTGCCGGAGACCGTCGTGGGTCTCAAGCCGGCCCAGCGTCCCCATCCCCCGGTCCTGCTTGCCGCGTTCACACCCGCCGGACTGCGCCGGGTGGCCCGGCGCGCGGCCGGCTGGCTGCCCGTGGCGATGCCGCTGCCCGCGCTGATGGGGATGTGGCGGCAGATCCGCGAGGAGGCGGAACGCGCCGGACGGAACCCGGAGGAGCTGCGCATGGCACTGCGCCTCAACGCCACCCTCACCCAGGAGCGGACCGGTTCGGAGCAGCTGCCGGCGTCGGGCACGCTCGACCAGTACGTCGATTACGCGCGGGCCGCCGCCGACGCGGGCGTGCACGAACTCTTCATCGAACTCGGCCAGGCCCCCGGCCTCCTCGACGAGCGGCTGGACACGGCCGCGCGCTTCATCGAAGGCGTACGCAAGGGCTGAGCCGGCACGCGGGTGGCCGACGGCGGGAGCCGAGTCCGGGTCCGGCCCGGTCTCCTCCCTCGCTCCTGGTCCGGCTGCCCGCGGGCCCGATCGGGGGCCGCCCACCCGCACACCGGGCGGCGGGCCGCCACGGTCAGCGCCCGGGGGCGCGCTTGGTGACCTCCTGGAGGAACCATTCGTTTCCGTCGGGGTCGGCGAAACGGGCGAAGGTGCCGTAGCTGGGGCGGCCGGGCGCGAGCCCCGGCACCCGGCTACCGGGGGCTACCTGGTGGAAGGCTCCGGTGACGTCGTGGAACGGTCCTTCGACGTCGACTCCGCGCTCGGTCAGTTCGCCGACCGCCTGCTCGATGTCGGTCACGATCAGATGCAGGCCCCGGGCCGACCCGGCGGGGAGGGTGGTCAGTCCTTCCCCGAAGATGACCGAGCAGGCGGAGCCGGGGGGTGTCGCCTGGACGATCCGGTATCCGTCGTGGATCGGGAAGTCGGCGTCGGCGCGGAATCCGAGCGTGTCGAGGTAGAACTCCTTGGCCTTGTCGACGTCCGAGACGGAGAGGACGACGACTTCCAGCTTCAGGTCCATGGGCTGTTCTCGCTTTCGGAGGTGGTGGTCACGGCCGGGAGGGTCATCGGGTGGCGCGTGCGGCGTCCTCGATGACGCGGGTCACGACGCCGGGGCGGGAGACGGCCACCGCGTGCGAGGCGGCGACCTCGGTGACGCGGGCGTGGGCCCGCTCGGCCATGAACCGCTGCGCGGCGGCCGGGATGTTGAGGTCCTGCGTGGTGACGACGGCCCAGCTGGGGATGGTCTTCCAGGCGGCGACGGTGGCCTTCTCCTCCAGCGCGGTCTGGGCGATGGGGCGCTGGCCGGCGGCGGCGAGAGCGGCTTCCTCGCGCGGGACGTCCGCCGCGAACTGATGGCGGAACTTGTCCTGCCGTATGTAGAGGTCGGTGCCCCGGGTGCCGTCGGGCCGGGTGACGGACACCGGATCGAGAGTGTCGGGGAGGGTGGAACCGGGGTACTTGCCGGTCAGCTCCAGCGCGGACTCGCCGGGGGCGGGCAGGAAGGCCGCCACGTAGACGAGGGCCTTGACGTCGGGGTCGTTCGCGGCGGCCTCGCTGATCACGGATCCGCCATAGGAGTGGCCGACGAGGATCTTCGGGCCCTTGATGTGGTCCAGGAGGCCGCGCAGAGCGGTGGCGTCGTCGTGCGGGCCGCGCAGCGGATCGGCGGCGGCGACCACGGGGTATCCGTCGGCGCGCAGCCGGGAGACGACTCCGTTCCAGCTGGAGGAATCCGCGAACGCGCCGTGCTCCAGTACGACGGTGGGCCGGGGCCCGTCCCGGTCGGCCCGGACGGTGGCCCCCGTGTCGGCTGTGGCGGTGGCGGTGCCGGTCAGGGCGACGACCCCGAACGCGGCCCCCGCGACCGCTGCCGCCACCGCCCCAGTCAGCACCTTCCGCTTACCCGCAGCCTTGATGTTCACCATGCACGCCCTTTCGAGACCGGAGCAGCCGGCCTACCCGACCGATCAACCGTCACCGGTTTGTGTGGTGATCAACCTGCCACTCGCAAAATCACCTGTCAAGACGGTTACTTAAGTGAGTCCGTGTTCCGGCCTGCCCTGCTGACGCTCCGACAGGCGCAGCCGATGAATCCGATGGACCCGCCCGCCGCCGATCACCCCCTCCCGACCGGCGAATCCCGCCTTGCGGCGGGTACACGCGACAAACAGGGGCACCCAACTACGCCCGTACCATCGGCACTTCACACCCCGCCGACCCCGAGCGGGATCCGGAAGACAAGAGGAAACACCATGACGAGACGCCTTCCCCTGACGAGCCTGAAGCGCGCTCTGACAGTCGGCGCCGCCCTGATCTGCGGCGCCGGCGCCCTGGCCGCGACCCAGCCCGCGATGGCGAGTCCGACCGCGCACCACGCGCACCACGCGCACTCCGCACACCCCGCGCACCCCGTACACGGCGTGGCATACGTAGCCCTCGGCGACTCCTACGCCGCCGCCCCTCTGGTCCCCGACCAGGTCGACGCCCACTGTCTGCGCAGCAGCAACAACTACCCTTCCCTGGTTGCTCGTTCGTCGGCCGGAACGCGACTGACGGACGTCACCTGTTCGGGCGCGACCACCGTCGACATGACCTCCCCGCAGGGAACGGCGGCACCGCAGCTGGACGCGGTGAACCGGCGCACCGACCTGGTGACCCTCACCATCGGCGGAAACGACATCGGCTTCAGTACGGTGCTGGGCACATGCGCGCAGCTGGGGGCGACCGACCCGTCCGGCGCCCCGTGCCGCGCGTATCTCACCGGCTCGGGCACCGACCGGGTCACGGAGTCGATAGCCGCGACCGGGCCGAAGGTCGCCCAGGTCATCCGAGGCATCCACCGCCGCGCACCGCACGCGAGGATCGTCGTGGTCGGCTACCCGGCCCTCTTCCCGGAGAACGGGGTCGGCTGCACCAGCGCCACCGTGCCGCTCGCGGCCGGCGACTTCCCGTATCTGCGCGACAAGGAGAAGGAGTTGAACTCCATGCTCGCCCGCCAGGCGCGACTCGGCGGCGCGACCTACGTGGACACGTACACCCCGACAGTCGGGCACGATCTGTGCGCACCGGCCGGCACGCGATGGATCGAGCCCTTCGTCCCGCAGAGCCCGGCGGCTCCGCTGCACCCCAACGCCCAAGGCGAGAGCGCCATGGCCTCGGCCGTACAGCGGGCCCTGACGCACCGGCACTGACCCCCACGCCGATCCCCCTCTCCCTCGGTGGCACCCTCCGCCTCCGAGGGGGAAGTCCGCACGGGAGCGAGGAACCCTCGGCGACACGACACGGAATCATGAGTCACCACCTTGAATGGTGACGCCGAACGTGTCAGAGTCGTCCTCGCACACCCACACACAGGCACGTGTTCACGACTGCTTCCCGTGCGGCACGGGATGGCACCGCTACAGCGCACGGAGGGTTCACATGATCGACAGGCGCACCTTCACCAGGGCGATGGGCCTCGGCACCGGAGCGGCCGCTCTCTCGCCGGCGGGCCTCCAGGGCGTCGCGTACGCCACCACCCCGGGCCGCGGCGACACGGCCCCCGTCGTACCGGAGATCGCCCCGGGCACCCACACCACCTTCCCCGCACTGCGCCGGGTCGAGGCCGGTCTGCTGAACGTCGGCTACGCCGAACTGGGCCCCGCCCACGGGCCCGCCGTGATCTGTCTGCACGGCTGGCCGTACGACATCCACAGCTACGTCGACGTCGCTCCCCTGCTGGCGGACCTGGGCTACCGGGTGATCGTGCCGTACCTGCGCGGCCACGGCACCACGCGCTTCCTTTCCTCCCGGACGTTCCGCAACGCCCAGCAGTCGGCGATCGCGCTCGACGTCATCGCGCTGATGGACGCGCTCCTGATCCGCCGGGCCGTGATCGCGGGCTTCGACTGGGGTTCGCGGACGGGCGACATCCTCGCCGCCCTCTGGCCGGACCGCGTCAAGGCGCTGGTCTCCGTCAGCGGATATCTCGTCACCAACCGCGAGATGCAGCAGGAACCGATCTCCGCGGCCGCCGAGCACACCTGGTGGTACCAGTACTACTTCGCCACCGAACGCGGCAGGAAGGCGATGGAGCGCCAGGACCTCCGCCGCGACCTGACCCGGCTGGTCTGGGACCTCGTCTCCCCCTCCTGGGACTTCGACGACGCGACCTTCGCGCGCACCGCGGCGGCCTTCGACAATCCCGACTACGCCGCGATCGTCATCCACAACTACCGCTGGCGGCTGGGCCTCGCCGAGGGCGAGCCCCGCTACGACCACTACGAGGACCGGCTGGCCTCGGGCCCGGCCATCGGGGTGCCCACGATCGCCATCGACCCCTTGCTCGACCCCTTCACGGCGCGCCCCGCCGACGGCTCCGCCTACCGCGACAAGTTCACCGGGCCGTACGAGCACCGCACCCTGTCCATCGGGCACAACGTGCCGCAGGAGGCGCCGACGGCGTTCGCCCAGGCGGTCGTCGACGTGGACCACTTCTGACGGGAATCGGCGGTGCCCCTCGCAAGGGGATGCCGTGACCCGGTGTTCCCCGCCGAACACCCGTATGCGAAGAGCCGGGGCCGTTTCCGGCTCCGGCTCTTCGCATACGGGTGTTCGGCGCGCGTGTCACGGCACGGGGCCGCCTTCGGCCGCCGGCCCGCTGGCCGGTGTGGGCCCCGCGTGACCGCGGTTCAACTCTTCCCGCACCACCCTGATCGCGTACGCACGGTCGATCATGTACGGCAGCATCCCGCAGGGCAGCAGAGGGCTCGCCAGGGGTTTTCCGCCGCCGTCCCGTTGCGCTCCCGGGGTGAAGAGTTCAGGCATCCGCCGGCCGGAACACCCGACGGGAACTCCGCTCCGGCCCGCGCCACGCGCGGCCGCCGCACAGAACACCCCCGGCCCGCCTCCTCATCGAGTGAGAGAAGGCGGGCCGGGGGGTGTCTTCGGCGATCGCGTCGCCGCGAGGGAGCCGGCGGATCAGTGACGGGTCGGGGACACGCAGCGGAAGCTGTCGGCGGCGGCCGGGTCACCGTGGCCCTGGTAGCGGGAGACCTTCGGGTAGGCGCACAGGTCGCGGGCGACCTGCTTGCCGGTGGAGTCGGTCAGGGTGGCGGGGAGCGTCGCGGGCGCCTTGCCCCGCTCGACCCAGGCCCGCAGGGCTCCGAGGTCGTCGGTCTGCCCGGTCAGCGCGCAGTGGGCGGCGCCCGGCGCGAGGAAGACGCGGTAGAAGTCGTCGACCCGCTCGGCGCCTCCCATCCGCCGCTCGACCTGCCGGCGGTAATCCACCGTGCCCTGGGTGGGGATCAGCTGGTCCTGCTGCCCGTGCCAGGTCAGGAGCTTGCCGCCGGACTTACGGAAGGCGGAGAGGTCCGGGTCGTCGGTGCCGATGACCTTGCCGTATTCGGCCTGGGACTGCCGGAACAGCGCGGTGAACTGGGCGTAGGTGATCGTCGAGACGTCGAACGCGGGCTGCTTCTTCACCCAGGAGGCGACCCAGGCGGACGGTACGGGGAACGCCTGGCCCTTGAGGTCGCCGTGGGCGTCCGGCAGGGTGCCCGCGAGGTACGGGAACTTCAGGTCGGCGCCGATCGGGACGCCCGACCACAGCTTCTCGCCCGACGCGGTGCGCGGGCCGTCCCAGATCTTGCGGACCACGGCCGCGTCGGCCGCGGTGATGGTCACCCGCTCGCCCTCGCACTCGAGGGTGGTGCCGATCAGCCGGCGCGGGTCGAAGTCGCAGCGGGCCGGGTTCTCGACCAGGCCGTCCCGGACGCCGTCGAGCGCGTCGCAGGCCTTGATGGCGGCGGTGTTGAAGGCGTCGAACGCGCATCCGCTCGGGTAGGTCTTCTCGTTGTTCATCACCACCTGCGGCCACAGGGTGGCGACCTCGAACTCGTCCCAGTTGACGGCCGGCGCGTTGGCGAGGATGCCGTCGTAGTCGCCGGGGTGGCGCTGGGCCTCCGCGTACCCCTGACGGCCGCCGGTGGAACAGCCGTTGAAGTACGCGTAGGAGGCCGTCCTGCCGTAGTGGCCGGCGATGACCTGCTTGGCGACGACCGCGGCCTCGTGCTCGGAGCGGGAGGCGAAGTTCTTCAGGAGCGAGGTGTCGACCCGGCCCTTCGTGTCCAGGGCCCAACTGCTGTCGAGGTAGGTCTTGACGCCGGCGTCGGTGGTGGCGGTGGCGTAGCCGTTCTTGACGGCGCCCGCGAGGCCGGCGCCGTAGTCGCCGGCGGCGAAGGCGCTTCCCCCGAGTGTCTGGAGTCGTCCGTTCCAGCCCGTCTCGGGCAGCCAGACCGTCACCTTGGCGTGATCGCCCTCGCCGGGGTGTGTCAGCGTGACCGTCACATCGCAGTAGGCCGGTACGTCGGGGATGTGCGCGGCGGGGAGGGGCGGGATCTCCGGCACGTCGACGGTTCCGGCCTCCCGGGCGACCGCCGCCACACTCTCCACCGCGGTGCCCTCGGGGGCCCGCACGGTGATGGTCGAGCAGGCGGAGGCCCGGGGGGCGGATGTCCCGGTGCCGGCCCAGGCGGTCGGCAGATACATCGCCGCGACCAGCGGTACCCCGGCCGCGACGGCGGTCAGAAGTCGTCGTCTCATGATTCCCCCTCAGGAGCGGATGTGTATGCGAAGTAGTGACACATACGCCGGCGCGTCCCCAGCACGGCGAGTGTGAGAAGAGAGTGACATGGATACGCGTAACCGGTCAAGAAGGTTACGCGCGTGAGGTCGGCGCGAGCGGAACGCGCTCGTCGGGGCGGCACGGGCGGGATCATTCGGCCGATTCGGCCGCCCTGGACGGTCCGGCAGGTCCGGCAGGGCCGACAGGGCTTGCCGGACGCGGTACCCCCTCGGCGCACTCCTCCGTCAGCCATCGGGAATGCCACCGCTCGGCCCAGGACCGGCTGACATAGCCCGTCTTCATCCCCAGCCGGGCCTCCGGGTCGGCGCGCGCCATACGTGTGTGCCCGACGAGAACGAGGGCGATCGACCAGGCCAGAAGGTCGTGTACGAAGATCGCGCCGGTGCGGGAGATGAAGGGCAGCACGCCCGTGAACCACATCAGCAGACCGGTGCCCAGCATCACCAGCACGGCACCGGCGATCCAGCCCGCGTAGAGCTTCTGCCCCGCGTTGAACTTGCCGGCCGGACGGTCCCTCGGCCCGGTACGGCCCCGGCGGACGGCCCGCAGCCAGCGTCTGTCGTACGGCGCGAAGCGGTTCAGACGGCCCAGGTCGGCACGGAACTCGGCCGACAGCAGCCCCAGCAGAACGGGTACGGGAAGCAGGATGCCGGACCATCTGTGCACCGTGGTCACGAGCGGGCGCCGGCCCACGAGTTGGGCGAGCGGGCCGAGGTAGAGACAGGCCGCGGATGCCAGACAGATCAGCATGAGCCATCCGACGGCGCGGTGGACATGACGCTGGGAGGAGCCGAACCGCCGCACCCGGTCCGTCCGTTCAGGCTGCTCCATCGCCCCGGTCCGCCCCGTCGAGCCAGCCGTCGACCGGATAGCCGCGCTCCTCCCAGAACCCCGGGACCACCTTCTCGGTGACCTCGATACCGGAGAGCCACTTGGCCGACTTGTAGAAGTACATCGGGGCGACGTACAGGCGTACCGGACCGCCCTGTTCATGGGTGATCGGCTTGTCCTGCAGGTTCAGCGCCACCAGGACGTCCGAGCGGCGGGCCTGCTCCAGGGTGAGGCTCTCACTGTAGGCGCCGTCGAAGCAGGTGAACCGCACCGCCCCGGCTTCGCCGCGCACACCGGCGGCGTCGAGCAGATCGGCCAGTTTCACCCCCTCGAAGGGAGTGCCGTCGACCCGCCATCCATCGGTGCACACCACATCGCCGACGACCCGCGTCTGCGGCAGCGCCCGCAGCTGGGGCAGGGTGTAGGTGCGGGGGCGGTCGACCAGGCCGCCGATCGTCAGCGCGTAGTTCCGCTCGCTCTTGCGCGGTACCGACCCGACGACGCTGAAGTACCGGAAGCCGCCGGGATTGGGCAGCAGCCCGGTGAGTCCGGTGCCGTCCACCTGGGAGGCGGCGGCCAGAGCCTTCCCCCAGCCCCGCTGGAGCGGAGGCCCCGCCACGACTCCCACCGCCCCCGCGGCCAGTACGCCGAGGAGGGCCCGCCGCCCCACCGGGGCGCCTTCCCCGCGCCGTTTCTTCGCCTGATCCGCCATGTCCACTGCCCCCTTCGAGAGGAACGGTCGCTCAAGTAACCGTTCTGAACGGTTACGACCGTGACATGTTTCCGAGTGGGTGTCAACGCGGCGACAGGGGAGCCCTTGCGGGTTTCTCGACCGGCCTTCGGCGTCCGGGAATCGGGGAAGGCTTGCCGCATTCAGGGCGCGTACCAGGGGAGACGGTCCGAAAATGGGGCTACGAAGCCCGCCCCGTCACACGTCGCAGCGTGTGGGGGTGTCATGTGCCGCCCGCACCCTCCCGCACCGAAAGTCCGATGTGGGTACCATGCGCAACGTCATCCATTACGAGGGAGTGAACGGTTGTGA